>JBIOZI010000167.1:0-7573 GCA_044871085.1 Steroidobacteraceae bacterium | reverse complement strand
CAGTTCACACCGCACTGGAACGTCTTCTTGACGGGACGCAACATCACCCGCGAGGCGACCTACCGGAGCATTCAGCCCAACAACGTCTATTCCAATGGGGCGCCGACCCTCGAGCAGTTCAGCTACGGCGGCGCGCGCTGGCAGATCGGCCTGAACTGGCGCAATTGACGATTTGACGATGTCCGATGGCGCGCCGGTTGCAAGACCGGCGCGCTTTTTTTTGCCCGCGGGACGACGCGGGTGAGGTGTGGTAGAAATCGCCGCCATGAAACCCAAGAAGGCAGCGGAGCTGCCGTGGATGACCTGGCTGCGCGAGCAGGTGCACGCCGCCGCGGATTTGCAGGTGGTGCACCGGATGCTGCGCGAGAAGGGGCTGTCGGACCAGGACATCGCCGCCGGTATCGAAGCCGTGCGGCCGCTCGACAGCGCGCTGAAACGCGGCACCATCGAAACGCCGCCGCTGATCCGGCGCGCGCCCCCGAAGTTGCGCAGGCTCGATGTGCCCAAGGCCGAGGTCTACGCCTATGACGACTTCCTGAGCCCGAAGGATTGCGCCCGCGTCATCGCCCTCTCGGCGCATCACCTGCAGCCCTCACCCGTGGCCAACGACCCCGGCGACGTCGACTACCGCTCGAGCACCACCTGCGCACTGGCGCAGCTGCGCAGCCCGGTGGCGCTCGAGGTCGACGCCAAGATCTGCAGGGGCATCGGCATCCGGCCGGAGTACAGCGAAGGCATCCAGGCGCAGCGCTACGACGTGGGCCAGCAATTCAAGGCGCACTGGGACTACTTCGAGCCCGATTCCACCGACTACCTGCGCTTCGCCTCGATCACCGGCAATCGCACCTGGACGGTCATGATCTATCTCAACGATGGCATGGAAGGTGGCGCCACCCGCTTCGTGAACGCCGACTACGCGGTGGTGCCGAAGGCAGGCATGGCGCTGATGTGGAACAACCTGCACGCCGACGGCACGCCCAATCGCGAGACCAAGCACTCTGGCGAGCCCGTCACGCGCGGCCACAAGGTCATCATCACGAAGTGGTTCCGCGTCATGGGAACCGGGCCGCAGTTCTACGAATGAAGCCTCCAAAGGTAGCGGAACCGCTCTGGGTCGAGTGGCTGCGGGAGCAGGTGCGCCAGGTTCGCGACATCGAGCTGGTGCACTCGATACTCCAGAAGCAGGGAGTGTCGGACCAGGATTTCTCGGTGGCCCTGCAAACCGTGCGACCGCTGCACACCTCGCTGGTCAACGGCAAGGTGGGAGTGCCGCCGCTCATTCGCCGCGGGTCGCCGAAGCTGCGCCGGCTCGACGTGCCGAAAATCGAGCTCTACGCCTACGACAATTTCATGAGCGCCAAGGACTGCGCGCGCCTCATCGCGCTCACCAGCCATCACCTGGCGCCCTCCACGCTGCCGCACAAACTCGAAGATCTCGAGTATCGGACCAGCCAGACCTGCGGCTTGGGCGAGCTGCGCAGCCCGTTGGCGCTGGAGGTGGACGCCAAGATCTGCAAGTGCATCGGCATCCAGCCGCGGTACTCCGAGAGCATCCAGGTGCAGCGCTACGACGTGGGCCAGCAATTCAAGGCGCATTGCGACTACTTCGAGCCCAATCACTCCGACTACCTGCGCTTCGCCTCGCTCAACGGCAATCGCACCTGGACCTTCATGGTCTACCTCAACGACGAGGGCCTGGAAGGCGGCGCAACCCGCTTCACCAACCTGGACTTCGCAGTGTCCCCGAAGACGGGCATGGCGCTGCTGTGGAACAACCTGTTCGAGGACGGCTCGCCGAACCCGGACACCAGGCACTGCGGTGAGCCGGTGACGGCCGGCCACAAGGTGATCATCACCAAGTGGTTCCGCGTGATGGGCACCGGGCCGCCGTTCTTCGAATAGCTGGCCTCCGCGAACCGCACTGCGGGCGACTCACGCGTGCAGGAGTCTCTCGATGGCGGCGCCGAGCGCCAGCACGTGCGCATCCTGGTTCTGCGTGCCGGCGATCATGAGGCCGACGGGAGCATCGCCCGGCCGATGGCAGGGAATGGACAGCGCGCAGCCGTCGAATAGATTGACCAGCGACGGGTTGCGCAGCATGCGGCTGTTGCAGCGGAAGTAACTCTCCTCGCTCGCGGCCACCTCGACGATGGTGGGGGCCGTGTCGGGCGTCGTGGGCATCAACAACGCGTCGCAGCCGTGCACGGCCGTCTCCACGTCGGCGATGAAGCGCCGCCGCTGCTGGAGCAGCTCGATGTACTCCACCGCGCTCAACGCCTCGCCCGGCCGGATGCGCGCGAGAACGCGCGGGTCGTACTGCCCGGCGCCGTGTTTGATCCATTCGCGGTGCCACCAGAACGCCTCCGCGCTGCTCAACGCGCCGCGCGGATTCACTTGGGCGGCGCGCGCCAGCTCGCGCAGCGGCAGCTCGACGACGCCGGCGCCCGCGGCCGATAGTTTGGCCACCGCCGCCGTGAACGCCGTGGCCACGGATGGCGCGAGCTCGTCCAGCACCACCGCCTGCGGCACCGCCAGCCGCACGCCGCGCAGCGACATCCCGGGCAGCTCGGTGACGGTCGTTGCCGACAGCAGCTGGTCCAGCAGCGCGACGTCGGCCACGGTGCTCGCGATCGGCCCCACCGAATCCAGCGTCAGCGACAGCGGCAGCACACCGTCGAGCGGCACGCGCCGCGCGGTGGGCTTGAAGCCCACGAGCCCATTGAGCGCGGCGGGAATGCGCGTCGAACCGCCGGTGTCCGTGCCGATCGCGGCGGCGGCCATGCCGTCGGTGACCGAGATGGCGGCGCCGCAGGACGAGCCGCCCGGTATGCGCGCCGCGGCCCGGTCGAACGCGTTTCGCGGCGTACCGTAGTGCGGATTGATGCCGAGCCCCGAGTATGCGAACTCGGTCATGTTGGTTCGCCCGACGACCACCGCGCCCGCGGCGCGCAGCCGGGCCACCGCGGCCGAATCGCGCGCCGCCGGCGGTGTCCCGGCCAGCACTTTCGATCCGGCGAGCGTCACGATGCCGGTCTCGTCGAAGTTGTCCTTCACCGAGATCGGAATGCCGGCCAGCACGGGTAATGAGGTGCCGCGGCGACGTTCGGAGTCGATGCGATCCGCCGTGGCCAGCGCCGCTTCGCGATGCACGCGGATGAAGGCGCGTGCGCCCTCGCCGTCCGCGGCCGCGATGGCCGCGAGTGATTTCTCGACCAGCTCGCGGCTGGAGAGCGTACGGGCGGCGAGCTGGCGCGAAAGTTCGAGAAGAGTCATCGGGGCACGCTCATGGATTCGGGCACGGGAGAAGGCGTTCGTGGGGCACAGCGCGAATCCGCCGAGGGACCCCGCGCCGAGATGAGCCGCATCGCGCAGGAACCGGCGGCGGCTGCGTCTCATTCATCGGCTCCGGCGGGCGGATTCCACTGGGCGAAAATATTCTCAGGAAATGGCACCGCGCGAAACCGCCATCGCGTCTCGTCGGCTCTTGGCGCGGCCGACATTTGTCCGTGTAGCATTCACCACGCAGGGAGGTTTCATGTCGGCAAACTTTTCGTACGCGGTGCTCGCCGTCCTGGCGCTGTTGGCACCGGCTGCAGCCGTCGCGAAGGACGACGAGCCGAAGCCGGAGCATCCCATCGTGAAAATGGAGCCGGGTCACGGCCTGGTGCTGCTGCGAGTCGCGACGAATCGGCAACCCAGCCAGTTCTTCGCGAAATGGGAAGTGATGATGGTGCAGAACCTCACCACGCGCAAACGACACCGACTCGTCGATCGCTATCTCGCCAAGGCGCGGCACGCGCATTTCCTCGAATCACTGCCTCCGGGCGAATACGAAATCGAAAATTTCGAGTCGAGCCAGGCGGGCTTCCTGACCTTGAGCGCGGGGGTGCGCATCGATTCGACGGCATGGCGATTCAGCGTGGAGGCCGGGCGCCTGACCAATCTGGGCACCCTGCTGATGGTGCGGCCCTACTATCCGGCCAATACCGCCGAGCTGCGCATCGTGCACGCCGCGGATGCCGAGCTACCGGCCCGGTCCGCGTTTCTCTTCGAGCCACAGCAGCGCGGCACGGTGTTGAAGGACCCGCTGGGATGGCGCGCGATCCCGCCGGATGCGGGGCCCGCGAGCCTCAAGCCCGAAACCAGGCGACTCTCCATGTTCCTCGCGGGAGGCGCACCCGGGCGGGACGGCAGCACGTTGTTTGGCGAGCAGTTCGGGCAGATCGCACGACGTCAGCGCGGTGGCACGTGGCTGTGGGAGGACACGGGTACGCTGGAGACGATCATGGCCGCGGTGGAATCCGGCGATGGCACGCTGTACGCGGTGGCCGAGAACAGCGTGCTGCTCACGCGCCCTGCGCAGGGGGACTGGCGCCCCGTCGAGGTGCCAGTGCCGGGCGCACGTCCTTGCCTCATTTATACCGAGGCGGACGGCAGCCTGACGACACTCTGGGAGCAGGAGCACACCCTGACCCTCCTCACGTATCGAGCGGGCGCCGAACAGCCCTGGGTCGAGCAGCGCCGGTTCCCGATGACGCCGACGATCTTCGTCAACGGCCAGGCGCGTTGCAGCGCGTTCCCGCGCGAGCAGAAGCTGATCGTGCTGGTGACGACACCGCGCTTCAATTCGCCGAGATATGCCTTCGAGGTATTCGATCGGGCGGGCAACGCGTGGACGCACCACGAGACCAAGCTGTACGGCCCGATATCGGTATTCGCGGATTCGTCTATCTACTCGATGTCCGGCCCCAACATCAAGCAGACCTTCCGCGTGTCGCGGGACTTCGGCAAGACCTGGGATACCCGCGGCTCGCCGAACTGGTCCGGACAGCCGGTGTTCCGCAGCGCCACCGAAGGCTTTCTCCTGCGGACGGACGACATTCCGATGAAGACGCCCGAGAAGCTCGAAAACTCACTGTGGCGCACCAGCGACGGCGGCCGCACCTGGCAGAAACACGCAGACGTGCCCAACCTGATGGCGGCGCTGCTGCTCGTGCCCGACGGCATGCTGCTCGTCACGAGCGGCGGGAAAATGTACTTCAGCGCGGACGACGGCAAGACGCTGTCGCTCGAGCGGGATTCGAGTCAGCCCGTCTGGTGAGCGCCGCGCGCGGCTGCTCAGATCATCTCGAGGGAGCGCTTGCGTGCCGGCGGCGGGAATGCCCCGTCGAGCTCCTGCAGGTCGCGCGCCGAGAGCCGGATGTCCACCGCCCCGGCATTCTCGCGCACGTGTCCGGGCGAGCCCGTGCGCGGGATGGCGACGATGCCTTCCTGGCGGATGGTCCATGCCAGCGCGATCTGCGCCGGCGTCGCCTGGTGGCGAGCGGCGACGGCCTTCAACACCGCGTTGCCGAGGATCCGGCCCTGCTCGATGGGCGTGTAGGCCATCACGTTCAGGGCGCGGCTGCGCGCCGCCGGCAGCAGGTCGTATTCGATGCCGCGCCGGGAGAGGTTGTACAGCACTTGGTTGCTGGCCGCCTCCGCGCCACGCGCCACGCCGCCCAGCTCGTCCAGGTCGGCCAGGTCGAAATTGCTGACGCCCCAGCGGCGGATCTTGCCCGCCTCGACCAGCCCGCGGAAGGCCTCGACCACGACCTCGAGATCCTCGCCCTGCCGCCAGTGCAGTAGATAGAGATCGACGTGCCCGACGCGCAGGTTGCGCAGGCTGCGCTCGCAGGAGGCGACGATCTTCTTCTTGCTGGTGGCATTCGCCGGCAGTATCTTGGTGACGAGGAACACACCGTCGCGCCGCCCGGCGATCGCCTCGGCCACCAGTTGCTCGGACGCACCGTCGCCATACATCTCGGCCGTGTCGATGAGCGTCAGGCCGAGATCGATGCCGAGCTGCAGCGCGGAGAGCTCCTGCGCGCGCCGGTCGCGGCGGTCGCCCAACTGCCAGGTGCCCTGCCCGAGCACCGGAACCGCCTCGCCCGCAATTGTCGTGAAGCGCATGGACACGATTGCGGGGCATGGTAACGGAGGCGCCCGCCGGCCGGTATCGTCGCGGGGCTGAAGCCGGGCGCCGCGCGCGGCGTCCGCTGCCGGTACACCGAGGCGCGACGTTTTCCTACAGCGACGGCCGCGCGACGCGGCAGAATGAGCGCGTGAAACTGTTCTTCATCGCGATGATTCCCGTCATCTTGGTCCTCATCGGCAGCCTGTTCGGCCTGCTGCGCGGGCGGCGCGATCCGATGGGCTCCCCGGAAGTGCTCGAGCGCGCCCGGCAGCGCGAACGGGAGCTGGAGGACCGGGAGCGGCGCGAGGAAGGCAACTAGCTAGGCGGCGTTTCCGGGCTGGCGGACCGGCCTGCGCCTTCACTGGACGAACGGCGATGATGGCTGCAACACTGGCTTCCACGAATCCAGTGGAGGTCGGGCATGGAGCGGTTCACCGGTGGTTGCCTGTGTGGCGAGGTCCGCATCGTGGCGTCGGGCCGGCCATATCGGGTCGGGATCTGTCATTGCCTCGACTGCCGCAAACATCATGGCGCGCTGTTCCAGGCATTCGCGATATTCCCGCGGGACGCGGTGACCATAGACGGCGAAACCCGTGAATTCGCCGGGCGGTCCTTCTGCCCGCGCTGCGGCTCGTCCGTGTTCGCGCGCGCGGCGGACGAAACGGAAGTGAACCTCGGATCCCTGGATGCGCCGGACCAGCTCGT
Source organism: Steroidobacteraceae bacterium (assembly GCA_044871085.1). Lineage (GTDB taxonomy): Bacteria > Pseudomonadota > Gammaproteobacteria > Steroidobacterales > Steroidobacteraceae > CADEED01. The sequence continues at coordinate 912 of JBIOZI010000167.1, read as the reverse complement.
GCCGACCTACGAGCTGTGGACCGTGCGTCGCGAGCACTGGCTGCCGCCCTTTGGGTTCGCGCGGCGCTATGACCGCGATCGCGACGCGTCGAGCCGCCGCGAGGACTGACCCGCCAGCACCGTACCGGGCGGGTACCGTCCGGGCTAGCGCGGTATGTACACCAGGTTGACCACGCGCGACACGATGCCCACCGCCGTACCGTCGTCGAATGCCGGATCGATTCTTCCCTGGCGTTCGTGGCGGACGGTCACGTCGATGCTGCAGCGGGTGATGGACGACGCCTGGTTCGAACGCGCAAAGGTTACGATCGGATCGATGCGCACGGATTCGCGGCCATCGGCGTTCGAATCCACGCTCAGTGAGCCGCTCGAAAAACCCGTCGCCCCGGAGAGAAAGTTGCATTCGGCGTCGTATCTCAGGGCCACGCTCGCGGGCGCGCCGGTGGGCGACCACGAGACCACCACGGTTTCGCCGTCGGTGACCAGCTGGCGGTTGGCCGGCGTCACGATGGTAAAGGCAGGCGGCAGGGTGATGCGCGAGTCCGGAGCGTTCCGGGCCTCCTGGCGATTGAACGACACCACGTAGTCGACGCCGGGCTGGTAGGTGAAGCGCGCGATGTAATCGGGCGTGTACACCGAATCGTTGTCGGCCATGCTGCGGCACACGCCGTTGAAGCAGGCGCGCAGGAAGTCGCCGCCATCCAGCCGGTACGATGAGCCGAACGACCGGCCGTCGTTCAAGTTCGCGCGCACCACCGCGGAATTCGAATCCTTGGATTCGACGCTGAGATTGATGGTGATGCTGCTGGTGGGCACGGGTCCGCCGTCGGGGCCGCTGGTGGAACTGCTTTCCGGACCGCCGCAGCCTTGCAGCAGCGTGGCCGAGGCAACCAGCCCCAGCATTCGACCGCG
>JBIOZI010000166.1:0-5458 GCA_044871085.1 Steroidobacteraceae bacterium | reverse complement strand
GCGCAGGTGATCGAAGGGCAGCAGCATCTTCGCCGCGATGGCGAGCGCCACGGTGCCGAACACCGCGGCCAGCACCGCCAGTGGCGCGTGCGCGGCGAGCAGGCTGCCGGCGAGCGCGCCCAACAGCATCGGCACGGCCCACGTCCTGGCCAGCGCCCAGTCGACGGCGCCGCGCGCATGATGCATGCGCATGGAGGTGATCGCCGTCGGGATGATGGTCGCGAGCGAGGTCGCGACGGCGACGTGCATTCGGTAGTCGTCGGGCACGCCGGCGAAGCGCAGCGCGTATTCGAGCACCGGCACGGTGACGATGCCCCCGCCGACGCCGAGCATGCCCGCGGCGAACCCGGCGAGCAGCCCGGTCGCACCCAGAATCAGGATGAGCGGCAGCAGCTCCGCGAGCGACGTCGCGCCCCATTCCACGTCAAGCAATGGCGTATTCCATGTCAGCCCGCGGTCTGCGAGAAAGGCCGGCCCGCGCGGTCGTTCAGCGCCGCATGCACTTCGCCGACGATGGACAGCGCGATCGATTCCGGACTGCGCCCGCCGATGTCGAGCCCGACGGGCGCGCGCAGCCGCGGCCGCAGCCGGATGGCGTCGGCGCCGAGGTCGGCGAGCAGTTTCTCGCGCCTCGCGGCCGGGCCTAACAACCCGACGTAGGGTACGGAGCTCGCCGCGAGCGCGCGCAGGTAGGCGAGGTCGGATTCCAGGTGGTGGCTCATGACTATGGCGGCGGCGTGGTCGCCCAGCCGCACGGCGTCCGCCACCCCGGTGGCGCGCGTCTCGACCAGCGCCGCGGTGGCCGGGAAGCGCTCGCGCCCCAGGTAGTTCGGCCGGTGATCGACGACGGTGACGCGCCAGCCGAGAAAGTCCGCGAGCGCCGCCACCGGGCGCGCATCGGGACCGCCGCCTAACAACAGGATGTGCGGCGGCGGCGCGGTCTCGAGCACGAAGAGGTCGAAGGGGCCGGTTTCGACCACCCGGTTGACCGGCCCCGCGTCGTTGCGAACGAGGTCCGCATCGGCGCCGAACACCTGGCCGAGCGCGAACTGCTCCGCGCGCGACGCCGTCACGAACGCCACGCGCTGCGCGCGTCCGGCGCGAAATGCGCCGGCCAGGCTCGCGAGCGGCTGCCAGTCGTTCTCGGGCGCGACGCGCGTCAGCAGGATGTCCATGGCGCCCTCGCAGCCCGCGCCCAGGCCGAAGAGCTGGTCGTCGGCGCTGCGCAGGTCGTAGCTCACGATGCGGGGTCGGCGGTCGTCGAGCACGTGGCGCGCATGTTCACGCAGGTCACCCTCGAGACATCCACCGGACAGCAAGCCGGCGTACTCGCCGTCGCGCGCGATCACCATCAGCGCGCCGGGTTTCGCATAGGTGGAACCGCCCGTGCGGATGACCGTGGCGAGGACCAGGGGCTCGCGCGCCTCGCGGGCGCGGTCGAATAGAGGCAGCAGGCGGTGCACGGCGCAAAGAATATTCCATCTGGCCTGCCACGCGCTTGCCGCTCTGGCGGTTAACCAGTAGATTTGCCGGGCTTTTTTGCACCTCTCAGGTCTTCATTCGCAATGTCAGCCTCTGACCCTTCCGCCTGGGTCGTACACAAGTTCGGCGGTTCTTCAGTCGCGGACGCCGAGTGCTTCAAGCGCGTCGCCAACATCCTCGAAACACTGCCGCCGGGCCGCCTCGGCGTGGTGCTCTCGGCCTGTCGCGGCGTCACCGACGCATTGCTGGGCCTCGTTTCGCGCGCCGAAGCGCAGGATGACGCCTATTGCGGAGATCTCGACGCGCTGCGCGCGCGCCACGCCAAGATCGCCGAGACCGTGCTCACGCCGGATGCGGCCAGGCTGTACCTGTCGGGCTTCGATCGCGACCGCCACGACATCGAAGGCATCCTGCACACCGTCAAGCTCACGCGCTCGGCGGCGCAGAACGTGCGCGACCTCATCGCCGGCTACGGCGAAATCTGGTCCACCAAGCTGTTCCGCGAGTTCTTCGAGACGAAGGCGGGACGGCCCGGCAAGGTGCTGTGGATCGACGCGCGCCAGGCGGTGGTGGTGGAGTGGGGTCCGCTGGGCCCCGGCGTGCAGTGGGAAGAGTCGCGCGCCAACCTGCGCAAGCTGGTGCCCGCGGACTTCGCCGGCACGCTGATCATCACCGGCTTCATCGCCAGCGACCGGCGCGGAGTGCAGACCACGCTCGGCCGCAACGGCAGCGACTTCTCGGGCTCGATCTTCGGCTCGCTGCTCGACGCGCGCGAGATCCACATCTGGACCGACGTGGACGGTGTGCTGTCGGCCGATCCGCGCCGCGTGCCGGACGCGGAGGTCATCGACGCGCTGTCGTACAACGAAGCCATGGAGCTCGCGTACTTCGGTGCCAAGGTCATCCATCCGCAGACCATGGCGCCGGCCGTGGGCCGCGGCATTCCGATCTGGATCCGCAATACCTTCGCGCCCGACAAGCCGGGCTCGCTGATCTGCGCCAAGCCCGAGTCCAAACTACCGGTCAAGGGCATCACCTCGATCGAGAACATCGCGATGATCAACGTCGAGGGTGCCGGGATGATCGGCGTACCCGGCACCGCGCATCGGCTGTTCGGTGCGCTGCGCGAGGAGGGCATCTCGGTCATCCTCATCTCGCAGGGCAGCTCGGAACATTCCATCTGCTGCGCCATTCCCGGCGCCGAGGCGGAGCGCGCCAAGCGCGTGGTCGCCGCGGCTTTCGATCGCGAGATCAAGGAAGGCCAGATCCAGTCGATCCAGATCGATCACGATCTCGCCATCCTCGCCGTGGTCGGCGACGGCATGGCGGGCCTGCCGGGTGTCGCCGGCCAGGTGTTCAACGCGCTCGGCTCGGCCGGCGTCAACGTGCATGCCATTGCGCAGGGCGCCTCCGAGCGCAACATCTCCGTGGTCGTGGACGGCAAGGAGGCCACGCGCGCGCTGCGCGCCGTGCACTCGGGCTTCTATCTGTCGCCGCACACCGTCTCCATCGGGCTGATCGGGCCCGGTGCCGTGGGCCGCGTGCTGCTCGAGCAGATCAAGGCCGAAAAGCACCGCCTGCGCGATGAATTCAAGCTCGACCTGCGCGTGCGCGGCATCATGACCAGCAAGAAAATGCTGTTGTCGGAGCAGGGTATTCCTCTCGATGGCCCCGAGAGCAACTGGAAGGCCGGGCTCGAGGCGAGCAAGACGCCGGCCGACATCCACAAGTTCGTCGAGCACCTGCACGTCGATCACCTGCCGCACACCGTCATCATCGATTGCACCGCCGACGAAGGCGTGGCGGGCCACTACGCCGACTGGCTGCGGGCCGGCATCCACGTGGTGACCCCCAACAAGAAGGCCAACTCCGGCCCGCTCGAGTACTACGAGTCGCTCAAGGCGGCGCGCAAGGCCGGCGGCAGCTCGTACCTGTACGAGGCCACGGTCGGCGCGGGGCTGCCGGTGATCTCCACGCTGCGCGACCTGCGCGAGACGGGCGACAAGCTGTCGAGCGTGGAAGGCATCTTCTCCGGCACGCTGGCCTATCTATTCAACGTGTACGACGGCAAGCGGCCGTTCTCGGACATCGTGAAGGACGCCAAGGCCAAGGGCTACACCGAGCCGGATCCGCGCGACGACCTGTCCGGCACCGACTTCACGCGCAAGGTCATCATCCTCGGCCGCGAGATGGGCCTGAAGATCGAGATGCAGGACGTGCAGGTGGAGAGCCTGATCCCGCCCGGGCTCGAGCGGGGCACCATCGACGAATTCCTCGCCAAACTACCGCAGTTCGACGGCGCGATGAAGCAGCGCTTCGACGAGGCCGCGTCGCGCGGCAAGGTGCTGCGCTACATGGGGCGCCTCACCGCCGACGGCAAGGCCACGGTGGGCGTGTCCGAGCTCGACCGCACGCATGCGTTCGCCAACATCGCGCTCACGGACAACGTGGTGCGCTACGCCACCGCGCGCTACAACACCAATCCGCTGATCGTGCAGGGGCCGGGCGCGGGCCCGGAAGTCACCGCCGCGGGTGTGTTCGCCGATCTGTTGCGCGTGTGCAGCTACATCGGGGCGCACCTGTGAACGAGCACATGTCAGCGAAGGCGTTCGCGCCGGCCTCGGCCGCAAATGTCGCGATCGGCTTCGACATCCTCGGGTTCTCGGTCGACGTGCTGGGCGACACGGTCACTGTCGAGCGCACGGACACGCCCGGGGTGGTCATCACGGGCTCGACCGGCGTCGTCACCGACATTCCGCGCGACCCGGAAAAAAACACCGCCGGCCGCGCCTTGCTCGCCATGCAGCAGTCGCTGAATCCCGGTTTTGGCTTTTCCGTCTCGATCCACAAGGGCATCCCGCTGGGCTCGGGCCTCGGGGGCTCGGCGGCGTCGGCCGTGGCCGCGGTGGTGGCGGCGAACGCATTGCTGCGCGAGCCGCTGCCCAAGATCGCGCTGCTCAAATACGCCATGCAAGGCGAGGCCGTATCGTCGGGCTCGCTGCACGTCGACAACATCAGCCCCAGCCTGTTCGGCGGCCTGGTGCTCACCGTGGGCATCGACCAGCCTCGTGTGAAGCAGATTCCCGTTCCAAACGGCATCAGGGCCGTCCTCGTGCACCCGCACCTGTTCCTGTCCACCAAGCAGGCGCGCGGCATCCTCAAGCGCGACGTGCCGATGTCGGATTTCATCTGGCAGACCGCGAATCTCGCGGGGTTCATCTCCGGCTGCTATTCGAACGATCTCGACGTCATCCGCGCCTCGTTCGAGGACGTCGTCATCGAGAAGCAGCGCTCGCAGCTCATCCCGGGCTTCGACGCGGTGCGCGAAGGCGCGATGGCCAATGGCGCGCTGGGTTGCACGATCTCGGGAGCGGGCCCGTCGATGTTCGCCTGGTCGCTCGACTCCGACGCGCCGCGCGTGCGCGACGCGATGGTCGCGGCATTCAAGGTGGCCAACATGGCGACGGATTCATGGATCGTGCCGATCTCGTCGACCGGCGCACACGTCGTCATCGCATCATGAGATACCTCAGCACGCGCGGGCTGTCGTCCGAAAAGCCGGGGCCGGCCGTGGGTTTCGGCGCCGCATTGACGCAGGGCCTGGCCCCGGACGGCGGCCTCTACATTCCCGAAACCTGGCCGACGCTGCCGCTGTCTGCATTCGACGGCGCGCGCGCGCTGCCCGACGTCGCGCGGGCTTTCCTGCAGCCGTTCGTGGCCGGCGACCCGCTCGCTGCCGAGATCGACGCGATCGCGCACGAAGCCTTCGATTTCCCGGCGCCGCTCGTGCCGGTGAGCGCGGGCGGCTCACTGTCGGTGCTCGAGCTGTTCCACGGTCCCACGGCCGCGTTCAAGGATTTCGGCGCGCGCTTCCTCGCCGCGTCGATGGCGCGGCTGCGCGAAGGCGGTGCCGCCGCGAAACCCCTCAACATCCTGGTCGCGACCTCGGGTGACACCGGCGGCGCCGTTGCCGCGG
>JBIOZI010000165.1:0-6619 GCA_044871085.1 Steroidobacteraceae bacterium | reverse complement strand
CGAACGGCGCGCCATGCTCATCATCGATCCGCCGTCCACGTGGTCATCGAGCGCCGCCGCGCTCGACGGCATGCGCCACTGGCCTTTCCGCAGCGAGGATGCGGCGATGTTCTTTCCGCGCATCGTGGCCTTCGACCGGCTGCGGGGCCGTTTCGAGCTGTTCGCGCCCTGCGGCGTCGCCGCCGGCATGATCGCGCGCGGCGACGACTCCCGGCCGGTGTGGTCCGCGGCGGAAGGCGACGACGCCATCCTGCGCCCGGGGCTGCGTCCCGCGTGGAACGTCACGAACCCGGACCGCGTGCGGCTCGCGACGGCCGGCATCAACCTGCTGCAGTCGGTGCGCGTGCCGGCCAGGTTCGCGTCCAGCCCGCGCACGCTCGCGAGCGGCGCGGCGGCCGTCAGCGACTGGCGCTATCTACCCGCGCGGCGCCTGGCGCTGTTCGTCATGACGTCCATCGAGCGCGGCACGCGCTGGATGCTGTTCGAGCGCAACGCGCCCGGCACGTGGACCATGGCGCGCGCGCAGGTCGAGGCATTCCTCGATTCGCTGTACGCGGAAGGCGCGTTCGTCGGCCGCTCGGGCGAGCAGAGCTACTTCGTCGTGTGCGACGAGCGCATCAATACCGCGGAGACGGCGCGCGCCGGCAAGGTCAATCTGGCGTTCGGGTTCGCGGCCAGCAAGGCCGGCGAGTACCACGCCTTCATCGTCACGCACGCGGCGTCGGGCTCGCGCGCGCGGCCGATCATCATGAACCGCTTCGCGAACTTCTCGCCGAGCGTGGACCTGGCCATCGAGTCGTCCATCCTGCGGGGGCTGGTGCCGCTGCCGCCGAAGGAAGAACCCACGCCGCGAAAGGACGATGACGCCGCGCCGCTCCCCTTGGCGAAGATGTCGAGCTGAGGAGCGCCGGATGTCCAGGCGGCTCCTGACGCCGTTGTTCCTGTTGTTCTTCGCCCAGAGCATCGAGGCGCGCGCGCTCGAGCCGGCCGCGTGTCCGAGCGGTACGGTGAGCCGGTCGCAGCCGCTCGGCGGCGGCGAGACCGACGAGCTCAATTACGACGCGGGTGTCCCCAGGCTCGTGCGCTGGACCCCGGCGGGCCTGCGCATGATCATCGGCCAGGTGGATGCGCAGTTTCGTGCGCAGGGCAAGGGCGATCGGATTTCGGTGGTGGATGACCACACGCTCGCCGCGGTCGTTGCGATCGAACGCAGACGTCCGCTGGCCGACGGTGAGCTCGCAAAAGCCGAGGCCGACCTTGCCCCGAAGTTTTGTCTGATGCTCTCGCCGGCGTATGGCGTGACGAAGTTTTCGGTGCGTCTCGTCTCGCCGCAGGGCATGCATTTCGGGGATCTCGTGCTCACCCCCGCGAACTGTCCGGCGGACCGCCACTAGCAAGTCAGCAAGAATCGGAATGCCTTTCCAGGCGCCCATGACCAACATGGCGCCCATGAACACACACATTCACTTCGATATCGGACCCACGACGCTCGGCCACGTGCTGGTGGCCACGAGCGGCAAGGGAATCTGCGCCATCCTGCTGGGCGATTCCGCTGCCGCGGTGACGCGCGAGCTCGCGCAGCGCTTTCCGGACGCCGGGCGCACCCGCGACCCGCGCGCGCTCGCCTCCACGCTGAAGCGCGTCACCGCCTTCGTCGAGTCGCCAGCCTCGGATCTCGACCTGCCGCTGGATCTCGGCGGCACCGAGTTCCAGAAACGCGTCTGGCGCGCATTGCGCGGCATTCCGCGCGGGGCGACGGCGAGCTACGCCGACGTCGCGCGGCGCATCTCGGCCCCGAAATCTTTTCGCGCGGTCGCACAGGCCTGCGGCGCCAATCCGATCGCGCTCGCCGTGCCCTGTCATCGCGTGGTGCGCAACGACGGCGGGCTGTCGGGCTATCGCTGGGGTGTGGCCCGCAAGCGCGCGCTCCTCGAACGAGAGGCGCGCGCGTGAACGCCCGGCCGCTGCGCGTCGCGCCGTCCGACCGGCTGGACGGCGCCGATTGGCAGGCCATCGAGGCGGCGCTCGATGCGCACGGCTGCGCGAAGCTGGCGGGGCTGCTCGACGCCGCGGAATGCCGCGCGCTCGCGCGGCTGTACGACGCCGACGAGCACTTCCGCAGCCGCGTGGTCATGGCACGCCATGGTTTCGGACGCGGCGAGTATCGTTACTTCGCGTATCCACTGCCCGGGCGCGTGGCCGATCTGCGCGCGCGCCTGTATCCGCACCTGGTGTCCGTCGCGAATCGCTGGCACGAGCGGCTCGGAGTCGAGGCGCGGTTCCCCGCGACGCATGCGGATTTCATCGCGCGCTGTCATGCGGCGGGTCAGACGCGGCCGACTCCGCTGCTGCTGCGCTATGGACCCGGCGACTACAACTGTCTGCACCAGGACCTGTATGGCGAGCACGTGTTTCCGCTGCAGGTCGCGATCCTGCTCTCGGCTCCCGGCAACGACTCGGGCGCCGGTGATTTCACCGGCGGCGAGTTCGTGCTGACGGAGCAGCGGCCGCGCATGCAGTCGCGCGCGGAGGTGGTGTCACTGGGGCAGGGCGATGCGGTCGTGTTCGCCGTGCATCACCGCCCGGTGCAGGGCTCGCGCGGCGACCATCGCGTGAACCTGCGGCATGGCGTGAGCCGGGTGCGCTGCGGACGCCGGCACACGCTCGGCATCATTTTCCACGACGCGGTTTGACCTTCGTGGACGCTTTCCAGCGCCGGTACTGCTGCGGCATGCACACGGCGCAGGGCCGGTAACCCGCCGCCCGCGCGCTGCGCTCATCCAGGAAGAACACGCGGTTCGCGACGTAGCCGCCCCGCGCGATCGCGCGCAGCGCGGCTGCGCAGTCGAGTCGGCCGAAGATACGGGTGCGGCGATGTCCGCCGAGGGTGCCGGGGCGCGTGCTCTCGTAGGGAGCGCCGTCACGGCCGATCAATTGCCAACGTCGCCGCCTTGCGATGTCAGCGCTCGCCGCTCAGGCGCCGACCCGGCCGCGCGGAAAGCCCACCATGCGTCCGAGGCTTTCTTCCCACAGCTTCATGCGGGCGCAGGCGAGGCTCTCGCGCAGGCCGAAGCGCCGCAGGGGCTGGCCGGGCGGCAGGGACTCGTGCGCCGCGCGCAGGTGATAGTTTGGAATGCGCGGCGCCATGTGATGGATGTGGTGATAGCCGATGTTCGCCGTGAACCAGCGCAGCACCGCCGGCAGATCGTAGAACGAGCTGCCCTCGAGCGCGGCGCGGCGCGGATTCCACGTGTCTCCGCGTACCCAGTAGCCTTCCTCGAAACTGTGCTGGACATAGAACAGCCACACGCCCGCCGCTCCCGCCAGCACCACGATGGGCAGATGCACGAACAGCAGCACCGGCCACCCGAGCAGCGCGCCGATGACGCCCGCGAACACTGCCAGCGCGAGATTGTTGAGCGCGACGCTGCGCCATTCCTTCTTCCAGCGCCAGGGCAGCCCGATGGGCAGGCGATGCTTGGCGACGAACTGGAACACGGGGCCGATGCCGAGCATGACCGGCATGCTGCGATAGAAGCGGTAGCAGAATTTCCCCCAGCCCGAGCACGCGAGGTATTCGCGCACGGTCAGCGTGCGGATGTCGCCAAGCTCACGCCGGTCGAGATTCCCGGAGGTGGCGTGATGGATGGCGTGCGTGCGCTTCCAGTACCCGAAGGGAAACAGTGTGAGCATGCCGAGCGTGGCGCCGAGCCAGCGGTTCGCTCGCGCGCTGCGGAAGAATGATCCGTGGCCGCAGTCGTGCTGGATCATGAACAGGCGCACGTAGAAGCCGGCCGCCGGCACCACCAGCAAGGGCACGCACCACAGGCTCAAACCGGCGGACACGCCCCAGGCCATCGCGGCCCACAGAGCCAGGAAAGGCACCAGTGTATTGCTGAGCTGCCACAGGGCCCGCGGCAGGGACGGCCTGGAAAATCGCGCCAGCGAATCCGCGCGGGCGTCGGAAAGGTCAATCATGCGCCCGAGTATGCAGCAGTCGCGGGCGAAACTCTGTGCGGTTGCAAACACAACCACCATTCAGCCGCGGCCCCGGTGGCGCCGAAAGCGCGGCGCGTCCGCGAGCAATCGCTGCCGAATCAATGCACGAGCGTCGCCCATGCCCGCGGTTTCGCGTGTGTGACACCACGGTGTCGGAATCAGCCGGAATCAGCCCGGATTCAATGATCGCGCTTCGGCGACACGTACATCGAGATGACCGCGCGCACCACTTCCTGGCCGTTCGAGTCGTGCACGCTCACGGGCACCGCGACGTTCTCGGCGCCGGCCCATTCCGATTTCTCGAGCCGTGCCGTTGCGATGACGTCGGTCTGCGCCTTCGCCAGGTACTCGATGGTCATGCCGCGCGGGATCCAGCGCATGCCCGGAGGAATGGTGACCTCGGTGCACATGCCCGCCGCGAGCTCGCAGAGATTGCCCATCGCGAGCGCGTGCACGGTGCGGATGTGGTTCTCGACCGCGCGGCGCTTCTTCATCGACACGCGGCACAGCTTCGGCTGCAGGTCGAGGAAGCGCGGCTTGATGGTTCCGAAATACGGCGCGCGCCGCGCGACGGTGCGCGCGAACATCCAGCGGCCGAAGCGGCTGCGGCCCATGCGAATCCAGGCGCGAAGCGTGGGACCCGCCGTCGTCGTGTCGGTCATGGTCAGCCAGTCCATTTGCGGAAGAGCGGTTGCTACTCGGGCCATCGCGTGATCGAATCCGGCGGCGAAGAAGGGGAAACTCTAAACGCTGCGCGGCGTCCATATCAACGCTCTGGCAAACGATGATCGACAATGGCACTGCAGAACGGCGCGCGGCCGCGATCCGCAAGGCGGTCCGTGCGATCAAGCGCGGCACCTTCGCGAGCTACGGCGAGGTCGCGCGCCGGGCGGGCCTGCCGGGCCGGGCGCGGCTGGTGGGCACGGTGCTGCGCGAATCGGGTGACGATGCGCGCCTGCCCTGGCATCGCGTGACGGGCTCCGGCGGCCGCATCGCATTCCCGTCGGGCTCCCGCAACGCGCGCGAGCAGATCCGCCGGCTCGCGCGCGAAGGCGTCGCGGCGCGCGGCAATCGCGTGGTGCCGAAGAAGTCCGAATCGTCGCCGCGCACGCTCGATGCGCTGTTGTGGAAATTCTGAAGGTTTCGAAAGTATGGCTGTGGACCGATACGTAGTGTTCTCGCATGGCAAAGACGCCGGACCCTGGGGCGTCAAGATCACCGCGCTCGCCGGCAACGCGCGCAGCGAGGGCTATGAAGTGGAGTCGGTCGACTACCGGGGCATCGACGATCCACGCGAGCGGGTCAACAAGCTGGTGGAGTTCTGCAAGGAGCTCAAGGGCGACCTCGTGCTGTGCGGCTCGAGTCTCGGCGGTTACGTGTCGGTGGCGGCGGCGTCGCTGCTGCACGCGCGCGGCGTGTTCCTGATGGCGCCGGCGCTGACGATGCCCGGGTTGCCGCCGCTGCGCGAGCGGCTGCTCGACTGCCCGACGATGATCGTGCACGGGTGGAAAGACGACGTCGTGCCGGTCGAGCAGAGCATCGAGTTCGCGCGCCGCCACGGCTGCGCGCTGCACATCCTCAACAGCGATCACCGCCTGCAGGACGAGGTGCGTTTCCTCAAGTACCTGTTCGAATACTTCCTGATCTCGCTCGACCTGCCGCAGGACGTCAGCTAGAAAATGGGGACATTCCTCGTTTCCTAGCAAACGGGGACAGACCTGGAGGAGAACCTCATGACTACACATCGACTCGCGCTCACCCTCCCGGCGCTCGCCCTCCTGACGCTCGCGGTACCACGCGGTCACGCGGCGGACGATGCGGTTGCGGTCGTGGCCGCGCTCGACACCGCTTATCAGGCCGCGGTCGGGCACAACGACTGGCAGGTGATGGACGAGATCCTGCACCCCGATTTCGTGCTGGTGCTCGGCGACGGCACGGTGGTTTCGCGCGCCGAGCTCATCGCGTCGGCACGCGAGCAGGAAGTCGAGTACGAGAAGCAGGTCGAAGTGCCGGGGACGCAGTCCGTGCGCCTTTTCGGCAAGAACGCCGCGACCGTGACCGCATGCCTGTGGCTCAAGTTCACGGCGCGCGCCGACGGCAAGCGACACGATTACAAGCTGTGGTTCACCGACACGTACGTGCGCACGAAGGAAGGCTGGCGCTATGCGTTCGGGCAGGCGTCGCTGCGTCTGCCCTGAGGTCTGTCCCCGTTTGCTAGGAAACGAGGAATGTCCCCATTAATCTGGAGGCCCCATGCCCGAAGCCCCTACCACCGAGTTCTGGCGCAGCATTCCCGCGATCGCCAAGTCGCAGGTCTTCAAGCCCGACGCGCTGCCCGAGACCTACATCCAGAACGCGCCCACCGAGGACGAGCGCTACTACGTGCCGATCACGGACACCGTGTCGTCGCGGCCGTTGTGGATCTCACCGCAGCGCAACCAGTGGTGCGACATCCTCATGGCGAAGCGCGCGGGTTTCGTGAACCGCCACTACCATCCGCATGAAGTGTTCGCGTACACGATCTCGGGCAAGTGGGGCTACCTCGAGCACGAGTGGACCGCGACGGCCGGGGACTTCATCTACGAAACGCCGGGCGAGGGCCACACCCTGGTGGCCTACG
>JBIOZI010000164.1:0-4266 GCA_044871085.1 Steroidobacteraceae bacterium | reverse complement strand
ACCGGCTTCTTCTTCCCCTTCACCCCATAGAACTTCTTGAAGAACCCCGCGAAGAACTTCGCGCGATCCTTCTTGATGGCGGCGGTGGTCTCCTCGAGCACCTTGAGCGGCGTGCCTTTGGGGTTGTCAGGCGTCTTGAGCTTGTACGGCACGATGGAGGCGATCAATCCCGCCTGCACCACGCCCGCGCCGTTGTACTTGGTCATGTAGCGCGCCACTTCGCCGCCGCCCATCGAGAAGCCGACCAGCGTCGCGTCGGACACCTGGCAATGCTTGAACACGTCGCGCAGGTCGTCGGTGAGCGTGTCGTAGTCGTAGCCGTTCCAGGGTTGTGAGGACCTGCCAAAGCCACGGCGGTCGTACGCGATCACGCGGTGACCCGAATTCGCGAGCGCGAGCGCCTGGTCGTCCCACGAGTCGGCGCTCAGCGGCCAGCCGTGCACCAGCACGACGGTGCGGCCGCGGCCCCATTCCTTGTAATAGAGCTGCGTGTGATCGGCGGTGGTGACATATGGCATGGAACCTCCTGCACCGAAGTATTTCCCGGGCGCGCGCCCATCGTCAGGAGAATGGCGTCCATCCGGCCGTGGTCTATTGCTGACACGGTTACGAGCACCGGCTGATTTCCGGAACTTCCTCCGGTCAGGATCGTCCGCACATGGAGCGAGAGGAATGCCGCGTTGAACAAGCGTTGGTTGGGAATGGGCCTGGGCGCAGTCGCGCTCGGCGTCGTTGGTCTCGGAGCGTGGCTGCTCATGCTGCCACCGGCACCGGCGGCCGCCACGGCGCCGCCCATCCCGCAGGACGAGGCCGCCGCCACGCTCGCCGCCCTGCGGCCGCCGAAAGGTCCGCGCCCAGTGATCGCCATCGTCGGCGCCAACGAGGGCACCGAAACCACCGACTATCTAATGCCGTACGGCATCCTGCGGCGCGCCGGGATCGCGGAGGTGCTCGCGCTGGCGACGAAACCCGGGCCGGTGACTCTCTACCCGGTGTTCAGGGTGGAGCCCGACGCCACGATCGCGGATTTCGACGCGCGGCACCCGCAGGGCGCGGACTACGTCATCGTCCCGGCCATGGGCAATCCCGACGATCCGGTGGTGTTGCACTGGATTCGGGCGCAGGCGCAGAAGGGCGCCATCGTCATCGGCGTCTGCGCGGGCGCGCCGATCGTCGCGAACGCCGGCCTGCTCGACGGCCGGCGCGCGACGACCCATTGGTTTTACCGCGATGACATGCTCGACGCGCACCCCGCCATCCGCTACGTCCCGGACCGGCGGCTGGTGGTGGACGGGCGCGTGGTGACGACCGTCGGAATCACCGCCTCGATGCCGATGATGCTCACGCTCATCGAGGCGATCGCGGGGCGCGAGAAGGCCGCGGCGGTTGCATTCGAGCTGGGTGTCGCGCGTTGGGATGCGCGCCATGCGAGCGCGGCGTTCGAATTCACGCGGCCGTTCGCATGGACGGCGATGACCAACAAGCTGGCGTTCTGGAGCCACGAGAAGTTGGGGCTGATGCTCGAGCCCGGTGCCGACGAAGTGGCGCTGGCACTGATGGCGGATGCCTGGTCGCGCACTTATCGGTCGCAGGCCGTGACGCTTGCGGCCGGCGCCGGTGCGGTCCGCACGCACAGTGGCCTGCGAATTCTTCCGGATGAGACGGCCGCGAGCTGGCCCGCGCAGCGGCGGATCGCGCCCGTCGCGAATCGGAAGGCGGCAGCGGCATTGGACGAAACTCTGCGCGACATCGAAACACGCTACGGCGCGCGCACCGCGCGCATGGTCGCGATGCAGCTCGAGTATCCATGGCCCGGCGTCGCGAGCCGGTGACGTCGGCCTCAAAAACTCCAGCGGATCTGCCCGTATACGTCGCGCTCGATCTCGCTGCGGGATGCCGGGTCGTTGAATTCCGGATGCGCGGAGTCGAACGCATTGCGCACCACCAGCGACAGCTCGAGCTCCGGACGCGCGCGCCAGCCGTAGCGCAGGTCGACGGCCGTGTAGTTGGGCACCACCGGGTTGGGCAGCCTGCCCACGTGGCGCGCGGTCAGGTCGAGCTGGTGGTTGGACGCCAGGTCCGCGGACGCACGCAGCATCGCCTGGTACTCGGGATCGTTGGATAGATTGGGGTTGGTCACGCCGGAGGGGTCGGTGCTGTCGGCATCCAGCTCGAGGTCTTTGCGCAAGGTCATCAATCCGCCGCTCACCCGCCAGCCGCTCGCGACTTCCCACGTGCCCCAGGCCTCGAGCCCGCGCGCCGAGCCGGAGATCTTGTTCTCGAGCAGCACCAGCGGAAACGACCCGCTGCGCAGCCGATCCCATTCGTGCCAGAACAGCGTCGCCGAGTACGTGATGCTGTTCGAAACCTGGCCGCGCAACCCCGCTTCGTACACATGGGCCACCTCGGATACGAAATCCGGACCGCCCGCGATCAGGAACGGCGGCGTGGTCGGCAGGAACAGCTCGCGATCGATGCGCGAGGGCGCACGCACGGCGCGCGAAGCCGCGCCCCACAGCGACACCTGCGGCGAGGGCTTCCACGCCACGCGCACGCTCGGCAGGTGCTCGACGCCCGTGTAGTCGTTGTGCTCGAGCTTCAGGCCCGCGGTGACGGTCAGTGCCTCCGTCCACGCGAAATCCGCCTGGCCGAACACGTTCCACCAGTCGAGCTCCTTGCTGCTCGGGATGAAGCCGGACGGTATGAGCCCGAGGAACCGGCCGTCTTCCACGTGATCGCTGCCGTGGCGATAGCCACTGCCCCAGACCAGCCGGTGTTTGCCGCGCTGAAAGCTGTGCTGCAGCTCGAGGTCGAATACGTCGGCTTGCGGGCTGAACGTGTTGAGGTCGTCGCGCTCCGCGTGGTCCACGTACGCCTGGATGCGCAGGTCTGAGCTGTCGAGCTTGCGGCTCCAGCGGCTCAGCAGATTCGCGCCCGAGGATTCGATGCGGCCGACGGGGCCGAAGTCCGGCGCGCCGCGGTCTTCCGCGCGTCCGGTGTAGACGTCGCCCTGCACCGTGAGCTCGTCGCGCTCGTGCTGCCAATCGGCGCGAAAGCCCGCCTGGCCCCAGTCGAAGCCGTCCGCCACCGCGGTGCCGTTCGCGCGGCGCGTGTGGTCCAGTTGGGCGCCCTTGGCGTAGACCCGGAAGTGGCCGCTCCCGCCGGCGCGGCCGCCGTACCGCAGCGTGGCGCTGGTTTCCCGGTCGCCGAGACGCGCGGACACCAGCGCGCCCTGCGTGTCGCCGGTCCGGCGCGAAATGACATTGATCACGCCGTTGACCGCGTTCGCGCCCCACAGCGTGGCGCCGGGGCCGCTGATGACTTCGATGCGCTCGATGTCCTCGAGCATCACGTCCTGCTGGTCCCAGAAGACGCCGGAGAAGATAGGCGTGTACACCGTGCGGCCGTCGATCAGCACCAGCAGCTTGTTGCCTACCGCGTTGTTGAAGCCGCGCGCGCTGATGGCGTACTGCGAGGCGTCGATGCGCGCCACCTGCAGGTTGGGCGCGAGGCGCAGCGCCTCGGGAAGGCTGGTGACACCGGAGCGGCGGATGACGTCCGAGGTGATCACGAAGATGGAGGAGGGTGCGTCGGCGAGCCGCTCGGCGACCTTGGACACCGAGGTGACTTCGAGGGCCATGAGGTCCTCGATGCTGAGCTTCTTGAGGTCGGAGGCCGTGAGCGGGCCATCCGCGCGCTCGTCCGCGGCGGGTGCCGCGGGAACGCAGATCAGTCCCAGCGCCAGCAAGGCGCCGGAGGCGAGAAGCCGGTGATTCGGTGCCACGGCTGAATCGTTGGCCAGGAGCCGGAAAGAAGCAAGCGGCTATCTAGTGAAATACGTACTAACCCTGGTGAACCGGCACCGCCGCTCCGATGCTGCGCAGGATTCTGTCATCCGACGTCGGCTGCAGGCGGAAGTACCCCAGCTCGTTCGCCGCCGTCTCGTCGAGGCCGCGCAGCGCGGCGGCCGCGGCCTGGGCCAGCCAGGAGATGCGCAGCTTCATCGCCGCCGTCACGCGCGCCAGCGACTCCACGGCGTGCGGCGCGGCGGCATCGTCTAACAAACGCAGCGAGTATTCGCGCAGCTGCGCCAGCTCGTTGAGGCTCGCGAGCTGCTCGACGGGGCGCGGCAGGTTCCAGGTGCGCCGCAGGTGCTCGATGCGCGCGAGGTAGCTCTCGCCGAGCAGCAGATGGAACCAGCTGCGTTGATATTGCGCCATGCATTGCAGCGCCGACTCGGTGGGGATTGCGATGGCGCGCGCCGCC
>JBIOZI010000163.1:0-32829 GCA_044871085.1 Steroidobacteraceae bacterium | reverse complement strand
GCTCTTCCGGCGTCGGCTCGCGGCCCATCTCCTGCAGCATCTGCCGCGAGATGCGGTTCAGCTTGTTGATGGTCTCGATCATGTGCACCGGGATGCGGATGGTGCGCGCCTGGTCGGCGATCGAGCGGGTAATGGCCTGGCGAATCCACCAGGTCGCGTAGGTCGAGAACTTGTAGCCGCGGCGATATTCGAACTTGTCCACCGCCTTCATGAGGCCGATGTTGCCTTCCTGGATGAGGTCGAGGAACTGCAGGCCGCGGTTCGTGTATTTCTTCGCGATCGAGATCACGAGGCGCAGATTGGCCTCGACCATTTCCTTCTTCGCGCGGCGGGCTTTCGCTTCGCCGATCGACACTTCACGGTTGATCTCTTTGATGTCCGTGATCGTGAGGTGGTATTCCTTCTCGAGCGTCGACAGTTTCTCCTGGCGGCGCGAGATCTCGTCCTGCAGGCGGCCCATGGCGGCCGACCACTTCTTGCCGCCCTTGATCTGCTTCTGCAGCCAGCGGTTCGAAGTCTCATTCTTGGGGAACGAGAGGATGAACTCCTTGCGCGGCATGCCGGCGTCACGCACGGCGATGATCATGATCTCCTTCTCGAGCTGACGGATCTCGTTGACCGCGTGGCGCAGGTTCACGATCAGCGCATCGAACATGCGCGGCGCGAGCTTCAGCTCCATGAACTCGTCGGAGAGCTTCTTGCGCACCTTCAGCGTCTTCGGATCCTTGGCGCCCATCTTCTCGATGTGCGTCAGCGAATTCGCGAGGTACTTGGCGATCGATGC
Source organism: Steroidobacteraceae bacterium (assembly GCA_044871085.1). Taxonomy (GTDB): domain Bacteria; phylum Pseudomonadota; class Gammaproteobacteria; order Steroidobacterales; family Steroidobacteraceae; genus CADEED01. The sequence goes on along the minus strand of JBIOZI010000163.1, from coordinate 32,045 downwards.
GAAGCGGCGCGCCGCCTCTTCGGGATCGGGGCCGGTGTCGATGGCTTCCTCTTCGGAGTCGCCGTCTTCGCCTTCCTCCTCCTCGCCCTCGGTCTTCTCTTCGGTGGCCGGCGCGAGATCCATCTTGGTCGGGTTCTGCGGCTGCGCGATGACGTCGGGCGCGTTCGGATCGATGAAGCCCACGATGATGTCGACCAGGCGCGCGCCACCCGTCTTCACGGGGTCGTAGGCCTTCAACAGGTACTCGGCCGTGCTCGGGTAGTTGGACAGCGCCAGGCGCACCGCGTCGAGGCCTTCCTCGATGCGTTTCGCGATGCGGATTTCGCCTTCGCGCGTCAGCAGCTCGACCGTGCCCATCTCGCGCATGTACATGCGCACCGGGTCGGTAGTGCGGCCCAGCTCGGCGTCGAGCGCGGCCAGCGCGGCGGCGGCTTCTTCGATGGCTTCTTCGTCCGTCGGCGCGGACGGCTCGGGCGCGAGGATGCTCTCGTTGTCCGGCGCCTTTTCGTACACCGGAATGCCCATGTCGTTGATCGTGTTTACGATCTCTTCGATCTGCTCGGGATCGACGATCTCGGACGGCAGGTGATCATTCACCTGCGAGTACGTGAGATAGCCCTGTTCCTTGCCGCGCGCGATGAGCAGCTTGAGCTGCGACTGGCGCTCCTCGGGCAGCACGTTGCGGCGCGCCGGCAGATTGATGAGCTCGGCGGCGCTCTTCTTGCCCTTCACGGGCTTGCCATCCGCGGCTACGGGCGCGGCCGCCGCGCCGGCCGCATGGGCCGCCGCGCGTGCCGCGGCTAACTTCTGCGCCGGCTTCAGCTCGACCACCTTGCCCTTGGCCTCGACGACGGGGGCGGCAACCTTGTCGGTGGCCTTGCCCTTCGCGGGCGGCTTCTTCACCTCGGCGTGCTTGGCGGCGGGTTTCGCCACGTGCGCGGCTTTGGCCGGCGCGGCAGCGGGTTTCGCCACCTTCTTCGGCAGTTTCTTCGAGGCGGGAGCAGCAGGGCGTTTGTGCTTCTGTGTCATGAGATTCCGGACGCTAAAAGGCGTGGTGCGTCACTGTGTGGTTCGACACAGTGGGATCAAGAGGGGTTGCGCGAAAGGGGCGGCATTCTACGCAAAGACCCACGGCTTGACAAAACGAAAATCGCCAGCGGGTCAAAGACTTCCGTTCAAGTTTGACCTCTCCATCAACGCAAAATTCGGGCCAAAAGGGTCGTGGCCCAGGTTTTTTTATCGGCCAACCGGGCCGGTCCCTGAGGGCCTCGCCTCGGGCGCGCCAGCAGGAGATTGAGATCCACGGCTCTTGGCGATGTGAATGGCCACATTGAGCTCCTTGAGCTCGGTGCGCTCGTCATCGGTGAGCTCACCCTTCGCGAGCAGCTCGTCGTGGCGGCGAATGGTGGGTTCGAGCGCTAGCTTCTCGATGGCCGCCGCCAGCTCGAGCGCCGCCCCGTTCTCATCGATGCCGGCGTTCTCCTCGGCCGCCAGGGCCGACAGGCGCGCGTGCTCGGGCCGTTCCCGCCAGCGCCCGAGGAGCACCGCCGCGCTGCCGGCCGGCTCCTGCTGGAGCTGATCGATGAGCTCGAACAGGAACCGCGAGCCCGCGTCGTCGTTCATCTCGAGCTGCGTCAGCTGCGCGCCGGAGACCTTGGCGGCAATCATCGGAAAGTGGACCAGCAGCTTCACGGCCTTGGTCACGATGCCCTTGTTGCCACCGCCATCGCGAGCGCGGTTCGACTGCCGCGTCGTGGCTGCGTTTGGCAGTCCGGAATCCACCGGGCGGCTCCCGCCGGCGAGATGGTTGCCTTGCGCGTCTGTGACTTCGTTGAACCATAATTGGTTCAATCTGGCGGAAGTCAACTTTATCGACTCTGCCAGGCGTTCAATGAGCAGGTCCCGGTAGACGCCGGGCGCCACCTTGGCCACCAGCGGCCGCGCCAATTCCGCGAACTGGGCGCGACCGTCGGCATGCGACAGGTCGGCCTGTTCGGCGAGCGCGGCGGCGAGGTATTCGGACAACGGGAGTGCGGTTTCCAGACGCTTCTCGAACGCCTCGCGGCCTTCCTCGCCGACGAGCGAATCCGGATCGTGTCCCTCCGGCAGGAACAGAAACCGGATCTGGCGGCCCTCGCGCGCCTCGGGCAGGGCGTTGCCGAGCGCCCGCCAGGCGGCCGCCCGTCCGGCCTTGTCGCCGTCGAAGCAGAAGATCACTTCGTTGACGAGCTTGAAGATGCGGCGCAGGTGCTCCGGCGTGGTGGCCGTGCCGAGCGTGGCCACGGCATAGGTGACGCCGGCCTGGTGCAGCCGCGCGACGTCCATGTAGCCCTCGACCACCATCAGGCGTTTGAGGGTCGCGCGGGTCTGGCGGACTTCGTAGAGGCCGTAGAGCTCCCGCCCCTTGTGGAACAGCAGTGTCTCGGGCGAGTTGAGGTACTTCGGCTCGCCCTGGTCGACGATGCGGCCGCCGAACGCGAGCACGCGCCCGCGCGAATCGCGGATCGGAAACATGAGGCGGTCGCGGAAGCGGTCGTAGTGGCGGTCGAGCGTGCGCGAGTCCGTGCGCTCCCGTTCGATGATGAGCCCGCAGTCGGAAAGCACCTTGCGGTCGGCATCGAGCGCGCCGAAGCGCTTCAGCACGTCGTTCCAGGAATTCGTCGCGAAGCCGATCATGAATTTCTCGACAGTCTCGCGCGTGAGACCGCGCTTCTTCGCGTACTCCTTCGCGCGCGCGTCATTCGGCAGCACGCTGGCGAAATGCTTCGCGACCTTGAGATTCATGTCGTACAGCGGCTGAGTGCTGCCGGTGTTGTCGGGCTGCGTCGATGCCTCCCGGGGCACATCGAGACCGAGCCGGCCGGCCAGCTCTTCGATGGCTTCGGGAAACGACAGCTTGTCGTACTCCATGAGAAAGCCGAGCGCGGTGCCGTGCGCTCCGCAGCCGAAGCAGTGATAGAACTGCTTCTGCGGGCTCACCCAGAACGATGGAGTTTTCTCGTTGTGGAACGGGCAGCAGGCCCGGTACTCGCGTCCGGCCTTTTTCAGCTCCACGCGCGAGCCGATCAGCTCGACGATGTCCGCGCGCGCGGTCAGCTCATCGATGAAGCTCTGGGGGATGCGGCCGGCCATGGTGCGTGCAGTTTAGCGCCGGCGGGGCCGTCGCCCTTTCGGTCATCGCAGGATCGCCGCCACCACGATGAGGCAGAGTACGAGCGCGCCCAAAGCTCCGCCGATCACCAGCGGCAGGCGCTCGCGCGGAAATCGCCCGAGCTGCCGGCGTTCGGCTTCGATCTTGCGTGAGATGGCGATGCAGACGAGCGCGATGAGGATCAGCGCGCCGGCGGTGGCCAGGCCACGGCCACCCAAGCTAACCGCCGAGCTTGGCTTTGATGCGGGCGCCGACCGCACCCATGTCGGCCTTGCCGGCCGCCTTGCTCTTCACGACGCCCATGACCTTGCCCATGTCCTTGATGGATGCGGCGCCGGTCGATGCGATGGCCTCGGCGATCAGGGCGTCGAGCTCGCCATCGGAAAGCTGCTCGGGAAGGTACGGCTGCAGTACGGCGATTTCGGCGGACTCTTTCGCGACCAGATCGGCGCGGGCGCCTTTCTCGAACGCGACGATGGATTCCTTGCGCTGCTTGATCATCTTCTCGAGAACGGAAGTGACCTGCACGTCGTCGAGCACGATTCGCTCGTCGACTTCACGCTGCTTGATGGCGGACTGCAAAAGACGAATGACCGCGAGGCGATCCTTTTCACCGGCTCGCATCGCGGTCTTCATGTCTTCGGTGATGCGCTCTTTGAGCGTCATCGAATGAGCCTGCTCAGCTCGGACGCGGACGCGCCGAATACTCGCGCGGGCTGTTGCGCTTGAGGTGCCGCTTCACCGCGGCGGCCTTCTTGCGCTTACGCTCCTGGGTCGGCTTCTCATAGAATTCGCGACGCCGGAGCTCCGTCAACACGCCCGCTTTTTCGCACGCGCGCTTGAAACGGCGCAGGGCAGCATCGAAATACTCGTTTTCACGCACTCGAACGCTCGGCATCGAAACCTCAACCCTTTGATCTGTCTGGAGTTTTGCCACGCCTGCCAAGGGGCAGGGCTGGCGATTCTATAGACGGCCTGTCCAAAAGCAAAGCCCCGCGGCGTAGAACCGAGTCCCATTCCCCGATGCGTATCCTGGCCCTCGAATCCTCCTGCGATGAATCCGCGGTCGCTGTTTTCGACGACGCCGCCGGGTTGCTGGCGCACGAAATCCACAGCCAGGTGGATCTGCACCGCATTTACGGTGGCGTGGTGCCCGAGCTGGCCTCGCGCGATCACGTGCGCCGGTTGTTGCCGCTGATCCGCGCAGCCATGGAGGCTGCGCGCACGTCGGCCGGAGACGTGGCCGGGGTGGCTTATACCGCCGGTCCCGGGCTCATCGGCGCCTTGCTGACCGGTGCGGCGCTCGGACGGTCGCTGGCCTATGCCTGGGGAGTACCGGCCGTCGCGGTTCACCATCTCGAAGGTCACCTGCTGGCGCCGTTGCTGGAACCCGAGGCGCCGCCGTTTCCGCACGTGGCATTGCTCGTCTCCGGCGGGCACACGATGCTCATCGACGTGGCCGCGCCGGGCCGTTACGCCGTGCTCGGCGAGACCCGCGACGACGCCGCCGGCGAGGCGTTCGACAAGTCCGCCAAGTTGTTAGGGCTGCCGTACCCCGGCGGCCCGGAGCTCGCCAGGCTGGCCGCCGCCGGGCGCGCGTCGCGCTTCGAATTCCCGCGCCCCATGCTCGACCGCGCGGGGCTCGAGTTCAGTTTCTCCGGCTTGAAGACCGCGGTGTCGCTGGCGGTCAAGGCGCAGGCGAAGGAGGGCGGGCTCGACGCCGCCACGCGGTCGGACATCGCGGCGGCCGTGCAGGAGGCGATCGTCGATACGCTCGTGGTCAAGGCCGGGCGGGCGCTCGAACAGACCGGGTACGACGCGCTCGTGGTGGCCGGCGGCGTCGGCGCGAACCGGCGGCTGCGCGAGCAGCTGTCGGCGGCGGTTGCGCGCGCGGGCGCGCGCGTGTTCTATCCACGCATCGAGTTCTGCACGGACAATGCTGCGATGATCGCGGTGGCCGGCATGGCCCGCCTCAAGGCGGGCCGGCACGAGGGGCCGGCGATCCGCGCGCGCGCGACCTGGCCCATAGGAGAGCTGGGGCCGCCCGGGGAACCGGGGTCGCCCGCGGTGCCGGCAAATAGTTAGAGGACGAAACCAGGCAATGTCGAGAACCAAAGTGACCAGTGGCCCGAAGACGGTGACGATTCCGGGCGCGGCCGAAGCCGGCGACCGGATCTTCCTGCACGGGCTCGCCATCGAATGCATCATCGGCTTCATCGAGTGGGAGCGCCGCATCAAGCAGACCATCGTGCTCGACGTGGAGATGCCGGTGGACTGCGCGCGCGCCGCGGCCAGCGACGACGTCGCCGACACGCTCGACTACAAGAAGGTGGCGAAGCGGCTCATCGCGTTCGTCAGCGAGAGCGAGTTCAAGCTCGTGGAGACGCTGGCGCATCGCGCGGCGGTGCTGATCCTCGAGGAGTTCGCGGTGGAATGGGTGCGGCTGTCGGTGAACAAGCCGGGCGCGATCCGCGGCTCGAAAGACGTGGGCGTCGCGGTGCTGCGCACGCGCGCGGGCTCGTCGACGCCGGCGACGTGACGCCGTGAGCCTGCTGAAACCCGGCCACGTGCGCGTGTTCGTCGCCGCAGGCAGCAACGTCGAGCCCATGGTGCATCTCGACCGTGCCTGCGAGGAGCTGCGCAAGAGCTGGCACGACGCGGTGTTCTCGCGGGCCTATCGAAACAAGGCCGTTGGTTTCGACGGACCGGATTTCGTGAATCTCGTCGTGGGCTTCAGCACCGCGCAGCCGCTGCCGGCGGTGATCGCGCGGCTGCACGCCATCGAGACGCAGTGCGGACGGCCGCGCTACGCGCCCAAGTGGGCGTCGCGCACGATGGACCTCGACGTGCTGCTGTTCGGCGATCTGGTGGAGAAAACGGCGGACTACACGCTGCCGCGGCCGGACCTGCTGAAACGGCCCTTCATGCTCGGGCCGCTGGCGGAGATCGCGCCGGAGGTGATGCATCCGACGGAGCACAGGACCATCGGCGAGCTGTGGCAGGCGTTCGATCGCGCTGCGCATGCGATGACCCTGGTGGACCTGGGCTAACTACCGAGACCGGGCTGGCCCGCCGGGCAGTCCCGGTCGCAGCGCGTCGGAGGCGGCCCGCCGCCGGCGCGGGCGCCAACCCCGGCAAACCCCGTCCCGGTACCACCGCTACCAGGCGACGCTGCGTCCGCCATCGACCGGGAGGATCTGACCGGTGATGAATGGCGCCTGGGTGGCGAAGAACAGGGCCGTGCGCGCGATGTCGTCGGGCGAGCCCATGCGTTTGAGCACGGTGCGTTGGATGATCTTGGCGCGCGCGCCGGAATCACCCTGGCCCTCGGGCCACAGCACCGGCCCGGGCGAGATCCCGTTCACGCGGATCTCGGGACCGAGCTCCTTGGCGAGTGAGCGCGTGAGCATGTGCAACCCTGCCTTGGCCACGCAGTAGACGGTGTAGTCGCGCAGCGGGCGCAGCGCGTGGATGTCGACGATGTTGATGATGAGCCCGTGACTCTTGCGCAGCGCCGGCGTCGCCGCCTGGGCGAGGAACAGCGGCGCCTTGAGATTCGTGCCGAGCAGGTCGTTCCATGCGGCGGGGGTGATCTCGCCGATCTTCGTCGGGTAGAACGTCGAGGCGTTGTTGACCAGCACGTCCAGTGCACCGAACGTACGCACGGTGAAATCCACCAGCGCGGGCAGCTTCTCGACGTCGAGCAGGTCGGCCGGGACGATGCCCGCGGAGCGCGCCCGCACGGAGTTCAACTCCGCCGCCAGCGACTGCGCGTCATCGGCGGATTTACGATAGTGAATGACGAGGTTCGCGCCGGCGCCGTGCAGCGTGCGCGCGAGCGCGGCGCCCACGCGGCGCGCACCGCCCGTGATGAGCACCGTCTTGCCCGCTAAACTGCCGTCCTGTTCCCGCATCGCCGCACTGTATGACTTCTGCCGCGTCCGTCACAACCCTGCCGGCCCTCACCGCCGAGGAGCAGGCGCACTCCGAGCGCGTGACGGCGCACATCCGCACGTTCATCGCGGAACGCGGCGGCGTCATCGGCTTCGATGCGTTCATGCGACTGGCCTTGTACGCGCCCGGGCTCGGGTACTACAGCGCCGGCGCAGTCAAATTCGGCGCCAGCGGCGACTTCGTCACCGCGCCGGAAATTTCGAGTCTCTACTCGCGCTGCATCGCGCGCCAGGCCGCCGAGGTGCTGGCAATCACGGGCGGCGACCTGTTCGAGCTCGGTGCGGGATCAGGGCGCATGGCCTGCGACATCCTGCGCGAGCTCGCGGTGCTCGGCCGCCCGCCGGAGCGGTATCGCATACTGGAGGTCAGCGCCGATCTCGCCGCGCGGCAGCGCGCGCTGGTGGCGGAGCTGCCGGCCGACCTGGCGCGCCGGGTCGAGTGGTTAGACCGCTGGCCCGACAGAACGATGCGCGGCGTCGTGGTCGCAAACGAGGTTCTCGACGCCATGCCGGTGGAACGCTTCGTGCTGCGCACCCGGGCGGACGGCTACGAGGTGCGGGCACTCGGCGTCGGCCTCGCGGGCGAGGGCTTCGAGTGGCGCGAGACCGACGCGAGCCCCGAGCTGCTGCACGCGGTGCTGGACATCGTCAACGCGCTGCCGGCGCCGCTGCCCGACGGCTACGTCTCCGAGGTGTGCATGGCGTTCCAGCCCTGGATGGCGGGCCTCGCCGGCCAGATCGAGGCGGGCGTCGCGCTGCTCATCGACTACGGGCTGCCGCGCGCGCAGCTCTACCACCCCGAGCGCGCGCAGGGCACGTTGCGCTGCCATTTCCGGCATCGCGCGCATGACGATCCGTTCGCACGCGTCGGTCTGCAGGACATCACGGCCTGGGTGGATTTCACGCGCGTGGCCGAGGCGGCCGACAGCGCGGGACTCGACGTGCTCGGGTTCGCGACCCAGACGGCCTTCCTCATCGGCGCGGGCATGGAGCCGCTGCTCGCGGCCGAGCTCCAGGCGGCCGGAGACGATGTGCGGCAACAGGCGCGCGTCGCAGGCGAGGCGCGCCAGCTCATGCTGCCGGGCGAGATGGGCGAGATCTTCAAGGTCATCGCACTCGGCCGCGGCTTCGATGCGCCGCTCGCCGGCTTCCGGATGCAAGCGCTGGAGCTGTGACCGGCGCGGGCCGAGCGGGGTAAAAAGTTCCGCCCAGTCGCCAACGATTCCAGCCAGTTCGTCAAACAACCTTTCCGCGACCCGCGGCGGCTGGGCTTAAGCTCGTGCGGATGAGCGAACCGCGCAAAATCCCGCCCTGGGTGTTCTACCTGCTGGCGTGGACCGTGGTGGGGCTGGTCTACTTCGCCCAGAACGTCACCCGCCGGTTCTACTGGGACGACCCGAACCCGTGGCAGGACATCCGCTACTGGTCGGTCAACATCTACATCTCGGCGCTGTTGACGCCGCTCATCGTGTGGGCGGGGCGCCGTTTCCCGCTCGAACGCCAGAACCTGCCGCGTCTCGTCGCGCTGCACGTGGGGCTGTCCATCGGCTGGGCGCTGACGCGCATCGCGCTCGAGGCGGTCTTTCACCTGACCTGGAACGAGTTCTGGCCGATCTCGCCGGAAGTCACGCTGCGCAGCGAGATCTCGCTGCTGTTCATCTTCGGCTTCCATACCGCGATCGTCGCGTACTGGGTGGTGCTCTCCATCCAGACCGCCTTGCGCAACTACGGCCGTTTCCAGGAGACGCAGCAGGCCGCGCTGCGTTCGGAGCTGCGCGCCTCGCAGCTCGAGACGCAGATCGCGCAGGCGCGCCTCGGTGCGTTGAAGGCGCAGCTGCAGCCGCATTTCCTGTTCAACACGCTGAACGCCATCGTGGTGCTCGTGCGCCAGCAGAAAGGCCGGCAGGCGGAGGAGACCCTGGCCCGGTTCAGCGACCTGCTGCGCGCCGTGCTCGCCGACATGGACGCGCAGGAAGTCACGCTGGCGCGCGAGCTCGAATACCTCAAGCTCTATCTTTCGATCGAGCAGCTGCGATTCTCCGACCGGCTGCGCGTGGAAATCAGCGCCGATGCCGAGCTGCTCGACACTGCGGTTCCACACATGGCGCTGCAGCCCATCGTGGAGAACGCGATCCGCCACGGCGTCGGTCAGAGCGCCACGCCCGGGGTCATCGAGATCCGCGCGGCGCGCGTGGGGGATGCACTGCAGCTCACCGTGCGCGACGATGGCCCGGGCTTCGGCGCGCCGGGCGCGGCCGGCGGACTCAAGCTCGGCCTCGCGAACACGCGCGCGCGGCTGCGCCAGCTCTATGGGCCACGCGCCGAACTGCGCACGGAGTCCGGCGCGGCGGGCGGCGCACTGGTCACCATGGTCATCCCGTTTCGCAGCGTGGAAGGGCAATAGGGATTTCGATGAACGTCCTGATAGTCGACGACGAGCCGCTGGCGCGCGAGGGCCTCCTGCTGCTGCTGCAGGGCGAGCCCGGTATAGCGACCGTTTCCCAGGCGCGCAACGGCGGCGAGGCGGTGCAGGCCATCCGCGAGGCGCGCCCCGATCTCGTGCTGCTCGACGTGCAGATGCCCGGCATGGACGGCTTCGGCGTGCTGCGCGAGCTCGGCGCCGAGCACATGCCGCCGGTCATCTTCGTCACCGCGCACGACCAGTACGCCATCCGTGCGTTCGAGGTGAACGCCATCGACTATCTATTGAAGCCGGTCACGGAAGAACGGTTCGCGCAGGCACTGGCGCGCGTGCGCGAACGGCTGAGCGCGCAGGGACTCGACAACCGGCACGTGCGCGAGCTGCTGCAGCACCTGACGACGCAGCCGAAGTACCTGGCGCGCGTGGCACTGCGCGCCGGCGGCCGGATCTCGTTCGTGAACGTCGAGGACATCCTGTACCTGCAGGCCGCGGAGAACTACGTGCAGCTGCACCTCAAGTCCGCGCGCCACATGCTGCACGTGCCCATCACGACCCTCGAGGCGTCGCTGGATCCCGGCATGTTCCTGCGCATACATCGCTCGCTGATCGTGAACGTGCGCCACGTGCACGAGCTCGAGACCGGGCCGCACGGGGAGTACATCGTGGTGCTGCAAGGTGGGACGCGGCTGCAGTCGAGCCGCAGCTATCACGACAAGATCAAGAGTTGGGCCGCGAACCCGTTCTGAGAAATGGGGACATTCCTCGTTTGCTGGCAAACGGGGACAGGCCTGAATGCGCGCGCGAACCGGCGCCCCTCAACTCTCCCCAATAATAGATCTGTCCCCTTTTTCCGCGCGGGCGGCTGCCCAGCCGATGGCGGGCCCCACGAACAGCACGTGGGGCAGCAGCGCGCGCAGCGCACCCACCCACGACATCGGCCGCCAGCCGATGGCCGAGAGCGGCACGACCACGAAATTCATGACGGCGAACAGCACGCAGCCGTACAGCGCGCCGAGCAGGATCGGACGCTTCGTGAGCACGGGTAGTTTGCGGCTCGCGAGCACGTAGACGAGCGCCATGCAGAACGCGATGAGGAAATGCAGCGCGAGCCCCAACACGGCCGTGGCGACCCCGCCCTGGAACGCCCCGCCGCCGAGCAGGCCCGCGGCCACCGATTGCAGCACGCTGACCGGGGTCATATGCGTCTTGCTCGCCAGCATGACGCCCCACAGCAGCATGGCGTAGACGATGTCGAGCAGGCCGCCGATGCCGCCGCCGAGCGCGGCTGCGATCCACGCCTTTTTCATGCGCGCGCGCGCTCGCCGGCGATCATGGCGCGCCGCGGCCCGCCGCGAGATCCGCCGCTTCGCCGTTGCGATGCGCCGGCGGCGCCACGCTGTCTTCGGCGAACACGAAATCGGCGGGGTTCACCTCGGCCCAGAACGACAGCGCGGCCAGACCATCCGCGTCCGGCCGCTTGTTCTGCGCCATGCGCGCGAGCGTCGACTTGCCGACGCCGATCTCGCGCGCCACCTGGCGCCACGACGCGGCGCGTTCCGCGCGTTTGGCATCGACTGCCCGGTAGAAACCTTCGAAGTCGAATTTCATGGGCCCGAGTCTTCCGCAGACGCCGCGGCCCGGAGAAGGGATTTTTGACGAACCGGATGTTTGCGGGGACGAACAGAAGGCGCGCCCGGCGCGGACGCGCCTCCCGGTCCTTCAATAGAGCCAGACCGCGCCGGCGTTCGTCAGCGAATCGTCGCTCGTCTGGGGGTCGCCGGAGCGGCGGATTCCGCCGAACTTTCCGCGCTCGTCGGGCTTGGCCGCGGCGAAAGTCTTGCCGTCGTTGCCGAACGCCAGCGCGCCGAAGATGCCGACGCCGTCGACGTACGCCGGAGTGCCGCCATTGGCGCCGATGTGGCGGCGCTCGCGGTAGCCAGTCGGGCGCTTCTCGAACAGGTAGATGGACCCGCGCGCCGTGGAGTCGTAGGGCGCGGTCGGCGGCAGCTGCACGCCATTGGCGCCATAGGCGTCGTGTGCGTCGTAGACCGCGACGTAGGTCCCCTTGCCGCTCAGTGCCACCGCATCGCCGAACAGCGAGCGTTTGGCGTAGCTGGTCGGCTGGTGCGCGCTGGGCGCGAGCACGGCGGCCGTCTGATACGCCGTGCCGTCGTGGTGATAGACCGTGACGGTCGGCTTCCAGCGCGCGCTGTCGTAGGCGCCCTGCGCCACGGAAGCGGGCCGGACGCCGCTCACGATCGTGTCGCCCGTGGAGTCGACGTCGAACGACGAGAGCTCGTATCCCTCCGGCAGGGTCAAATGCATGTTGTCGCGCAGGTAGTGATTCTCGAAGTCGAAGGACTCGATCCGGTAGTCGCACCCATCGCGCCAGCGTATGAACAGCCAGCGCGCATCACCGCTCATGTCGAAGTCCTGCTGCTCATGATGGGCCGAGGGCAGGTGCGCGATCACTTCCCAGCCAGCCGGGCCGAGTCGATAAGTAGTGAGATGGTCGCCCGGCCGCTGCTCCTGCGTCACCGCGAGCGTGTGGCCGTCATCGCTGAGCTTGGTGAACGCGCCCAGGTGCCAGGACTCCGCGTCGGTATATGCGATGCGCTGCTGCTCGTGCCAGCTGCCGTCGTCGTGGCGGAACACATAGACCGCGCCGTGCTCGGCTGTCGCGCCGCTGCCGGGGCCGAAATGCTCGGCCGGCAGGCCGAGTGCGAGCAGATTGCCGTCGCCGCTCACCGAGACAGTCGCGTCGGCGCCGTTGCCTGCCTGGGACTCGGAGGGCAGCAGCCGCGCTTCCTGGCGCCACTTGCCCCCGGTGTTGCGGAATACGTAGACGGTGGCTCTCCCCGAACCCGGGGCCGACGTCGTCGACTCGGCGGGGGCGACAGCCACCAGCGTCTTGCCGTCCTCCGACACGTCGATCGCAGCGCCGAAGTTGGCGAACGCACGCGGTTGCGCGGGTTTCACGTAGCCCACCGAGTTCACGATGGTGCTGCCGATGTCGAGCGAACGCGGTGCGCTGCAGCCCGATGGATTGCAGGCGCGCACGTCCCAGCGCGAGTCGAACCAGTTCAACAGGTGGGAGGAGATGTTCGCGTCCCAGTGCGGGTTCCAGCTCGGACGCTCGCCGAACTTCGCCCACGCGGCGCCGGTGTCGGCCTTGAACCACAGCTCGTAGTAGTTCGCCTGCGGCACGTAGTTCCAGTCGAACAGGACTTGTTTGGGCGCGGCGTCGTAGATGAGCGTGGGCGCGGCCGGCGCCGCCTGCGCGGCGCCGCAGATCAGCCACGCGGCACCGGCGAGCAGTCGCCGCGACAATTGTGAAACGGACATTCGGAGACTCCCTCGAGTACGCGCCGACCTGGCGCGTACCGGGTGGAGCAACAAATGGACCAGCGGCTTCCGTCGCGCGGAACAGGCGCGGTCACGCGGGCGCGACGCGGGCCCCCGCGCACCGCCAGTGGAATCGCGCCGACTTCCGACGCGGCCACGGATTACCCGCGCTGTGCGCAAGGATTACTCGGGGTTTTTCCGGCTTCCGCCGCTCCACGACGGGCGGTGGCGGCCGGGGTCGCCGGCGGCGCCGGGTGCTTGAAAGTTTTACAGCCGGTCTTGAATCTAACTACCAGCGCACCACGCCGGTGTACGCGGTGACGAGGATCACGGCGCCGAACACGATGCGGTACCAGGCGAACGCCGCGAAGGAATGCCGGCTCACGAAGCGGATCAGGAACTTGACCGCGAGCAACGCGCTGACGAAGGACACGAGGCAGCTCATCACCAGCGGCCCGGTATCGAAGGTCGCGATGGCGGCGCGCTCCTTCCAGGTCTCGTAAACCGTCGCCGACAGCAGCACGGGGATGGCGACGAAGAACGAAAACTCCGCGGCCGTGCGCCGCGACAGGCCGCACAGCAGTCCGCCGATGATGGTCGCGCCCGAGCGGCTGGTACCCGGGATCAGCGACAGCGCCTGGAAGGCGCCGAGCTTGAGGGCGTCTACGGCGGTGAGCTGATCCACGTCCTGCACGCGCTCGCTGTGCGTGCGGCGCTCGGCCCAGAGGATGATGAAGCCGCCGACGATGAGCGCGACCGCCACCGCCACGGGCTTGAACAGCACCGCCTTGATTTCATCCCCGAACAGCAGCGCGAGCACCGCGACCGGCAGGAAGACGATGAGGAGATTGACGACGAAGCGCCGCGAGGCGGGTTCGCTGTGCAGGCTGAACGCGGTGTGCAGCAGCTTTTTCCGGAATTCCCAGCACACCGCGAGGATCGCCGGCCCCTGGATGATGATGAGCAGCGCCTCCACCGCGGCGCCCTCGAGGCCGAGCAGCGATTGCGTGAGGATGAGATGTCCCGTGCTCGAGATGGGCAGGAATTCGGTGATGCCTTCGACGAGGCCCAGGATGATCGCTTCGAGAAAGGACATGAGCACCACGCGTCGCGGAGAGGCGCGCAGTGTACGGGATGCCCGTCGGCCGCGTCAGGACGGCGCGGAGTCCTTCAGCGCCTGGACCGCCGCCACGCGCCGCCGCCGCAGCTCCTGGCCTATCTGCTCGCCCGGGAGCCCGGCGCGCTCCGCGGCCGAGAGCGCCACCGCGGCCACGGCGTCGCGCGCCTGCTCGAAGAACGCGCGCTGCGGATAGGGCTGCGTCTCGAGGCCGGTGCGGCCGCGCTTGTCCGCCTCGCAGGCGAGCAGCAGGTCGCGGAAGCGGTCGGGCCGGCGCAGCGCGTCGCAGCTCTCGAGCGTCTTAACCACCGTGTCGGGCCGCAGCTCGAGCGCGCGATGCACGTGCGTGTGGTAGCGCGCGGTGATCACCGCGAGCTCGCGCAGGTTGTTAGGAACGCGCAGGCGCGCGCACAGCTGCTCGACCAGCGCGACGCCCGCTTCCTCGTGCCCGGGGTGCGAAGGCAGCGCCGCGGGCGGCGTGACGCCCTTGCCGAGGTCGTGCACGAGCACCGCGAAGCGCGCCGCGACGCCGGCACCGAGCTTCACGGCCTCGCGTAGCGCCAGCAGCTGATGCACGCCGGTGTCCACTTCCGGGTGCCACTTCGCCGGTTGCGGCACGCCGAACAGGGCGTCGATCTCCGGGTAGATCACGCGCAGCGCGCCGCACTCGCGCAGCACGCCGACGAACACGTCGGGCGAGGGTTCGCCGAGCGCCTTCTCGGTCTCGGTCCAGACGCGCTCGGCGACCAGCGCGCCGGCCTCGCCGTCGGCGACCATCTTGCGCATCAGCGCCAGCGTCTCGTCGGCGACGCGGAAGCCGAGCGAGGCGTAGCGCGCGGCGAAGCGCGCCACGCGCAGGATGCGCACCGGGTCCTCGGCGAATGCCTCCGACACGTGGCGCAGCACCCGGGCCTCGAGGTCGCGCCGGCCGCCGTAGGGATCGATGATCTCGCCGGCGTCGTCCCCGGACATCTCCTGCGCCATGGCGTTGATGGTGAGATCACGGCGACGCAGGTCTTGCTCGAGGGTCACCTCCGGCGAGAACTCGGTGGTGAAACCGCGATAGCCGGGTCCGGTCTTGCGCTCCAGGCGGGCGAGCGCGTGCTCCTCCTTGGTCCTGGGATGCAGGAAGACCGGGAAGTCGCGGCCCACGGGGATGTACCCGGCGCGCTCGAGCTGTGCGGGCGTCGCGCCGACGACCACCCAGTCGCGCTCGGACACCGCGCGTCCGAGCAACCGGTCCCGAACCGCGCCGCCCACCAAGTACACTTGCATGCCGCGCATGGTAACCAAACTCCGCCTCTTTCTCGTGCTCGCGGCCTGCCTGGTCCAGGGCGGCTGCGGCACGCTGTACGTCGCGCAGGCCGCCAAGGGGCAGCTCCAGATCCTGGCCGCGCGCCGTCCCATCGCGAAGGTGCTGCGCGATCCGAAGGTCGACGCCGCGCTCAAGGAGCGGCTCGAGACGGTGCGCGCGGCGCGCGAATTCGCCGTGCGCGAGCTCGCGCTGCCTAACAACAAGAGCTATACCTCGTACGCCGACCTGGGACGCGAATTCGTGGTGTGGAGCGTGGTGGCGACGCCGGAGTTCTCGGTGGAGGCGCACGAATGGTGCTTCCCCATCGTCGGCTGCGTGGCGTATCGCGGCTACTTCAGGGAAGCGGCGGCGGCGAAGTTCGCGCAGAAGCTGCGCCTGCGGGGGTACGACACGGTGATCGGCGGTGTGCCGGCCTATTCGACGCTCGGCAAGTTCAACGACCCCATTCTCTCCACCATGATGAGCTACGGCGACGACGAGCTCGCCGGCACCATGTTCCACGAGCTTTCGCACCAGGTCGTGTACATCCCCGACGACAGCGCGTTCAACGAGGCGTTCGCGGTGGCCGTGGAACAGGCCGGCCTCGCGCGCTGGCTGAAGGCGCGCGGCCGCGCCGGCGACCTCGCGAAACTCCTGCGGCGCCGCGAAGTGCAGGCCGAGGGCATGCGCATCATCGGCCGCTACCGCGGCGAGCTGCAGGCGTTGTATCGCAGCGGCCTGCCCGCGCAGCAGATGCGCGCCCGCAAGGCCGAATTGTTCACGCTGCTGGCCGCCGAGGTGCGTGCGCGGGACACGCGCATGGGCGTGCAGTCCGGGCTCGCGCAGGCGCTGGCGGGGCCGCCCAACAACGCGCGGCTGGCATCGATCGCCACGTACTTCGACTGCGTCCCGGGTTTCGAGCGCGTGCTCGCGGAGCAGCAGGACGATCTGCCGCGCTTCTACGCGGCCGTGCGCGCGCTGGCCCAACTACCGCGCGACGCGCGGCGCGCGCGCCTGTGCGCGGGCAAAGATGCGGCGCCGCTGTCGCCGCGTGGCGACGGCGCGAAAACGCAATAGGGCGGCACCGTAGTATTTCGCGCCGGAACGCACGGCGGCGCTCCGCACGCGTGCCGCGCGGGAGTAGTTTGACCTAATGCCTCGTCAAGAAAATGGCGCGGGCGCGCGGCCATCGTGCGTGTCATGATCTTCCTCGAGAAAACGCAGGATGCGCACACCGCTCAAGTTCAAGCCGAAGTCCTTTCTCGACGCGACGCGTCGCGACTGGCAGTTCGACGCCTTCGCCTGGCTGCTGCGCAACTGCGGCGGCTACCCCAAGTTCATCGACACTCCGCTCGTGCTGCCCACCGGGGAGTTCTTCCCCGATCCCGGCATGCGCGGCCACGCGGCCGCGACGGCGCTGTTCCGCCGGGTGCGCGAGCTCGCGGGGATGTCGGAATGGCCCTGCGGCGTCGAGCCCGGCGACAGCGGCGAGCATGCCCGCCTCGTGTCCACCGACCGGCTGCCCATCATCCGCTACGCGCCGGAGTCGGCGCAGCCGCTGACGCTCGTCGCGACGTTCGCGCACGAGCTGGCGCGTTATCTCGTCGATACCTTCGAAGAGCCGCCACCCGGCGGCGAGCTGCTGCGCGATCCGGCCATCGATTTCGCCTCCGTGTTCATGGGCTTCGGCGTGTTCATGGCGAACGCGGCCTTCGAGAGCCCCAACCACGATCTCAACGAAGGCGAGCTGGTGCACGCGCTGGCCATCTTCTGCATCCTGCACAGGATTCCGCCGGAGTCGGTCGAGCGCCACTTGAATGCGCACCTGCGCAAATACTTGCGCCTCGCCGCGCGCGATCTCGCCCAGCACGAGTCGAAGTTCCAGCGGCTGCGCTCCGTGTTCGCGGTGCTGCCGCTCGACCCGTCCCTGCTGTCGGCGAGCCGCGGCCGGTAGCGGCGCGCCAGGTTCGTTCACCCTATCTACCGCAGCGGCCCGAGCCCGGTGGCCGACCCCGGCCTGTGCCGGCGGTGCAACGAAACACGGCAATCGCCGCAACGGCTGCGCATTGACGCGCGTCGGCCGGCCGTCGACGCTGCCGGCACCCGGAGGACCGCATGAAATCGAAGTTTCGCGCCGCAGCCCTTGCCTGTGTCCTGGTGTGCCCGTTGGGCGGCGTCCCGCGGGCCGGCGAAGCGCCGCCCTCGCCGGCGAAGTGCACGGCGGCCGAGCAGCGCCAGTTCGACTTCTGGGTAGGCGAGTGGGACGTCACCGAGAAGGGCAAGCCCGCCGGTCACAGCCGCATCGAGCGCATCCTCGACGGCTGCGCGCTGCTCGAGAACTGGAGCGGGGCGGGCGGCAGCGAGGGCAGGAGCCTGAACTTCTTCGACCGCGACGATGGCCGCTGGCACCAGGCCTGGATCGATGCCGCGGGCGAGGCGTTGTTCCTGAGCGGCAGGTTCGCCGACGGCGCGATGCGCCTGGAGGGCGAGCGGCGCGCCACCGGCAAGCAGCCCGCGATGCGCCATCGCATCACCTGGACGCGCCTGCCGGACGGCACGGTGCGGCAGTTGTGGGAGTCGAGCCCGCCGGGCTCGGAGCGCTGGCAGGTGATGTTCGACGGCCACTACGCGCCGCGCGCGGCGCCGAACTAGAGGCGCTTCCCGTCGACCAGGAATGCCGCGCGCGCGAGGCCGCCGCCGCGACGGCGCCGCTGCCGCGCTCCGGCGCCCGTGAGCCCGCACAGGCCGCGCCACAGAGCGTGGCGCGTCATTCCCACGGCGCGCGCGATGTCCTGGGCGCCGAGCGTGGTGGATTCCAGCAGCGCGAGCGCGCGGCGGACGCGCAAGGTGCGCAGGTAGGCCATCGGCGTGCAGCCGTACTCGCGGGTGAACAGGCGCAGAAAATGGAACCGCGACAGATTCGCCGCCGCAGCGATGCGCTCGAGCGTGACTTCGTCCGCGAGGTGCGCGTGCATGAAGTCGGCGCTGCGTTGCAGGCGGCGCAGCAGCTCGGTCTGCGCGCCGCGCGTTGCGTTCTGCGCCACCGGCGGATGTTGCGCGCGTATCAGGCGCGCCGCGAGGAACTGGCATTGCTCCTCCAGCCAGCCCTCGTCGCGCGCTCCGGCCGCGATCTCGCGCTGGATGAGCCGCAACACCGGCGACACCAGCGAATCGTGGCAGCGCAGCGTCTCCGCGAATTCCAGCGGCGCCGCGCGGCCCGCCGCGCCGTCGTCGAGCGCCTGCGCGGTCGTGCGCGGCAGGTCGCCCGCGACCTCGGCGGCGAGCCCGGGCCGGAAGAATATGGCGAAGCTGTACGACGGGTGCGGTGCGGACAGCAGGCTGCCGTAGGTACGGCCTTCGTTGAGCACCAGATAGGTGTCGTCGCTCACGGTGATGCGGCGCCGGTCGACGAAATACTGCTCCGTGCCGCGCGCGACGCACTTGATCGACAACATCTGGCGGAACTGCCCGTACTCCGCGTGGCGCGAGAAACCCGACACGACACAATTCTCGCGACCCCAGCGCCGGTAGAACTCCTGTCGGAAACGGGCCTGCGCCGCCGAGGACGGGCGCGGTGACAGGTCGGGGAGCTGCGTGAGGATCACGGTGTCATCTTTCACGCGGCGGCCGCGCGGTCAAGCGCGCGAGGGTGCGCGGATTGCGGCGCCGCGTGGCAGGGCCGCGACTAGTTGAGGCGGCAGGTCTCGGCCAGTGCGCGCAGGCGCCGGGCGGATGGCGGCCCCGTGTACGGATTGTCGCGATCCCACACATAGCCGGCGAGGATCGAACAGATCATGCGGCGGACCGCGGGTTGCTGACGCGGATAGAAAATGACGTTCTGCAGCGAGCCGTCGTACCAGGCGCCGACGAAGTTGCGGAAAGTTTCGACGCCGTACAGCAGCGGATCCGCGAACTCGCGCTGCCAGTCGACCGCCTCGCCGCGCAGCTGTTTGTCGAGCGCCGCGGCGGCGAGGCTCGAAGATTTCATCGCGATGGTGATGCCGGAAGAAAAAATGGGGTCGAGGAACTCCGCCGCGTTGCCGAGCAAAGCGAAGTTGCGCCCGTACAGGCTGGATACGGAGGCCGAGTAGCCGATGAGCTCGTTCACGGGCCGCGCGGTGCTGGCGTTGCCGAGCAATGCGTGAAGCCGCGGTTCGGCGCGCATTGCCTGCCAGAACTGCTCCTCGGGCGTGCCGGTGCGTGCCCGGTGCTGCTCGATCGAAGCGACCACGCCGGTCGAGCAGTGACCGTTCGCGAACGGCACGAGCCACGACCACACGGCGGGGTCGGATGGATGGATGCCGATGCGCACCTTCTGGCGGTCTATGGCACCGGACACTATCCCGTCGCGCACGTGCGTGAAGATCGCGGCGCGCGGCGGGAAGGACGAAGGCCGATCGAGGCCGAGTAGTTTGGGCAGCGTGCGGCCGAAGCCCGATGCATCGAGCACGAAGCGCGGCTCGTGCACCTCCATGCCGTCGCCGGTCTTGCTGGTGACGCGCGGGCGTCCGCCGCC
This sequence comes from Steroidobacteraceae bacterium, assembly GCA_044871085.1. GTDB lineage: Bacteria > Pseudomonadota > Gammaproteobacteria > Steroidobacterales > Steroidobacteraceae > CADEED01. The sequence goes on along the minus strand of JBIOZI010000163.1, from coordinate 12,247 downwards.
GAAATCCACCGCCGTGATCTCCACCTCGTAGCGGACGCGCGCGCCCTGGCGCTCGGCTTCAGACGCCAGCGTGGTGTCGAAATCGGCGCGCGGCACCTGGAACGTGAAGGGATGGCCGGGGCTCGACTTGTCGCTGAAGTTGAACTCGGAGTACTGCCCGTCGCGGTCGAACACCGCGCCGTTCTTGAACTGGTAGTTGCGCGCATAGACCGCATCGAGCATGCCGGCTTCTTCGAGCAGCCCGGTGCTGCAGGGAAGCAGGCTCTCGCCGATCTGGAAACGTGGGAATTTTTGCCGCTCGAGCATGAGCACGCTGAATCCGCGCCGTGCGAGCAGCCCGGCGGCGACGGAGCCCGCGGGGCCGGCGCCGATCACCAGCACGTCGGGGTTGGTGTCGGTCAAGCAGCGTGGTCGTGCGTCATGCGCGGCGCCGGCTCATGGCGCGCGGTGGTTTGTCTGCCTGCGCGCGCCTCATGGCGCGCGGTGATGTGTCTGCCTGCGCGCGCCTCATGGCGCGCGGTGGTTTGTCTGCCTGCGCGCGCCTCATGGCGCGCGCAGGGGCACGAGCACGATGGAGTTGCCGCGCCGTACGCGCAGCACCAGCGCGCCACCGCGCTTGGCGACGTCGCGCAGCTCATCGAGCGTGCCCACCGCCTGGCGGTTGGCGGCCTCGATGCGATCGCCGGTACGCAGCAGCAGCGCGGCCGCGCTGCGCGGCTCGACGGCACGCACCAGCACGCCGCCTTCGGGGTCGTCTGCGAGCGTGGCTCCGTCGAGGCCCGGATGAACCGCGCCCGTGTCCGCGGAGCCGGCGGTGCCGCCGGTGCGCTTCTTCTGCGCCGTAGTCGTCGTCGCGGGCAGATCGGCGATGACTGCGGTCACGTGCAGCGGCTTGCGGTCGCGGATCAGCGCGACGTCGAGCTTGTCGCCCACGCGCGAGAGCCCGATGGCATTGCGCAGCTCGCTGTGGGACTTGATGGTCTTGTCGTTGATCGAGGTGATGACGTCGCCGGGCTTGATGTTCGCCTTCTGCGCCGCAGAATCGTCCGTGACCTGCGAAACCAGCACGCCCTTGGTGTTTTCCGGCAGCGACAGCGCCTTGGCCATGTCCGGCGTCAGCGTCACCATGTGCACGCCTAACAATCCGCGCTTCACCGAGCCATACTTGAGCAGCTGGTCCATGATGCTGCGGGCCATGTTGACCGGGATGGCGAAGCCGATGCCGATGTTGCCGCCCGAGCGGGAGAGAATGGCGCTGTTGATGCCGACCAGCTCGCCCTTGAGGTTCACCAGTGCGCCGCCCGAATTGCCCGGATTGATGGACGCGTCGGTCTGGATGAAATCCTCGTAGCCTTCGGTGTTGATGTTCGAACGGCCGAGCCCGCTGACGATGCCCGAGGTGACGGTGTGCTGCAGCCCGAAGGGATTGCCGATGGCCACCACGAAGTCCCCCACCTCGAGGTGGGTGGAGTCGCCGAGCGCGATCTGGATGAGGCTCTCGGGGGGTACCTTGAGCACCGCGACATCGGACGGCACGTCGCTGCCGATGACGGTGGCGGTGAGGTCCCGGCCATCTTGCAGGGTGACCGTGATCTCGGTGGCGTTATCGACGACGTGGGCGTTTGTAACTATGTAGCCGTTTCGTGCATCAAAGATGACGCCGGAGCCCGCGCTCTGGAATTGCCGCTCGCGCGGTCCCACGTCCGGGATGTCGAAGAACCGGCGGAAGAAGGGATCCTCGAGCAGCGGATTCTGCGGCGCGCGCTCGCGGATGGTGCCGCGCGTGGCGATGTTCACGACGGCCGGCGAGACGCGCTTGATCATGGGCGCGAGCGTCGGCACGGGAGCGTCGCCCACCGCCTGTGGCAACGCGGCATGGCTCGAAAGGACGAGGCTGCCGAAGAGCACGCAGGCCGCGGCTGAAATTGTCTTCTTGGGCCGATATTTCGAACGGTTGGACATGTTGCTGAAGGATACTCAAACGATGGTCAGTTTTCTCTTGTGGTGCCTGTTGTTGGTGGTTTGCTGGCCGTTGGCACTGCTGGCACTTTTGCTGTGGCCGTTGGTGTGGCTGATCCTGCTGCCGTTCCGGCTGCTCGGCATCGCGGTCGAGGGCGTGTTCGAGCTGCTGCGCGCAGTCATTATGTTGCCCGCGCGCATTCTGGGCCGCGACGCCGCCCGCTGAAGAGCGCGGTCGAGAGCGGGCCCGCGCCTGGGTGCTCCGGCGCCCTGCGCCGCGCGCGTCGGACAGCGCCGCGAGGTCGTGCGCACGCCGTTTCCGGGCGGAATGGTTGCTATTCCACGGAGTCGAAACAGCGGCCGCCTCGGGGCTTTCCGAGCCCAAGGAGTTCCCATGGATGCCACCCAGCAGCTGCGCTCGCTCGGACAGAGCCTGTGGCTCGACCAGATCACCCGCGATCTGCTCGACGACGGCACGCTGGCGCGGTACATCCGCGACCTGGGCGTCTCGGGGCTCACCTCGAACCCGACCATTTTCGATGCCGCCATCGGCGCCGGCAGCGCGTACGACGCGGACATCGCGCGGCTGGCGCGCGCCGGGAAATCCGGCGAAGCGATCTTTCTCGAGCTCGAGCTCGCGGACCTGCGGCGCGCGGCGGATCTGTTCCGTCCCGCGCACGAAACGACTCATGGCATCGACGGCTGGGTGTCACTGGAGCTCTCGCCCGAGCTCGCGGCCGATACCAAGGGGTCCGTCGCGGCCGCGGAGCGCATCTACCGCGAGGCCGGACGCCCCAATCTCTTCATCAAGATCCCCGGCACGCACGCCGGCGTGCCGGCGATCGAGGAGTCCATCTATCGTGGCGTGCCGATAAACGTGACGCTGCTCTTCTCGCGCGAGCAGTACGCCGCGTGCGCCGCGGCCTATCTACGCGGCATCGAACGGCGCATTTCCGCGGGCCGCGATCCGCGCGTGGCGTCGGTGGCCTCGCTGTTCGTCAGCCGGTGGGACAAGGCGATCGAGAAGACGGCGCCCGCGCACCTGCGCAACCGGCTGGGCATCGCGATCGCGCGGCGCGCCTACCGGGCCTATCGCGAGCTGTTGGCATCGCCGCGCTGGCGCGCGCTCCACGAGGCCGGCGCGCTGCCGCAGCGCCTGCTGTGGGCGAGCACGGGCACGAAAGATCCGCATGCGCCGGACACGCTGTACGCCGAGGCGCTCGCCGCGCCGGACACCATCGACACGCTGCCCGAGAAGACGCTGCAGGCGCTCGCCGACCACGGCAAGGTCACCGGCGTCATGGCCGCCGACGGCGGTGACGCGGAAAAGACGCTGGCGGAATTCGCCGCGGCCGGCATCGACGTCGATGCGATCGCCGGTCAATTGCAGCGCGACGGCGCCGCTGCGTTCGTGAAATCCTGGAATGACCTCATGCAGCGCATCGCAGACAAGAGCGGGGCGCTCGGTGGGCGTGCCAGGAGTGCCTGAGGGGATGGTGCGGTCCGACGCCGCGGCCGCGCGCCGAGTCCATGAAAAAGGGCGACGTCTTGCAACGTCGCCCTGCGTGCCGCGGGACCCGGGGGCCGGAGGCCAACCCCGCGCTCCAGGGGGAAGAGTCGCTGTCGAGTCCGGCGGCGTTACCGAGGAAGGCTACGCGGCCTGCACTTCGATGCGGCGCGGCTCGGCCTTCGCAACCTTCGGGATCGTCAGCTCGAGGACGCCGTCCTTGAACTGCGCCTTGATCGCGTCGGTCTGCACGTTCTCCGGCAGCGTGAAGCTGCGGACGAACTTGCCGCTCACGCGCTCGACGCGCGAGTAGTGGCCGTCATCGCCGCGCTGCTCGAAGGCGCGTGAGCCGCGCAGCGCGAGCACACCCTTTTCGGCGGTGATCTCGATGTCGGCCGGCTTCACGCCGGGCAGGTCGGCGCGCACGACGAACTGTCTGGCTTCCTCGTGGATGTCGACCGCGGGCGACCAGGAAGCATCATGGGCTGCGGTTTCGAAGCTCTGATCGAGCTCGCGGCGCAGGCGGTTCAGCAGGCCCCACGGCTCATAACGCACAACAGTCATTTTTCAACTCCTTTCAGGTCTGTGTTGGCTAACTACACGGCCACCGTGACGGGCACGGCGTCCTCTCATGGGCACCGATTTGCGGATGGCGAAAACCGTTTCAAGCGGCTTGAAAAACGCAGTTTCGCGGCCACCTTCGAGCGTTTTTTTGAGGGGTGGGGCGCGCCGCCGACCCATAACCTGTGGATGACTTGTGTGTAGCCGGTGGGCAGGGGGTGGACACAATCTCTTGTGTCCGGTGCGAATCGCGCCTTGGTCAAGAAAGCCCTTATTGACATGCGATTTCCGCGGCGCGATATGGCATAATATAATGATATATATGGAATATATCGGACAGAAATTATGACAATGATGTTTCTTGACGCTTGGGATTCGCGTGCTTAGTCTTCCGACCCCAACACAAGATGTTGTGTCGCACATCTTTGTGATGGGGAGAGCCGGGGAGAGGAATGGCGGCCTGTCTGACAGCAGACCGCGATAAACCACGCTGATCCGCATGACCTGCGGGGCTGAGGGTCGTTCTTTTTCCGGTTCGGACGCATTAGCGAGGTCGTTCGCAAGAACGGGGTCCGGAACATCGGGGAGATACACCCATCCATGAATAGCGTGGTCAAGCTCGAGCACAAAGACGTCGATGCCATCCCTTTCCAGGAGGCGTCGCTCGACATCTGGGACAAGAAATACCGCTTGTCCGCCAAAGACGGCACTCCCGTCGACAAAACCATGGACGACACCTACAAGCGCGTCGCGCGCGCTCTGGCGGATGTCGAACACGAGTCACTGCGCGAGCAGTGGTATGAACGCTTCGTCTGGGCGCTGCGCCGCGGCGCGATCCCGGCCGGGCGCGTCACCTCGAACGCCGGAGCGCTCGAGCACAAGCCCGCCACTTCCACCATCAATTGCACGGTGTCGGGAATCATCGGCGATTCGATGGACGACATCCTCAACAAGGTGCACGAAGCCGGGCTCACGCTGAAGGCGGGCTGCGGCATCGGCTACGAATTCTCCACGCTGCGCCCGCGAGGCGCGTACGTGTCCGGTGCCGGGGCGTACACGTCCGGGCCGCTGTCGTTCATGGATATCTACGACAAGATGTGCTTCACCGTGTCGTCGGCTGGCGGCCGCCGCGGCGCGCAGATGGGCACCTTCGACGTCGGCCACCCGGACTCCATGGAGTTCATCCGCGCCAAGCGCGAGAACGGCCGCCTGCGGCAGTTCAACCTGTCGCTGCTCGTCACCGACGAGTTCATGAAGGCGGTGCGTGAAGACCGCGAGTGGCAGCTCGCCTTCCCAATGCTCCAGAAGGAGTACGACCCGGCCGAGCACAAGCTCGACGACGTCACCAAGTTCGTGTGGCGCGAATGGCCTGCCACCAGGGGCTACGTGACGCGCGACGACGGCCTGGTGTGCTGCCGGATCTACAAGACGCTTCCGGCGCGCCGCATGTGGGACGTCATCATGACGTCCACGTACGATTTCGCGGAGCCGGGCTTCATCCTCATCGACCGCGTCAACGAGATGAACAACAACTGGTGGTGCGAGAACATCCGCGCCACCAACCCCTGCGTGCCCGCCGATACCTGGGTGCAGACCAGCGAAGGCCCGCGCCAGGTGGGCGAGCTCATCGGCAAGCAGTTCCGCGCGCGCGTCGACGGTGTCGACCATGACAGCGCGCCGGAAGGCTTTTTCCGCACCGCGCTCAAGCCGATCGTGACGGTCAGGACCTCCGAAGGCCATGCGCTGCGCCTCACCTCCGATCACAAGCTGCGCCGCGTCTCGATGCTGACGCGCTTCCGCCTCACCACCGAGTGGTGCACGGCGGGCGAGATCGCCCCCGGCGACAAGGTGCTGCTGCAGGATCATCGCCGCGCCACGCAGTGGCAGAGCGCACTCGACGTCAACATGGGCGTGAACGAGGGCTACCTCATCGGCCTGCTGGTCGGCGACGGCACGCTCACCGAAGAGCGCGCGGAGCTCACGGTCTGGGCGCGTCCCGCGGTGGGCAACAGCGACGTGGGCGTCGGCGGTCCGCACTCCGTCATGGCGGCCGCGCTCGATGCCGCGCGCCGCTGCAGCACGGAATTCACGGGCTGGCACGAAGGCCGTGGCCGCGGTGAATTCCGCATGGGCGTCGCCGCCGTCAACAATCTCGCGCGCGATCTCGGCATGCGGCCGGGCCGCAAGACGGTCACTCCCGCCATAGAACGCGCCTCGAGCGACTTCTACCGCGGCTTCCTGCGCGGGCTGTTCGACACCGACGGCAGCGTGCAGGGCACGCAGCTCAAGGGCGTGTCCGTGCGCCTGGCGAACCCGGACCTCGCGCTGGTCGAAGGCGTGCAGCGCATGTTGCTGCGCCTCGGCATCGCCGCCAGCATCTACGAGCGCGCGCAGCACGAGCTGGTCATCACCGGCGAGAACGTCGCCCGCTTCGCCGAGACCATCGGCTTCGTGGACACGGTCAAGCGCGCGCGCCTCGCGCGGCTGCTGGGCAGCTACAAGCGCACGCTCAACCGCGAGCGCTTCGTCGCCACGGTCACGGAAGTGGTGAGCGATGGCGTCGAGGACGTCTACGACGTGCAGATTCCCGGTCTCAACGAGTTCGACGCGAACGGCTTCCATGCTCACAACTGCGGCGAACAGCCGCTGCCGCCGTATGGCTCGTGCCTGCTCGGCTCGGTGAACCTCACACGCTTCGTGAAGAACGCGTTCACCGATTTCGCGGAGTTCGACTGGAACGAATACCGCGAGGTCGTGAAGGTGTTCACGCGCATGTTGGACAACGTGGTCGAGATCAACGGCCTGCCGCTCGAGCAGCAGCGTAACGAGATCCTGCGCAAGCGCCGGCATGGCATGGGCTTTCTCGGCCTCGGCAGCACCATCACCTGCCTCGGCATGAAGTACGGCGCCGAGGACTCCATCAAGTTCACGGAAGACGTCTCGCGCGAAATGGCGGTGGCCGGCTGGGAGGCCGCGCTCGAGCTCGCGAAGGAAAAGGGCCCTGCGCCCATCATGAAGGAGGAGTTCTCGGTGACGGCCGAGATGCTGCGCAAGCGGCCGGAGATGGCGAAGGACGGCTGGAAGATCGGCGACCTGATCCCGGGCCGCATCCTGCATGCGCGCTACAGCAAGTACATGCAGCGCGTCGCGGAGACGGCACCCTGGCTCGTCGACCAGCTCGCGAACGTCGGCGCGCGGTTCACGCACCACAGCTCCATCGCGCCCACCGGCACCATCTCGCTCTCGCTCGCCAACAACGCATCGAACGGCATCGAGCCTTCGTTCGCGCACCACTATTTCCGCAACGTCATACGCCCCGGCAAAAAGACGAAGGAGAAAGTAGATGTCTTCTCATTCGAGCTGCTGGCCTATCGCGAGCTCATCAATCCGCGTGCGATGCCGAACTCAACGAGCCCGGCCGAACAGCTGCCTGTCTATTTCACGACGGCGGATGACATCACGCCGCGAGAGCACGTGGACATCCAGGCCGCGGCGCAGAAGTGGGTCGACAGCTCCATCTCGAAGACTGCGAACGTGCCTACGGATTACAAGTACGAGAGCTTCAAGGACATCTACCTGTACGCCCACGAGAAGGGCCTGAAGGGCTGCACCACCTTCCGCTTCAATCCGGAGGCCTTCCAGGGCGTGCTCGTGAAGGAAGACGACCTCAAGAACACCACCTACGTGTTCACGCTCGAGGACGGCAGCGAGGTTTGCGTGAAGGGCGACGAGGAGATCGAGTACGACGGTGAGAAACACACCGCCGCGAATCTCTACGACGCGCTGAAGGAAGGTTATTACGGCAAGTTCTAGCAGCTGGAACGACGCCCCGAGAATTGCCCGAGGACTTGAAGATGGCAGCCATAAAGATCGACAAGAAGATCGCGAAGTACCGCGTGCAGAAGCCGGCCACGGCCGAAGAGAAGTCGGCCGCGGCAACCGCCGCGGCGGCCCCGGCGCCCACGCCGGCGGCCGCACCCGCCGTGGTGAAGTTCGAGGCGCCGGTGGAGATGACACACGACCGGCAGGGCCGTTCGTCCAAGGTCGTGCGCATGACCGAAGAGGTGCAGCGCCCCGAGATGCTGGTCGGCAGCACCTACAAGATCAAGACGCCGGTGTCCGATCACGCGATGTACGTCACAATCAACGACATCATCCTCAACGAGGACACGCCGTACGAGCAGCGGCGCCCGTTCGAGATCTTCATCAACTCGAAGAATCTCGACCACTTCCAGTGGATCGTGGCGCTGACGCGCATCATCTCCGCGGTGTTCCGCAAGGGTGGCGACGTCACGTTCCTGGTCGACGAATTGAAGGCCGTGTTCGATCCGCGCGGCGGGTACTGGCAGGCGGGCGGCAAGTTCATGCCGTCGATCATCGCCGAGCTGGGGTATGTCATCGAGAAGCACCTGCAGACCATCGGCCTGCTCAAGAAGGTGGAGCTCGATGATCACGAGAAGAAGCTGATCGCCGAGAAGCGGGCGGAGTTCGACGAGCGCGCGAAGCAGGCCGATGCTTTCGCCAAGTCGCATTTCCCGGAAGGAGCGCAGCTGTGCATCAAGTGCAGCACCGCCGCCGTGGTCATGATGGACGGCTGCATGACCTGCCTGAATTGCGGCGATTCGAAGTGTGGTTAGTTAGGCGGGCCAGCCGGGGCGCCTAACGCAGTTCCGCGCACGTGGTGGAGGGTCCACCTGCTTTCCCGCCCTGACTGGGAAAGACGGATGCGCGGCACAAGGCAGTCGCAAGACTGCCTTGTTTTCTCGCGAGAGAAAAATGTCCCCTTTTCCTGACACGCGGCTTCCGCCTCTCCGACAGCCGCGCCGTCACGGCCCACACGGCAGCTTCACCGATTCGTGCGCCCGCACCGCCCGCATCTGACGACGCGCGGGCATGCGCACCGGCATTCGGCGGCACGCCCCGCGATCACACTGCGCTCCAGTCAAATACGGAGCTCCCATGCAGAAGTCAGGTGCCATTTCCATTGCCATCGTTTCGTCGATGCTGCTCGCCGCGCTCTCGTTCGCGGACGGCGCGACGACCTCCAACAAGTGGCGTGTCGAGCTCGATGGAGCGGCCATCCAGACGGGCGACATGACCTTCCGCCTGACGCCCAGCCAGGGCGACGCCACCGACATAACGGTGAGCGTGAAGGCCGGCCTCGCCGAGAACGCCGTCGCCAAGGACCTGCGCGACGCGCTGGCCGCCAAGCTGAGCCCGCAGCGCTACAGCGTCGAAGTGGACGACGGCGAGGACGTGCTCATCAAGAAGAAGGAAGGCCAGCCGGACTTCTCCTTCGAGCTAGTCGAATCGGACGTGCAGAACGTCACCATCAAGATACAGAGCGAATAGACCGCTCAAATACTGGTGCGCCCCGGAATCCGCCGGGGCGCGCCGGCCAGGAGAGAACATGAAAATCCGCGCGTGGGACCTGATCGTCGCTTCGGCGCTGGGCTGCGCGGCGGCCCTGATGTTCGGCGCGGGCGCGGCGCGCGCCGCCAGCGTTCCTCTTTCGAGCTCCTGGAACATCCAGTCGGCCGGCAGCGCCGGCTCGAGCGGCGAGCTGCTGTTCCGCGTGACGCCGGGCGACGCGGATGTCGACCCCATCGAGGTCACGGTATCGGTGCTCGCGGGTTCGAACGAAACCGCCATCGCCCGCAAGATCCAGAGCACGCTTGCCACCCAGCTGCGTGCCGATCGTTTCAATGTCACGCTCGGGCAGGGCGCGAACGTGCTCGTCACCGAGCAGCTCGGCCGGCCTAACTTCTCGCTCGAGCTGGTGACTTCCGACGTGGAAAACGTGCGCGTCGCCGTGCAGAGCACGCAGCCCACCGCGCCGCCGACGGTGCCGCCGCAGGCCGTGCCCGCCACCACGCCGCCACCGCCCACGCCGCCGGGCCCGGGAAACGCCGTGCCGCCGGTTGAGGCTCCGCCGGCCAGCCCGACGCCGCCGGGCACGAATCCCCCGCCGCCACCGCCCGAGTCGACTCCCAGCACGTCGCCGCCGGGTGCGACTCCGCCCTCATTGCCCAACCCCGCGCCGCCGCCGAATGCGACCGGCGGCGCGGGACAGCCCGCCAGCGCGCCGCCGCCGGGCTGACACGCCGTCGGTCAGAAGCCCCCGCTCAGGTTGATGGCAGCGCCACCCGCGGTGCCGGTCACCGTGAATGTGTCACCCGAAGTCGGGTGCACGGTCCCGTTGCCGCTGATCTGCGCCGCGAACGTGCGGCCGTCCGCCGGCGTCAGCATCTGGCCGGAGCCGAGGTTGAAGACATAAGTGCACACGGTCGCGGTGCACGAGCGGCTCTGCGCGATCTGGCCACCGACGGTGTTGTACTGCCCCGAAGCGTTCACGCCCGCCGTGCGCTGCACGTTGATGGCCAGCGTGAGCGCCGTGATCGGCGCAGTGTTGCTCAGCCGCACCTGCAGCTCGGCGAACCAGCCGCTGCTGCTGGTGACCACGCCGGTCGCCGTGACGCTGCCGCCGGGAGTAGTTTGGCCGGCCTGCGTCACGGAGATGGTGCGCGTGAAAGTGCCGCCGCTCACCGTCACCGTGCCGGTGCGCGCGGCGGCGCCGGTATTGGCCGTGACGCTCACCCCAACGGCGCCGTTGCCGAAGCCGGAAGCCGGCGACACCGTTATCCAGGCCTGGTTGTCGGTGACGTTCCAGTTCACGTTGCCGGTGATCGACACCTGCTGCGACGACGCGGCAGCCGCAAACGTCAGCGCGGTGGGGGAAATGTCGAGCGTGCCCGCAGGCGGCTGTCCGGCCTGCGTGATGGTGACCGTGCGCGTGATCAGGTTGAGCCCGCCGCCGGCCACCAGCACGCTGGCCGTGCGCGCGGTGGTACCGGGATTCGCGGCCGCGGTCACCGTGACGACGCCGGCGCCGCTGCCGTTGGTCGGCGAAACGGTGAGCCAGGGCTGGTTGGAGGAAACACCCCAGCCGATGTTCGACATCACCTGGAATGCGCCGGACGACGCGGTTGCCGGCAGCGATACCGCGGCCGGACTCACGTCGATCGCCGCGGGCGCGCCGGGATCCTGCGTGAACAGCACCTGCCGCGTGATGCCGCCGCCCGAGACGGTGAACGCCGCCGAGCGGCCGATGTTCGCGTTCGGGGGCACGCTCACCACGATGCTGCCATTGCCCGTGCCCGACAGCGGCGACATGGTCGCGAAGCCGGTGTTGTTGGTGACGGTCCAGCTCACGTTCGCGGTGACGGCAACGGTGCGCGAGGAGGCCGTGCCCGGGAAGTTGAACGTCGTCGGCGTGACCACCAGGCTGTTGCCCGTTTGCGGAAACACCGTCGCGTAGATGGACGTCGTGCGAATGCCGTTGAGGCCGTTGACGATGCGGCTGCCCCAGTTCGTGAGCTGCGCCGGATCGAAGTTGACCGTCATGTCGAGCCCGGTGCCGCCGCCGCCGTTGCCCGACCACGACCAGCCGAGATAGCCGAGACCGCGCTGCTGCGCCTGGTTGATGACCGATTCCGAATCGGCGGGCTGGCCATTGTTGACCGGCCCGAACTCGCCGACGACCAGCGCGAGGTTCATGTCGCGGAAGGCCTGCATGTACGCCGCGATCGGTGTGACCGACGTGTACACCTCGTACATGTGCACGCTGAACACCAGGTTGCGGCTCGTGTCCGAGAGCCACAGCTGCATCGCGCCGTTGCGCATCGTGTTGGTCCAGTCCTGGCCCCAGTTCGCGGCGTCGACCATGAGGGTGTGCGTGAGACCGGCGGTGCGCAGCGCCTGGATCGCGATCTGGGTGTCCTGCGTGTAGTTAGCCGAGGTGTTGTTGCCGAAGGGTTCGTTCGCGATGTTGACGATCACGAAGTCTTCCTGGCCGTTGATGGCCGCGCGGATGTCCGGGCTGGTCCAGTATTGCACCGCGTTGTTGATGTGCACCGCCGTCGACTGCTCGCTCCAGCCCGTGGAGTCGTGCACCTCGAGCACCGCGATCATCCTGAGCTCTTTGCACCATTGGATGAGCTGCGCCACCTGCGGGCCGTTGACGCGCGCCCACTGCCCGCCGGTGGACAGGACCAGGCGCACGGTGTTCGCGCCCGTGGCGGCGATGGCCGCGAGGTCCTGCTGCGAGGGCCGGGACTGGAACCACGTGTATGGATAGTTGACGCCGCGCATGACGAATGGCACGCGGTTGCCGTCCAGCAACTGCCCGTTCGCGACCGAGAAGCCGGCGAAACTCGCCGG
>JBIOZI010000162.1:0-5178 GCA_044871085.1 Steroidobacteraceae bacterium | reverse complement strand
GCCGGGAACGCGCGGAACGCTCACCGCATGTCGTGGCTTCTTCATTCTGAGAAAAAAGTCATCAAATTTTCATTGCCACGATCTTCCATGTCGCCCTGCGAAATGTATTCTTGGCCCGCGCTCGGTTCCGGTGACATTTCTGTGACCCAGGCGCGCATATTGAAAAAAATGGACGAGCCAACACGGGGGTGGACGGCTCATGCGTACTAGCCAATTCGAGTGGACGGCCCCCTATGAACAGTCCTGCAACGCTGAAACTCCTGTGTGACGCCTACGACGCCTCGGGGCGCGCGGAGAATTCCGACGAGCTGCGCACCGAGATGGCGAAGTTCGCCACACACATGGGGTTCGAGCACTTCGCATACGCGCTCACGGTATGCGCGCCGGCGCTCAAGGAGCGGCAGTTCGTCATCAGCGGCTTCCCGCAACGCTGGCACGAGCGCTATCTACAGCGGAACTACTTCAAGATCGACCCGGTGGTGCGCTACATGCACACCAGCTCGCTGCCGGCGGTGTGGAGCGACCGGTTGTTCCACGGTGGCGAGACCATGGAGTTCTGGGAGGAGGCGCGGGCATCCGGCCTGCACGCCGGCGTCAGCTTCGCCGTACACGAGCAGCCGGGCGTCACCGGCATCTTCAGCCTGGCGCGCGACCTGCCGCTCGACCTGTGCCAGCCGGACATGGCGGCGCTGATCGGGCGCGCGCAGATCTTCGCCAGCATGATCCACCAGGCCGTGACCCGCATACACCTGCCGAAATTGTTTCCGGAGCAGTCGGTCGCTCTCACGCCGCGCGAGCGCGAATGCCTGAAATGGTCCGCCGACGGCAAGACGGCCTGGGAGATCGGGCGCATCCTCAACATCGCCGAGCGCACCGTCGTGTTCCACGTCAACAACGTGGTGCAGAAGCTGGGCGCCTCCAACAAGACCCAGGCCATCGTGCGCGCGGTGACGCTGAGGCTGGTGTGAGCGAGCCGCGGTCCGGCGCAGGTCCGGTGCGCATCCACAACTCGCTCACCGGGCACAAAGAGCCGCTGCGGCCGATCACGCCCGGGCACGTGCGCATGTACGTCTGTGGCATCACGGTCTACGACTATCTGCACATCGGGCACGCGCGCATGCTGGTGGTGTTCGACACGGTGCGCCGTCACCTGCTGCGCCGCGGGTTCGACGTGACGTTCGTGCAGAACATCACGGACATCGACGACAAGATCATCCGCCGCGCGGCCGAGAGCGGTGAGGCCATGGAGGCCGTCACCGGGCGCTTCATCCGCGCGATGGACGAGGACCGCGCGGCGCTCGGCATCGCCGCTCCGGACCACGAGCCGCGCGCCACGCAGTATCTGCCGCAGATCATCGCCATGGTGGAGCGCCTGCTAGAGAGCGGCCATGCCTACCAGGCGTCGAACGGCGACGTGATGTATTCGGTGTCGCGATTCGCCGAGTATGGGCGCCTGTCCGGCAAGTGCTGCGCGGACCTGCGCGCCGGCGCGCGCGTCGACGTCGTCGCGGCGAAACACGATCCGCTCGATTTCGTGTTGTGGAAGACTGCGAAGCCCGGCGAGCCGGCGTGGGAGTCGCCCTGGGGCAGCGGTCGTCCGGGCTGGCACATCGAGTGCTCGGCCATGTCGACCGCGCTGCTCGGCAGCCATTTCGACATCCACGGCGGCGGCCTCGATTTGAAGTTTCCGCACCACGAGAACGAGATCGCGCAGTCCTGCGCGGCCACCTCCGACCGGTTCGTCGACATCTGGATGCACAACGGCTTCGTGAACGTCGACAACGAGAAGATGTCGAAGTCGCTCGGCAATTTTTTCACGCTGCGCGCGGTGCTGGCGCAACTGCGCCATCCGGAAGTGATGCGCTACTTCATCCTCTCCAGCCACTATCGCGGCCCGATCAACTACTCCTTCGACCTGCTCGCGCAGGCGGATGCCGCCCTCGGCCGTCTGTACACCGCGTTGCGCGGCCTGCCGGCTTGTGATGCGGTTGCAGGTGTCGCGAGCGAGCGGTTTCTCGAGGCACTGGACGATGACTTCAATACGCCAGAGGCGTTCGCCGTGCTGCAGGCGCTGGCGCGGAGCATCAACTCGGCGCGCGCTGCCGGCGCGGTGGCGGAAGCGGCCGCGCTCGGCGCGGAGCTGCGCTCGCTGGGCGGCGTCCTCGGCGTCGCGCAGGCGGAACCGGAGCAGTGGTTTCGCGGCCTGGCACGGATGCCGGCCGTGGACAGCAGCGTCGAGATCCGCATCAGCGCGCGAAATTCCGCGCGCGGGCAGAAGAACTGGGCCGAGGCGGACCGCATCCGCGCGGAGCTCGAAGTGGAGGGAGTCATATTGGAGGACAAGCCCGGAGGGCACACCCTCTGGCGCCGCGCGTAAATGGGGACATTCCTCGTTTCCTAGCAAACGGGGACAGGCCTGAAGTGCGCGAGAGAACCTGGAGCAAATCGGGCCATTCGCGAACGCCCCGCTTCGCGAAAGAGAGATCAGACCCCCAGCGCGTCGCCCACCCCTCAGCGCGTCGGGTAGCGGGCGCCATCCCGAGGAGGTCTGTCCCCGTTTGCTAGGAAACGAGGAATGTCCCCATTTCCCATTTCGGCCAGCACGGACGACAGGTTTTTCACGTCGCGCCCGAACGGGGTCAGGATCGCGTGTGCAGTGGACTGCGAGCCGGGCGGTCGCGCGTACTTCACGAAGGTCGCGAGCGTGCCCGACGGCCCGAGATCGAGGTACCGATGCGGTCCGCTCTGCTCGACGTGCGTGATGGTCTCGTGGAAGCGGATCGGATTGCGCACGCAGCGCCACAGGAAATCGTCGGGCAAGGAGTGCAGCGGCTGCGCACGCTCGCAGCACACCAGCGGCATGCGGCCGGGCCGGATGGGCAGCGACCGCATGACCGGGTCGAACGACGCCTGAGCCGCGTCGATCGAGCGGGAGTGAAACGCCACGGACACCGCGAGGCGCTGATGTGCGATGTCGCGGCCGCGCAGCCGGGCTTCGATGGCTTCGAGCTGCGGGTATGCGGCGGATACGACGAAGTGCGAATCGAAGTTCGTGGCCGCGAGCTCGCCGCCGGCGAACAGGCTCTGCTCCAGCTCCGCGCGACGTCCGAGAACCGCGAGCATGCCGCCGCGCTCGCAGCGGGATTCGATTGCGGCGGCCTGGCGCGTCACGGCCACGAGCGCCTCTTCGACGTCGAAGAATCCCGCGATCGCCGCGGCGGCGAACGAGCCCAGGCTCGCGCCCAGCGTCATGTCCGGCATCACGCCCGCGTGCATCAGCGTCCGGGCCAGTGACACCTCGACGATGAAGATCGCGGGATGCGTCAGCGTCGTGCGGTCGAACGCCTCCGATTTGCTGCGCGAGAAGATGGCCTCGAGGACCCGGGCGCCGGTCGCCTCGCGCACCAGCGCGTCGAGCCGCGACGCGCTGTCACGGAACACGTCGTTCTGCTCGAACAGCTCCCGTCCCATCTGGAAGAACTGCGAGCCCTGCCCGGAGAACATGAATATCGTCTTGCTGGCCGACACCGGCGGCTCCGTTTCGATGCGGAAAACTCCGCGCTGAACCAGCATCGCACGGCCGCCCGCAAGCGGGGAAGGCCGCGCGCTGCTTCCCGACCTGCAACTAATGGCAGTGTTCGAGGGGCGGCACTCGTTGTTCAAATGCTTCCGACTCCTGCACGACCTCGAGTCATCTCAGCCGGTATCGTGCGCGACGGAACTGCGGTGACGGGGCGGAGCCTGCCCGAACCGCGCGGCGCCGCCCTCCTATCTACTCCCCGACGGCGCCGGCCTCCGATGCGAGGCCGGCGCCCTCCAGCCGCACCCATCAGAAGGACGTGTATCCATGAAGACATCGATGTTTCCCGGACAAGGCTCGCAGGCGAAGGGCATGGGAGGCACTTTGTTCGACGAGCTCGGGGAATACACGGCGCGGGCGGACGCGGTTCTCGGCTACTCGATCCGCGAGCTGTGCCTTGAGGACCCGCGCAACCAGCTCGACCGCACGGAATTCACGCAACCCGCGCTGTACGTGGTCAGCGCGCTGTCGTACTACAAGAAGCTGGCGGCCGGGACGAAGCCGGACTTCCTCGCCGGCCACAGCCTCGGCGAATTCAACGCGCTGCTGGCCGCCGGCGCCATCGATTTCGAAACCGGGCTGCGCATCGTGCGCAAGCGCGGCGAGCTCATGGGCCGCGTCGCCAACGGCGCCATGGCCGCCGTGCTCAACGCCACCCGGGAGGAGATCGAAGCCGTCCTGGCGCAGAACGGCCTGACCGGCATCGACCTCGCCAACTACAACACGCCGTCGCAGATCGTTATCTCGGGCCTGGCCGACGAGATGGCCCGCGCGCAGCCGCTGTTCCAGACCGGCAAGATGCTGTTCTATCCACTCAACACCAGCGGCGCGTTCCACTCCCGCTTCATGAGCGGCGCGCAGCAGCAGTTCCGCGAGTTCCTGCAGACGATCACCTTCGCGGCGCCGCAGATCCCGGTGATCGCGAACGTCACGGCGCGCCCGTACCGCGCCGACGCCATCCTCGAGAACATCACCACGCAGATGACGAGCACGGTGCGCTGGTCCGAGACCGTGCAGTACCTGCTGGCGCTCGGCAGCGCGCGCGGCTCGCCGATGGAGCTGGAGGAAGTGGGGCACGGCGACGTGCTCACGAGACTGCTGCAGACGATCCGCCGGCAGACGCCGGCCGACGTGCTGGCGGGAATCGCGGCGCAGATCACGGCCGAGGAGGCCGCCACGACGCAGCCGCGGCCACGCACGCAACCGGCCACCGCCGTCGACAAGGTGGCGGCGTGGAACAGCCGCTACTCGGTGGGTACGCGCGTCCGCTCGTCGGTCGCCGGCCTGGCGGACACCAGCGGTCTCGAGACACGCACTCCGGCCGTGGTGCTGTTCGGGCATCGGGCCGCCGTCTACATGAAGGGCTACAACGGGTATTTCGATCTCGACGAGGTCGTCGCGGTCTAGCGAATGGAGGGACCGATGATTCACGAGTCAGACGTTTCAGAAGAAGAGCTGGAGCGCATGGAGGCCATGACGCGAGCCGCCTCCGCCGGTCCATGGGTCTCGTACGTCGCCGGCCGCAACGAGGACGCCGACGTCACCTGCGTCGAGCTCGGCAGCTGCAATGAGCTCGGCACGATGCACTGCCTCGAGAT
>JBIOZI010000161.1:0-13114 GCA_044871085.1 Steroidobacteraceae bacterium | reverse complement strand
CGGATTTCGTGCCCGCGGTGCTCAACAAGAGCGTCCCGGACCGCATCGTTCCCGTCACCGACGTCGAGGCGATCGAAGCCGCGCGTGCGCTGGCCCGCAGCGAAGGCATCTTCGTCGGCATCTCGAGCGGCGGCACGTTCGCCGCGGCGCTGAAGGTGGCACGCGAAGCGGGCCCGGGCTCGGTGACGCTCGCGATGCTGCCGGACACAGGCGAACGATATCTCTCCACTGCGCTGTTCGAGGGGATCTCGGACGGCGGCGACCCCGAGCCGTGAACGCACTGCCGCGCCGAAAAATCCAGAATGCTTCGCGCGCGGCCAATCGCGAGTTGCCGGAGGTCGTTTTGACGCCCGCCACCAGACTCGCGCCCCTTACCGATCCATTCCCGTTCTGGCGTGGCGGCGTGCTGCGCGAGGGCCGCATCGCCTACGAAACCTGGGGTGAGCTCAACGCGGCGCGCGACAACGCGGTGCTGCTGTTCACCGGCCTCTCCCCGTCCGCGCATGCCGCATCGTCGCCCGGCGATCCGAATCCGGGCTGGTGGGAGCGCATCGTGGGGCCCGGCAAGGCCGTCGACACCAGCCGCTATTTCGTCGTGTGCGTGAACTCGCTCGGCAGCTGCTTCGGCTCCACCGGCCCCGCATCGATCGATCCGTCCACGGGCCTGCCGTATCGCCTCGATTTCCCCGACCTGTCGGTCGAGGACATCGCGCGTGGCGGCTTCGAATGCATCCGCGCGCTCAAGATCGACACGCTCTCGGCCGTCATCGGTGCGTCGCTCGGTGGCATGGTGGTGCTCGCCTTCGCCGCGCAGTTCCCGGCCTTCGCGCGTCGCGTCGTCAGCATCTCGGGCAGCCCCGCCGCCTCGCCGTTCGCGATCGCGCTGCGTTCGCTGCAGCGCGATGCCATCCTCACCGACGGAGACTGGCAGGAAGGCCAGTATTCCGGTGACGTGCGGCCCACCACCGGCATGCGGCTCGCGCGCAAGCTCGGCACCATCACCTATCGCTCGGCCGCGGAATGGAAGCATCGCTTCGGCCGAAGGCCGGCCGCGGTGCGCGAACCGGCGCCGGGACAGTCGCAAGTGCGCGGCCGCGCGCAGTTCGGGCCAGAGTTCGCGGTGCAGGACTACCTCAACGCGCAGGCCGACAAGTTCGTGTCGGTCTTCGATCCGAACTGCTATCTCTATCTATCGCGCGCCATGGACCGCTTCGATCTGTCCGCGCACGGCGGCAGCGTGGCCGGGGCGCTCAAGCGCGCCGCGGCCGAGCGCGCGCTGGTCATCGGGGTGGAGTCGGACATCCTGTTCACCATCAAGGAACAGAACGCCATCGCCGAGGCGTTCGCCGACGCCGGCACCGACACCGAGTTCGTGCCGCTGGCCTCGCTCGAAGGCCACGACGCATTCCTGGTGGACATCGAGCCGTTCGCCGCCGCCATCGGCAAGTTCCTCGCCGCCGACGCCGGCCGGTAGTTCGGCGCGCGACCCGCGCGCCCGGCGGGAGTTCCCGCCTCGTTCACCGCTGTAACGACACCTTCGCGAGTCGTTAATCGCAGTGCAAGAGCAGCTCCGTATCGTTCGTCAAAACGAGGAGCTGACATGCAATCTTCCAATCTCGCCGAACGGCTCGAAGAATACGCCGCGCTCGACGCGCTGCGGCTGCGCAGCGCGCCCGCGACCCGCCAGGTGATGGCGCCGTGCGGCCAGGCCGGGGCCGTGCGCAAGGCCGGCCGCCGGTCGCGCCGCGCCCCGGGCATCGTGATCCGCGACCAGGGCCTGCGCCTCTTCCAGGTGCGCTGAGCGGAGCGGCCTCCCTAACTACCCGGCGGCCAGCTCGGCGGCCGTGAGGATGGGCGGCAGCGGACAATGCAGGACGGCGCACACCGTGCGCAGCAGCTCGCCTTCCGCGACCGACATGGTGCCGTCGTGCGCCACGCAGCGCGCCAGGCCCTCGATGAGCACTTTCTTGGCGAACGGCCGCAGCAGCGCGAGCCGCGCCAGCGCGCTTTCGAGCGCGCGCGGCCACGCATCCATGGGTCCGAAAGACGTGCGGCGGCCGGGCAGCACCACCGAGATGCCGGCTTCGAACGCATGGCGCGCGCGCTCCGCGTCCGGGTTGCCGTGGATCGCGAGCACCGCGAACAGCGTGTGGATCGCGGCTTCCTCCTGCAGCAGCGAGGCGTTGCCATGCGCCGCGGTGGGGGCGAGCTCGTCGCGCAGGCCCGCGGACATCAGCAGGCCCAGGCAGCATTCGAATACGTCGATCTGATCGTCGGCCGCGGACAGCGCCGCGACCACGTCGCGCAGCTTTTCGCGCTCGGCGCGCGACGTGCGGCGCAACGCGGAAAACAGCTGCTGCACGGCCGGCAGGCGCAGGCGTGGCGAGAGCGATGCCGCCAGCGCCTCCATGCCGAGGACGTGGGTCGCGGCGTCCGCGCCGTAGGCCTGCTGCAGTATTTCCCGCTGGCGCGCGCGCACGTCCGGCACGCGGCTGGCGAGCAGCACCAGCAGCAGCGAGCGTGCGTGGTCGGCCGAATCCACGAACTCGCGCAGCGCGGTGGGAATGGCCAGGCGGGCCTGCTCGGCGTAGCGCACGTGCTCGGTGTCGAGCGACCCCACCCGGCTCACCGCATCCTGCGCGGCCGCCAGCGCCATCGGCGCCACCGCGGCGACGAACGGCTGCGCGGCGGGATGCAGATCGAGCTGCTCGCGCGCGCCGAGCGAGGCGTCCGATTCACGCAGCCGCTCCGCGTCGCGCGCCGCGACGGCCGCGAGCGCCGGCAGGTCCTTCGGCTTGAAGTTGCGGTCCAGCGCCTGCAGGCGCTCCTCGAGCGACGGATGCGTGCGCAGCAGCCGGTCGAGACCCGGCGCGAACAGCATGTGCGCCACTTCCTCGGCCTCGGGCGCCACCAGGCGCGAGCCGGCCGGCGTGCCGGCAATCTTGAGAAGGGCGCCGCTCAGGCCCGCGGGATTGCGCGTGAACTGCACCGCCGAGGCGTCCGCGAGCCGCTCGCGATTGCGCGACACCGCCGCCTGCATGAGCCGTCCGAAGAACACCCCGACGTAGCCGAGCACCATGACCGCGAGCGCGGCCAGCATGATGGCGGCCGCGCCGCCGTCCTTGCGGCCACGGCCGCCGCGCGGCCCGTGCTGCAGGACGATGCGCGCGACGATCGCGATGACGAGCAACCCGAAGGTCAGGCCTAACAAGCGCAGATTCAGGCGCGCATCGCCGTTGAGGACGTGGCTGAACTCGTGCGCGATGACACCCTGCAGCTCCTCGCGCTTGAGGCGCGTGGCGGCGCCGCGCGTCACCGCGATGGCCGCGTCGGCCGGCGAATGCCCGGCGGCGAACGCGTTGATGCCGTCCTCGTGCTCCAGCACGTACACCTCCGGCATCGCCACGCCCGAGGCAATCGCCATCTCCTCGACCACGTTGTGCAGGCGCTTGAGCGCGAGGTCGCCGGTGCCGCGCTCGACGCGCGTGCCGCCGAGAGACCGGGCCACCACGCCACCGCCCGAGCGCAGCGACAGAGTCTTGAACAGGCTGGCCCCGCAGACGATGGCGAGCACGGCTATGGTCGCGAAGATCACGGCGCCGCGCGGCGAGGCGCCCGGTTGCGACTGCGCGACGACCAGCACGACGATGACGTCGATCGCCACGACGATGCACGCGACGCTCAGGATGAAGGCGCCCACGAGCCAGCGCGTCGTGCGGCGCGCCGACTCCTGGCGGGCGTAGAAGTCCACGCCGTGCTTCCTTTGTTAGGTGAAGCTGACTTTCGGCGCTTCGCGCGCCTCGGGCTTGGAGATCTCGAGCAGCTGCGCCGGCGTGAAATTGAACATGCCGGCGATGACGCTGCCGGGAAACATCTCGCGCTGATTGTTGTAGCTCATGACGGCGTCGTTGTACGCCTGGCGCGCGAACGCCACTTTGTTCTCCGTGGAGGTGAGCTCCTCGGACAGCTGCATCATGTTCTGGTTGGCCTTGAGGTCGGGATAGGCCTCGGCCAGCGCGAACAGTCGTCCGAGCGAGGCACCCAACGCCCCTTCCGCGCCCGACAGCGCGGTCATGGCGGCGGCATCACCGGGGTTCGCGGCCGCGGCCTTCAGGCCGCTCATCGCGCTGTTGCGCGCCTTGATGACCGCCTCGAGGGTTTCACGCTCGTGCTTGATGTAGCCCTTGGCGGTCTCGACGAGGTTCGGGATCAGGTCGTAGCGCCGCGTGAGCTGCACGTCGATCTGGGCGAATGCGTTCTTGTAGCCGTTGCGCGCGCCGACCAGGCGGTTGTACAGCGAGACGACGAACCAGACCGCGATGACGACGAGAGCAATGAGAATCCAACCACCGAAACCACCCATGATGGGCCTCCCTTGTGCGCGCCACCGAAAGCGCGCGTGAAATATGGGTGCGGCGGCGCGGCATTGCAAGGGAACGCCTGCGCGCGGACGCCGCCCCTCGGCGACCCATCCCGCGCGACGGCCGTCGATTATGTATCCACCTGCTGAGACCTGCGTCACGTTTTGCGGCCACTCATCGGCCACGCCAAACCACTCGTCGGTGGCTTCACACGGTCGCTTGCGGTGCGCGCAGCATCCGCTCCATGAAAAGACGCAGTCGTGGTTTCACCATCATGGAGCTCATGGTCACGCTGGCCCTCGCGGCGGCGGTAATGACCGTGGGAGTACCGGCCTTCAGGAACTTCGCGGCGAATGGCCGCCTCACCGGCGCCGCCAATGAAACGCTGGTCGCCCTGGTCTCGGCGCGCAACGAGGCCATCAGACGTCAGCAGCGCACCTCGTTCTGCGGCACCGCCTCGCCCGATTCCACGCTGGCCGCCTGCAGCGATACGGCGACGGCGGGTTTCATCTCGTTCGTAGACCTCAATGACAACTGCGTCCGCGAGGCCAACGAAGACATCGTTGCCACCGTGGTCCTGCACACCCAGATCAAGATGAAGCGGAATCTGAAATGCATCGGCTACGCGCCGAGCGGCTTCCGCACCATCGAAGCCTCCGAGCCCACCAACGCACGCGCGGTGTTCTGCGACAACCGCGGCAACGCCAAGGTAGCCGAGGGTTCGATCCTGTCGGTCGCGCGCGGTCTCGAGATCGTGTCGACCGGACGCGCGGCCGTGACGCGGCTGCACGCGGACCTCAACACTTGGGAAGGCGGCACAACTCCGGTGAAATGCCCATGAAAAAGCGCACAGGCAATCGCCGCATACGCGGCATCTCCATGGTCGAGTCCCTCGTGGCACTCGTGATCATCAGCGTCGGCATGCTCGGCATCGCCGGGCTGTACGTGTCGAGCCTCCAGGCGGGCCGCTCGGCCAACCTGCGCATCCAGGCGGTGAACCTCGCGACGGAGCTCGGCGACCGCATCCGCGCCAACAAGCGTGGCGTCGCCAAGTACCAGGCCAGCACCACCGACCTCGGAAAGTCCAACGCGTGCGAGACCGCATCCTGCACGCCGGACAAGATCGCCGAGAACGACATCTACATCTGGAAACAGGCGATTTCCGCGGTGCTGCCGGCCAATGCCAACGGCGCGGTCGCATACACCGCGGCGACGGCCACCACGCCGGCCCGTTGCGCGATCACCGTGACCTGGCGTGAAGCGGGCTCGGACTCCGACTCGACTTACAAACTGACGGTGGAAGTATGAAGACGCACAACCAACGCGGCCTCAGCCTGGTCGAGCTGCTCGTGGCGCTCGCCATCGGCGGCTTCCTGATCATCGGTGCCGTCACGGTGCAATCGCAGACCCGCAAGACCTTCGAGGTGAACGAGCAGCACGCGCGCCTGCAGGAAACCGCGCGCTTCGTGCTGTCGGTCATCGAGCCGGACGTGCAGCTCGCAGGCCTCATGGGCTTCTCGAACAACCCGAACGCCGTTCGCATGAAGGTGGGCTCGACCGTTCAGTACGCGAGCGACATGCGCATCACGAAAGCGGCCGTACCGAACATGCCCGTCGAGCTCGACTCCTGCGGCAAGAACTACGTGGTCGACGTCACGGCCGCCATCAAGACCGAGGAAGGCACCTGGACCATGGGCTGCGACGCGATCGGCGGCGGTCATGCCACCGGTTCGGACGTGCTCACCGTGCGGCGTTCGAGCGTCGAGAAAGTGGCTCCGGAGAAAGGCCGCATCCAGCTCTATTCGAATCGTCTGACCGGCGTCGACGCGGCGTTGTTCATGGACGGCACCGCGCCCGGTCCGATCGTCGATGAGATCTCCGAGGTGCGCAATCTCATCATGCACACCTATTACATCGCCAAGGACTCCGAAGGTCGTCCGGGCCTGCCCTCGTTGAGACTGAAGCAGATCACCGCCAAGGCCGGCAGCGGCGATTGGGCGGACCAGGAAATCGCGCGTGGTGTCGAAGACATCCAGATAGAAGTCGGAGTCGACCCCGGCGCGGACAACAACAGCGACAACATCCCGGACGACCTCGAGAACGACGGCATGGCCGACTTCGTCAACGGCGACGTCGCGCGCTACGTGAAGCCGAACGACGCGATCATGACCTCCGGCCAGGTAGTGGCCGTGCGCATCTGGGTGCGCGTCCGCGCCGAAGAACGCGAGATCGGCTTCGAGGACAATCGCACCTACAAGTACGGCAGCATCGACAAGGCCTTCAACGATGGTTACCGGCGCGTCCTGATGTCCCGGACCATCTTCCTCCGCAACGCGCGTTCCTTCCCCTCGAGCTGAACATGAGAAACACGCATCGCAATGTGCGCCAGCGCGGCGCTGCCCTGGTGATCGGCCTGATCCTGCTGGCCATCATCACACTGCTCGCCGTCGTCGGCATGAACCTCTCCAACTCGGAGCTGCAGGCCGCCACGAGCGAACAGCTGCGGCTGCGGGCCTTCCAGGCCGCGGAGACGGGCATCGAATACGGAATGATTTCCATGTTCGACGTGCCGGCCAAGCCCGGCGCGACCATGTCGACGGGAGTGAAAGGCGTGACCGGCTCCGCCGTCGACGCGGACAGCAAGGCCTTCGACACCTATCAGACCACCATCGCGTACCGCGGCGAAGGCGTGCCCGAGGGTTACGGCAGCCAGTTCACGGGCTTCCACTACAGCGTCACCGTCGAAGGCAGCTCCGCGCGCGGCGCGAAGGCCCGGCACGAGCAGGGCGCGTACGTCGTCAACGCCACGGGCAACCAACAGTCTTATTCGGCGCTGCCGTAGGCCGCCGCAGATCAACGGGAGAATTCAGATGAAATCCAAACTTCTCAGTGCCTTTGCGGTAATGGTCATCGTCGCGCTGCCGGCCCTGGGCCGCCCGCCGAATCCAGTCATCGAGGATGGCCACGAATACGAAGGGTCGATGCTCACGCTGCCCGCCTCGGTCGCCGGCGAGGTCAAGGCCATCGCCTGCAACGAATGCCTGAGCCGCAGGTACACGTTCGGCGAGCAGGCGGAATTCTTCATCGGCAAACAGCCGGTGTCGTTCGCCGACTTCAAGAGATACGTGACTGCGAAACCCAGTGCCCCTCTTACCATCGTGACCAAGACCGAGACCAACGTCATCACGCGCATGCGCGTGTCCGACCGGTAAGCCGGGATTTCCGAGGACCATTCCCATGAAAAACTTTTCCAAACTACTTTCGGTAACGGTCGGCCTGATGGCCTTCCTGTCGGGCGCACCCGCGCACGCCGACGACTCCGAGGTATTCACCAGTGCAGCGGTGGTCGCGCCCGGCGCGCGCCCGAACGTGCTGTTCATCATCGACACCTCGGGCTCCATGGACGCGAAGGTCAGCACATTCCCGAAGAAAAGGTACGACGGCGCGTGCAACCCCGACCGCATCTACTATCGCAGCAGCGATACCAAAGAGCCGCCAGATTGCGGCACCGACCGGTGGATCTCGGAAGTCAACAACCGCTGCTACGCCATGGCGCAGAGCCTCGCGCAGTACGGCTGGTGGCGCGGACAGGTGCAGATGCTGGACAAGCACAATGACACCGGCGGCCTGCTCACCAACAGCGTCTGGAGCGACATGATCCGGGGCTACGACGGCAAGGTCGAATGCGCCTCCGATTACAAGAAGCACGGCGACCTGCCCGGAACCACGCCGTCTCCCGGCACCGAGAACAACCGTGCGCGCACCGGCACCGGCAACGCCGATGCCAATCGCTGGGGCAATACCAGCTCGAATGAACTCGTTTGGTCCGGCAAACAGACGATGTCGTTTTACAGCGGCAGCTATGCCAACTGGTACAACAACGCCACCAACGATGACGGCAGCTTCAAGACGCGCCTGGAGATCGTCCAGGAAGTGTCGACCAACCTCATCGACGAGCTCAAGGGCGTCAACCTCGGCGTGATGCGTTACGACCAGCAGGCGGCCGGTGGCATGGTCACCTTCCCCGTCAGTGAGCTCACCGACGACAACCGGACGAAGATGAAGGAGGCCATCAACGCATACACCCACGACGGGTATACGCCGATGTCCGAGACGCTGTACGAGGCGTACCTCTACATGACCGGCCAAAAGATGAAGTACGGCGATTCATCGGTGCCGGAAAAGAGCCATCCGGACTCGCGCGTGGGCGGCACTGGCACGACGTACAAGACGCCGATGCAATACAGCTGCCAGAACAACTACATCGTGTTCCTCACCGACGGTCTGCCCACGAAGGACAGCGGTGCGGACACAGAGATCACGGCGCTGGCGGGCAGCTGCCCCGACAAGATCCCGGATCCGGATCCGGACTACCCCTATTCCGGCCGCTGCCTCGAGCCGCTCACCGGCTACATGTTCAACCACGATCTGAGCGCTTTGCCGGGCGAACAGAAGATCACCAGCTATTACATCGGATTCGGCAGCGACGTGAGCAAGAGCGCGAGCTTCCTCGACAGTGCCGCCAAGGCCGGCGGCACCGACAAGGCGTTCACGCAGGATGATGCGGCGGGCCTCACGGCGACTCTCATGAAGATCTTCTCCAACGTGATCGAGGAGTCCGATACCACGTTCGTGGCGCCTGCCGTTTCGGTGAATGCATTCAACCGTGCGCAGAATCTCAACGAGCTCTACATGTCAGTTTTTGCGCCGACGAAGACCTCGCACTGGGCGGGCAATCTCAAGAAGTACCGCATCTACAAGAACGACATCTACGGAATCGGGTCCGGTGCAACCGCGGTGGACGACAAGGGCATCTTCCGCGCCGGGACACAGGCCGTGAATTCGAGCGAAGTCGACGGCTCGAAGACGATTCTCGGCGGCGCCGCGAAATCGCTGCCGACACCGGCGGAGCGCAATCTGTATACCTGGATCAAGGGCAACAGCAAGGATCTCTTCACTCCGGAAAACGCGATCAAGATCGAAAACACCAAGGTCACCGAGGACCTGGTGGACGCCACGAGCGCAGACGATCGCGAGGACATCATCAACTTCGCGCGCGGCGAAGATCTCAAGAACGAGGTCGCAAGCTCGCCCCAGCACTACCACATGGGTGACCCCATGCACGCGCGCCCGGCGATCCTCATCCACGGTGGTACGGAGGCCGCGCCGGAAGGCACGATCTTCGTGCCCACCAACGACGGCATGCTGCATGCCTTCGAAATGCTGTCCTCCGACACCCTGGACGGCAGCGGCAACGCGACGGTGCGCGAGAACAAGGAGCGTTGGGCGTTCGTGCCCGAGGACTTCCTCGGTCGCCTCAACGAGATCTTTGACGATGCCGCCGCGCCCACCCGCAAGTACACCCTCGATGGCGACGTGCGCGTGTTCAAGTACGACCTCAACCAGGATGGCGTCATCGACGTCAACGCCGGTGACAAAGCGTACGTCTTCTTCGGCACGGGGCGGGGCGGAAACGCGTACTACGCGCTCGATGTCTCGACCGTCGACAAGCCCAAGTTCCTGTGGAAGATCGACAAGAATTCCACCGGAATGAGCAAGCTGGGCCAGACCTGGTCGACGCCGCAGATCGCGCGCGTGAACATCTCCGATGTGACGCAGAACACCCAGAAGTTCGTGCTCATCTTTGGTGGTGGCTACGACACCGATCAGGACGCGCCGGATTCCGACCCGTACGTGTTCAAGGATGACGACGAAGGCAACGCGATCTTCATGATCGATCTCGAGACCGGTGCGAAGCTGTGGTCGGCATCGGCGACGGGTGCGAACTTCAACCACGCGTCGATGACGAGCTCCATTCCGGGCAGCATCACGGTGCTGGACACGAACAGCGACAAGTTCGCGGACCGGATGTACGCGGCGGACATGGGCGGCCAGGTCTGGCGCTTCGACATCTCGAATGGCAAGCCGGTCGCGGATCTGGTGGCGGGCAGTGTCATCGCCGCGCTCGGCAACAAGGGCCTCGCCAAGGCCGACCAGACCGCCGCGGGCAATCGTCGCTTCTACTACGCGCCGGACGTCGCGCCGATCACTTCGCGCGGCTCGCGGCCGTACTTCAACATTGCGCTCGGCAGCGGCTACCGCGGTCATCCGCTGAACAAGACGATCGTGGACAGCTTCTATTCGCTGCGCGACTACAACGCGTACATCCCGCTCGACCAGGCGGCGTACGACCTGATCAAGCCGGTGGTCGACTCGGACACCAAGCTGGTCGACATCACCAGCGATGCGAATGCCGTCGTGGCCGATGGCAGCGTGGGCTGGAAACTGCGCTTGAACCTGCCCGGCGAGAAGGTGCTCGCGGAGTCGACGACGGCTTCGGGCGTCATCTTCTTCCCGACGTACTCGCCGACGGTGGTTGACGACAAGAACCCCTGCCTGCCGACGTCCATCAATCGCGCCTACGCGGTGTACGCCGCCAACGGCCGGCCGTTCACGCGCTGGGGCGAGGGTACGGCTCCGCTGACGGCATCCGACCGCTACACGGAGACCACGAAGCACGGTATCGCGCCTGCCATCTCGATCTTCCAGAACCCGGACAATCCGAATGGCATGGGCATCTGTCAGACCGGCGCAATGGTATTGAAGCGCTGCGTGAAGTTTGGCAGCGCGATCCGGTCCTACTGGGAGCACAAGTAATGGAAGCGATCCTCTCCTCTCTGGCGAAACATCGGCACGCCCGCGCTTCGGCGCGGGGCGTGACCCTGATCGAATTGATGGTGGTGATCGTCGTAGTGGCGATCCTCGCGACCGTCGCGATACCGAGCTACCGCCGCTATCTGCTGCGTTCGCAGCGCTCGGAGGCGAAGATCGCGTTGCTGAACCTGCAGGCCGCGCAGGAGAAGCACTACCTGCAGAACAACATGTACACCAGCAATCTCACCGCCGCGTCACCGACGGGGCTCGGGATCTTGAACGTCACCGAGACCGGCAAGTACACCATCGAGGTGGCGACCGCGGTCGGCGGTCAGAGCTACACCGCGACGGCGAAGCCGGCGACCGGCGGCGGGCAGGCCGACGACAAGGACTGCACGACGTTCACCCTCACGGATCGCGGCGTGCGTGGCGCGACGGGTACGGGTGACGTCCAGAAGTGCTGGAAATAACCCTCGCATGAGATAGTCGCGCGCATGAAAGTGCGCGCGACTTTTTTTTGGGCCCTGCTGTTCGTAACCGGCATCGTTCCGGCGCGCTCTCATGCAGCGGCTGGCGAGCTCAAGCTGGCCACGTGGAATCTCGAATGGTTCATGCAGCCGCAGACGCTGCGCGCGCTCGCGCCGGCGTGCATCCCGCGCGAGGCCGCGCGTGATGGCGCGCGACGCGCGGTGCCCTGCGACGTCGCGCACGAGCTCGCGCGCAGCGAGGAAGACATCGCGGCCCTGCGCAGACACGCGCGGCAGCTCGACGCCGACATCGTCGCATTGCAGGAGATCGACGGCGCGGACGCTGCGCGGCTGATCTTCCCCGGGTACGAGTTCTGCTTCTCTTCGCGCATCGGCGTTCAGAACAACGGCTTCGCGATCCGTCGCGGGTTGCCCCATGCATGCGCGTCCGACGTCACCGACCTTTCTCTGTCCGATGAAGTACGCCGCGGCGTCGAGCTGCGCGTGTACCCCGACTCGCCGCGCGAGATGCGGCTGCTGTCCGTGCACCTCAAGTCCGGATGTGCGCGCGAGCCCATCGATTCGACAAAACCCAGCTGCGTGCAGTTGCGCGGTCAAATTCCGGCGCTCGAGCGCTGGATCGACGCACAGGCCGCGGCCGGCAAGCCCTTCGCGCTGCTCGGCGATTTCAATCGCGACCTGCGGCAGGAAACTGCCGGTGCCAGCCTGTGGGGCGACATCGACGACGGCGAACCAGCCGGCGCCGACCTGGTCAATACCGCCGAGGGCCAATCATTCGAGAATTGCAGCCCTCAACAGACCTTCAGCGGCTACATCGATTACGTCATCCTGGGTCGCGCGATGGCGCGCGGGCTGGTGCCGCAGTCGTTCGGACGCGCTCTTTACCGACCCCGGGACGCGGCGCGGCGCAAATTGTCAGATCACTGCCCGGTTTTCATACGCCTCAAGGTGGCAGACGCAACAGCAAATCCCGAGTAATCATCGAAGCGTGAAATTTTTCTCGAAACCCATTAAGTTGAGTTCCGTTCAATCGCCGGACTCGCGAGGCAATAATCCCTAGAGGAGAGCCTGATGAGCAAAACGACGACAGCGGGGATCCAGTCGGTGGAGCGCAGATTGCATACGCGGCATCGCGCACGCACGACGGTGTACATCACGACACCAACCGGCCGTAAGAAGCTGTGTCGGGCGATCAACCTGTCGGCGACCGGTGTGTTCGTCGAGACCACCAATCTCGGACTGCGCAAGGGCCAGCAGGTCGAGCTCGCCTTCGCGATCAACCTCGGAGCCGTCACCAAGCTCCATCGCCGCACCGCCGTCGTCGCGCACGTATCGCGCGGTGGCACCGGCCTCATGATGGACGCATACACCGCGCGCTGATCCGGTCCGGGTCGCGCTGCGCAATACCGCCCTGCCCGGCCCCGTCCCCACTAGTTAGTGCCCCGGAAATGGGGACATTCCTCGTTTCCTAGCAAACGGGGACAGAGCTGAGCTAGCGCGCCAAAGCGCTCTGTCCCCGTTTGCTAGGAAACGAGGAATGTCCCCATTTCCGGGGCACTAACTAGTGGGGACGGGGCCGGGCAGGGCGGTATTGCGCAGCGCGACCCGGAC
>JBIOZI010000160.1:0-32489 GCA_044871085.1 Steroidobacteraceae bacterium | reverse complement strand
GCACGAGCCGGCGACCAGCAGCTTTGCCGTGAGATTCACTCGCTACCCTCCCCAGCCGCGACCAAAAAAAACGGGGCGCCTTGGCGCCCCGTCATGGTAGGTGGGGAGGGGACAGACTTGAAGCCTGTCCCGCGAGTCGCAGGGGCGCCGTCGCGCGCCCGTTTCGCTACTCGTGTTGATTGATGAGAGTCACCGACAGGTCGGCGAGCGTCTCGCCGTGCACTTCGGCCACGACGCCTTTGCGCGCATGCACCTCGTTCCATGCCGCCGCCACCAGCAGCGCGCAGGCCTTCGCCGCCGCGTCGTCGATGTCCGCGTTCTGCAGCAGGCGGGAAATGGGCAGCGCGTTCATCACGCGCTGGATCTCGCGACCGCCCGGCAGCTTCGATTTCCACAGCGCGTAGGTGTCCTCGTCGAAGGCGTCCGCGAAGAAGGAGTGCCCTTCCACCTCGACCACCTCGCGGAAGAACACCGCGGCGTAGCCGAACAACTGGTCCGGCGTGGCGGTGAACGCGGCGTAGTCGAGCAGCGTGACCGGCTCGTCCTCGCCTTCTTTCCAGGACTGGAAATCGCTCAGTGCGAGCAGCTGTTTGTCGGTGAATCTCATTGCGCTCCCGCCAGGTCTTGTGCTCGTTGCGGCCCCTGCCTAGAGTCGAGCCCCAGGTCGCGGCCGCACGGAATGCGGCGCAGTGTAAAGGAGTGCACCATGACGACTGTTCCCTTCCCGCGTTCGATCCGCCACAGCTTGCCGGCTGCGGCGCTGCTGCTGTTCTCCCAGGCCATTCTCGCGCAAACGTATGTCGAGGTGACGCCCGCGGCCGGCGCGGTCACCGCCAGCACCAATGACGGCAACGTGCCGGCGAACACCGTCGACAACAATCTCGGCACGCGCTGGTCCGCGGAAGGCGATGGGCAGTGGATCGCGTACGACCTCGGCAGCGTGCGCACGGTCGGGTACGCGCGCATTGCGGTGTACCAGGGAAATCAGCGCCGCAACGTGTTCGACCTGCAGACCTCCGGCAACGGCTCGACGTGGACCACCATCTGGAGCGCCGAGAGCAGCGGCACCACGACGGCCGAGCAGACGTACGATTTTCCGGACGTGTCGACACGCTACATCCGGTATCTCGGCCATCGCAACAACATCAATGCGTGGAACAGCCTCACGGAAGTGAGCATCTTCGCGACGCCCGCGACCACACCGCCTCCGCCGCCGCCACCACCACCGGGCGGCAACGACCAGTTCGGGGTCAGGATGCTGAATCCCACGCTCGCAGGCGGCAAGACCTGGTTCGCGAAATGGAACAGCAATCCGCGCACGTTCACGGGCATCGACCCGAACGATCCGTGGTTCAACGCCAATCACGGCGATGCCACGTATCGCACCACCGGTGACGGCGTGCTGCGCATCTCGGGCGCCGTGCCGCGAATGTACATTCACGATCCGGCGAAGGCCGACCAGTGGCGCAATGTCGAGATCACGATGTATTTCCAGCGCGTCGCGGATAGCGGCACCGCGTTCGGCGGCATGGTGGGCATCGCGCGCTCGAACCACGGCACCACCGGCAATGAGAACGTCGACAAGTGCGACACGCGCGGAATCGGCGCCCGCATGCGCTACGACGGCCACGTCGATTTCGAGAAGGAGACGAATCACCCGTCGTCCACGGCGATCCTCAACAAGACGCAATTCTCCGGCGGCATGCCGTTCAATACCTGGATCGGCTACAAGCACGTCGTCTACGACCTCGCCAATGGCAACGTGAAGCAGGAGTTGTGGTTAGACCAGACCGGCGGCGCGAACGGCGGCACGTGGACCAAGATCAACGAGGTCATCGATACCGGCACGAATTTCGGCGTGGGTGCGAGCGCCTGCAAGTCGGGCGTCGATCCGGCGCTGCGGCTCACGGCCGCCACGTCGCGCGCGGGCTCGGAGTCGGGCAAGCCGAACATCACGGTTTATTTCCGCAGCGACAACGTGGGGACGGAAGGCCTGCGCTATCGCTGGGGCAGCGTGCGAGAGATCGTGGCGCCGCAGTAACGAAAAGGGGACAGATCTATTTTCGGGAGGGGCGCCTGCGGGCTCCCGTTCTGATTTGGACCGAGTGTTCACGCGTACTTTGCGCAGGCGATCCAGTCTCACACGTCGCGCGCGGGGTTCGAGTCCGGCAAGCCAAACGTCACGGTCTGCTTCTGCATCGACAACCTGGGGACGGGTGGGTTGCCGTATCGCCGGGGCAGCGTACGGGAGATCGTGGCGCCGCCGTGAGGGAGGCCTGCGGGCACCTCTTGGAATGGGTCCTTCGGCGCTCGCCTGGGTTTGCGCTCAGGTCGCCACACCAGTTGGACGGGCTTCGATGAATTCGGAACGCCCGAGCGCGGTAAACAGGACGCATTGGGAAATGTGTTCGGCCGGCAGCACCATCGATGCGTCCGCCTCCAGGAGAAGGAAGGCGATCCAGTGCTTCTTGAACTCCAGCCAATCACATGTCAGCGCGGTGGCTGGATTGGCAAAGAACAAGACTTTCGAGTCATCGACCCAGTAAACCTTGGCGTTCAGTTCGGCTCGAAAAGACTCTGAATCGCCATTGTTCAGGCTCGGCTGCCAGAGTCCGATGGGACTTTTCCTCCCGCTGGCCACCCACGAGTCATCTGGTAGTTTGAAGAAGGATCGGCCCCGCGCGTCTACACGATCCCGCCACAAACGGTTCGCGTCTTCGCAAGACAAGACGCCAACGGCAACCACGTCAGCAATGTCATCGAAGTACTCCCAAAACTGCGTCTCCTGGATCGGAATTGCGCCTTTTCCCTCAATTGGGCTTGTCATAGAAGATATGTCCGCCGGACTTCCCATCTTTCCATTTCAAGTGTTGCAGATCATTGTCCGCTGCGAGCTCGCGAGCATTCTGCGAATTGTGACTCTCATAGCCTTTCTTGTATGGATCCTGAGTGTATGCCTTTCGCCGATCCATTTTGCCGCGGGACTCCTCTAACAGCTTCTTCGCGTCGGTAGCACTGGCCGTGCGGACATTGACCTTGCCTTTTCCAGCATTGGACAGGCTATCGACAGCCTCGTCCCAACCTTTCGTGCCGGGCTTCGCCACAGGCAGGTTGCTCGCTTTGACCGATGCGGGACAATTGTGCACCAGCACCTTTGCGGCACTGACGTAGTACGTGTTGATGTCGGCGACTTGGATGTTGTATGTCGTCACGACTTCGTGCGTGTCGTTGACCGACACGACAAGGGCATTCATCCCATCCTCGGTCTCCACGATCGCGCCTGCCGCGAGATGCGCCACCTCGGTCCACTGACCTGTACCGCCCGCCTCGAGCACGTAATACGGATGCGTGCCCGTAACCTCGTGCAGGTAGCGGAAGCCGTCCTTCTCGAGGACGAGTTTCCACACGCTGTCCTTTCTATTGACGAACGTGTGCAGGATCGGCTTGAGAGTAGTCACACCCGTATCGGGATCGTGCGCCCACACCTTGTCGCCAGCCTTCAGCGTCTCGATCGGCACGTAACCGCGTTCGGTGAGCACGGTAGTGCCGGCTACGAAGCACTTTCCTGCGCACGGCAGCTTGATCGGCGGGATCGGCAGCTTCTTCTCGACCTTCGCGATGATGTTGGCGAGCTTCTTGATCTTCGCGATGGTCTTGGCGGGGTTCATGATCCCCATCGCGGAGTCCTTGAGCGCCATGCCGATGCCGAGGCTGCCGGACGTCGCGTAGTTGATCGCGACGTTGACCGCCACATCGAGCACGAACTTGGCCACGAAGTTGAGCCACTTGCCATCCGGGTCAACGTACTTGTACGGGTTGTTGTTCACGTACATGTAGCGGTTGAAGCTCATCGTGTTGTCGTCCACGAAGGCCAGCGGATCGATGCTCACGAACCGCGCAACTTCCGGGTCGTAGTAGCGCGCGCCGAAATACGTGAGGCCGATGTCGTCGTCGTGCTGCTTGCCCGTGTACGACGTGCGCTCCTTCTCCGGTGTCGAATCGATCTGCGCGCCGAACGGCGCATAGTCCTTGCGCCACAGCACCGTGCCGGCTTCGCTCGTCGCGGCGACGACCGAGCCGAGCCCGTCGTTGAACAGATAGGTAGTGCTGCGCGCGGCGAGCGCCTGCCCGCCGGCGGCCAGCGCCAACAACGCGACGAAGCCGCGCATGATGGTGTTACGGACGCTCATCGGACACCTCCCGCACTCTGGCGGTACTCATTCGCCAGGCCCGCGATCAGCGCCACCCGCTCGGGTGCGCGCGGCGGCTCCGGCTTGGGCCTCGGCTTGCTACTCACGAGCATGGGCTCGCTCCTGCGCAGCCGGTCGAGGCCGCGGCGCGGCTCGCCGCTCGTGCTCAGCGGCACGGACAGGTTGCGTACCAGCACATTGTCGAAGTTCGCGCCGGTGTTCTGCCACGAGTACATGGCGACCGAGCCCGAGGAGATCGGGTTCGTCGCATCCGTGCCCGTCCACAGCTGCACGCCGTCGAGCTTGATGGTGAGCGTGGTGCCGTTTGCGATGGCCTCGAACACGTACCAGCGGTTCAGCGTGAAGACGGTCGAGTCTTCCCACAGCGTCGACCACGTGCCGTTGCTGCGCAGCTTCGCGAGACGGCGGTTGGCGCGCTCCGAGTCCATCGAGAAGCGGTAGTAGGACTGCGAGCTGCCGGTGCCGGAGTGCCGGAACATCACGCCCAGCGTGTCGTTGTCGCTCGACATGAGCTCCGCGGTGACGCTGTAGTTCGACCACGTGCCGGTGTTCGTGTACCGCATGAACGTGCCGAGCTTCGGGATCGTAGCCGCGGTCACCGGCGTGCTGGACACGTCGGAGGTTTGCCGCAGCACGCCGCTCGCAACGCTCCACGCGGCGGGCGCGGAGACCGTGCCCTGCGTGGTCGCGGCCCACCCGTTCGAGTTGTTGTCGTTGAAGTCGTCGCGCAGCAGGAGCGCCGCGGTCGGCACGACGGTGAGCGTCACGGCCACGCTGCGCGTGCCGCCCATGCTGTCGTTGACCGTCGCGGTGATGGTGTGCACGCCGCCCGTGAGGGTGGTGACATTCACCGAAGTACCCGTGCCGAGCGCGCCGTTGATGCTCGAGCTCCAGGCGATCTGTGCCGAGAGATTACCGTCCTCGGTGTCGCTGGCGGTTGCAGACAGGGCCACCGAGTCGCCCACGACGCGCGCCGCGCCGTTGAGCGGCGCGCTCAGCGTGATCACCGGCTGGTTGTTGCCGGGGACGACGATGGTGATGTTGCGGGTCACCGTCACGAACTTCCCGCCACTGTCCTGGATGCGCGCGGTGATCACGTGCGCCCCTGCCGGCAGAGTCGCTACACCGGTGCTGCCGCCAGTCGCGACCTGACCGCTGCGGTTCGACGTCCACGTGATGCCGTTACTGATGGTGCCATCCTCGATGTCACTCGCGGTGCCGGTGAGCGCGACGTTGGTGCCGATGTTGAACGTGGCGCCCTCCGTGGGGGCCGTCACGTTGAGCGTCGGCGGATTGTTGAACGGCTGGTTCACGTTGATGGTCACGGTCGTGGAACCGGCGAGCCCGTCGCTGTCGATGGTGCTCGCGGTGATCACGTGCGTGCCCAGCGACAGCGAATTCACCGACAGCGACGCGCCCGCGCCGAGCACTCCATCGCGGCTCGAAGACCACGAGAGGGGCTGCGACACTGCGCCGTCCTCGAAGTCGATCGCGGAAGCGCTCAGGGTCACAGGCGTGCCGACCACGACGTTCGAGTTGTCGGCCGGGCTCGAGATCGTGACCAGCGGCGGATCGTTCGACGTGGCCAACCGCAGGTTGGTCACGTTCAGGCTGTCGAACTTCGCCGCGTTCTCGCTCCAGGCGTACAGCCCGATGGTGCCGCGGCGGTGGCTCGTATCCGTGCCGCTGAACACCTGCAGCGGCGTGGTGTTGTTGGGGCCGATGGCCAGCGAGATCGTCGAGCCCTGCGCGGTGATCGCCACGTTGATGTTCTGGTTCTGCGTGTACCGCGTGGTATCGCTCCACAGCGTGGTGAATACGCCATTCACTTTCTTCACCAGGCGCCGGTAGCTGCGCTCGCGATCCATCGAGAAGCGGTAGTAGTTGTTGTTGTCGATGACGCGGAACATGAGGCCGATCGCATCGTCGTCCGAGGAGTTGAGCTGCGCGTTCAGCCGGTAGTCGAGCCAGTAGTCGCCATACTTGTGGCGCGCATACGTGCCCGGCTTCGCGACGGGATCGAGGCCCGTATCGTTCGCCTGGGCGTCGCCCGCCTCTTGCAGGCGACCGCTGACGATGCTCCAGCTAGACGGTGTGGTCGTCCCGTCATCGACGATTTGCCACTGCGATATGTCGCCCGGCGAGAATCCATCGCTGAAGAACGTCGCGGCACCGCCTCCGCTCGACGAGATGAACAGCACGAATGTCTTGCTCACGGTGTTGCCGAAGCTGTCCGTCACGCGCGCAGTGATCTGGTGGAAGCCTTCCACGAGCCCGGCGGGGAATACCGTGGCGCCATTGCCGAGCGGGCCCGCGAGATCGGACGACCATTGCAGCCGTGAGCTGATGTTGCCTTCCTCGCGGTCGATCGCGGTCGCGGTCAACGGGAAGGCGGAGTCGCTCGTGTAGCGCGCGTTGAGCGGCAATGGCTGGAAGGTGATCGTCGGGGCGTAGTTGGCCGGCGTCGCCAACACGGGAAGGCGCACGCGCGCCGCCGCCTTTGCGCCGCCGGCATCGACCACCAATGCCTTGATGGTGTGCGTGCCCACACGCAGGTTGGAGAGGGTCAGCGACGTTCCGGTACCGAGATTGCCGTCGAGGTCCGAGGACCACTGGATCGTCGGAGCCGCCGCGCCCGAGTCGGCCGAAGCACCCTGGAGCAGCAGCGGTTCGCCGACGTAGGCGAATGCGTCCCGTTCGGGCGCGAGGATGGTCACCGTCGGCGCGAAGTTGGTCGAGGATCGCATGGTCACCTTGCGCTCGACGGTACTGGTTAGATTGTCGCTGTCGGTCACCGTCGCGATGATGTAGTGGACGCCCGTGCTCAGCGGCCCGCGGAAGGTGTCGGATCCGCCCGTGCCCAGTGGCCCGTCGAGCGTCGACGACCATTGGATCGAGCTGTTGAGGAATCCATCACGCAGATCCTCGGCAAGGGCCGAAGTCCGGACAGAGGACGCGTCCAGCGCGCTCACCCAATCCTCGACGGGTTCCATGACGCGCAGTTTTGGCGGGTGGCGGTCCACGTTGATGGGCAGCGTCACCGTCGCGGCGCCGCCCTGGCTGTCGCTCGCGGTCACGGTGATCACGTGTACACCGGCGCTCAGGCTCGAGGTCGTGAAGGTGCGGCCAGTGCCGATCAGGCCGTCGCGATTCGAGGTCCAGCGCAGCGACGCACTCACGTCTCCATCGTTGCCATCGTTGGCGGAGCCGGAGAACTGGGTTGCCAGGCCGATTTCCACCGCGCCGTCCGCCGCCGGCAGGCTGATGTCGATGGCAGGCGGGCGCACCTCGACCGTGACGGTAAACGACACGGATCCGGTCGCACCTGCGAAATCGGTGGCCGACGCGGTGATGTGATGCACACCCACGGACAGGCCGGAGTACGTGAACATCGCACCCTGGTGGAACTGCCCGTCGCGGTCCGAGACCCAGCGGATGCGGTCCGAGATGCTGCCGTCGAGCTGGTCCACGGCGGAGGCCTGGAAGTTGACTACCTGGCCGACGTCGTACACCGAGCCGTCGGCGGGACCGCTCAACGTCACCCGCGGCGGGAACACCGCCTTGTTGACGGTGAACGATGCGCTCGCCGTGTTGTTCTGCGAGTCAGTGACCGTGGCGGTGATGGTGTGCGTGCCGATGCGCAGCGAAGACAGCGAGGCGCTCGCGCCCGTCGCGAACTGGCCGTCGAGGCTCGA
Source organism: Steroidobacteraceae bacterium (assembly GCA_044871085.1). GTDB lineage: Bacteria > Pseudomonadota > Gammaproteobacteria > Steroidobacterales > Steroidobacteraceae > CADEED01. The sequence goes on along the minus strand of JBIOZI010000160.1, from coordinate 24,583 downwards.
GGACCAGCGGATCGCGTCGCTCAGGTCGCCGTCGGCGAAGTCGCTGGCGGTCGCGCGCACCGACACGTTCTCACCCACCTCGACATCGATGGACACCTGGGTGGGCGCGGTGATGATGACCGCCGGTGCCGGGTTCGGCGCGGCGTCCGTCAGGCCCGCCGCGTTGCGGCTGCCCTTGTTGTCGCGATGGCGCGCCGGCCACGCGGCATTCGCCGCGAGACCGCGTCCCGCGCCCGCGAGCACCACGCGCCGATCGTTAGGTGCCAGGTAGATGGACCCGTCGCCGAGGATCACCGGGTAGTTGACGGACAGCGTGCCAGTGGGGAGTGCCGCATCCCAACGCACTGTGCCGTTGCCGTTGAACGCCACCACCCTGCCGTTGTCGGTGAGGGCGATGATGCTGCCATCGGCGTCGATGGCCGGCGTCGTGGTGAAGACGAACGTATATCCCGTCGTCTCCTGCCAGACGTCCGTGCCGGTCGGGCTGATCGCGCAGAGCCGCGAGCTGCCACTCTGGCAATACACGATGAGGTTGCCGCTGGCGTCGATGAGCGGCTCGCTCCACAGGATGCCCGGGCGCACCCACTTGCGCGAGCCATTGGCCGGGTCGATGGCGTGCAGGCCCGAGTCGTTGCGCACATAGATGGTGCCGTCGGCCGAGAACAAGGGACCACCCTGCACGGAGCTGTCGTCGGCAATGGCGGCATTCCGCGTCTCCCACAGGCGCTCGCCAGTGGGGCTCAACAGCGTGAGCGAATTCCACGCATCGTAGATCGCGACGTTGCCCGTGGGACCGACGGCGAGCGTCGACTGCTCGAACGCGAAGACGGACGCGCCATCCGCGGGCCACCCGGCTTTCGGACGGCCTTCGGCATCGAGCGCCACCACGCGCGAACCGAATTGCAGGCTCCTGCGCAGGTAGTAGAACGAGCCGTCGGCGCCCACCGCCGGCCGCTCCAGGACACCAAGACCGGCGGCCTCCCACCTGAAGGTATGCACCCAGCGCTGCAGGCCATTCGGCCAGTACGCGAAGATGCGCTGGAAGCCAGAGCCATCCCTGTCGCCGATCAGGTAGATAGTCCCGTCCGGGCCGATGACCGGCCCCAGGGCGATGTACAGCGGCACGCTCCACTTGATGGTGAAGTCTGGATACAGCGCCTGCAGGCCGGCCGCGTTGAACGGCGTCACCTGGTAGATGGTTCCGTCGCGACCCACGGCCACCTCGCGCCGCGGGCCGGGGTCGGCCACGTTGAGCAGCACCTGCCCGCGGACCGGGCTGCTGGAGGCATTCAGCGGATCGGTATTGGCGAGCGCTTCCTGGCGGTCGCTGAAGCCGTCGCTGTCCGAATCGCCGGCCGCGTCGGCGGCATCGTTCGGATTCTTGCCGAGGGCGATCTCGCGTGCGTCGTTGACCCCATCGTGATCCGTATCCACGGCCGTCGGGCTGGTGTGATACGTGAGCACTTCGAGGCCGTCGTTGAGACCATCGCCGTCGGTGTCCGCGACGTCGAGCCGCGAGCCGGCCTGGTGCTCTTCGAAGTTGCGCAGGCCGTCGCCATCCGGGTCTGCGTTGCCATCGGCCGGGTTGGCCGGATCGAGTCCGTAACGCAACTCGGCGCAGTCGTCGATGTGGTCACCGTCGCCGTCCGCCACGATGCTGAACGCCGGCTCGTTGAAGCACATGTAGTTGGACGCCGCGGAGTCGTGGCGGTGCATGGGCCACGCCGAGCGCGCGGGGCCGCCCGCGTTGTCCGCCACCGCGTGGAGCTGGCCGCCCAGCGAACCGACGTAGATGGTGCCGTCGCGGTCGATGACCGGCGGCGACACGATGGAGCTGCCGGTCTCGAGCGACCACTGCACGGCGCCGTTCGCGCCGAACGCAACGAGGCTGCCGGCGTACGTGGTGGCGTACAGCGTGCCGTTGGCGGCGATCGCGGGCGTGTATGCGCTGCCCGAGGTTGCGACGCTCCAGACCGGAGTGCCGTCCGCCGGCCGCAGGGCGAGCAATTTGTTCTGATAGTCGCCCACGTAGACGGTGCCGTCCGCGCCGATGGCGACCGCCGACGGGTGCGTGTTGGCGGTGATGAGCCGCGACCAGCGGTCGCTGCCGGTGGGGGTCACCGCATGGATATAGCCGCCCTGATTCGTCACGTAGATAGTGCCGTCATTGGCGATCGCCGGCGGCTCATCGGAGTGGTAGCCGCCCATCGAGTATGACCAGCGAAGACCGAGATCCTTGTTGAACGCGTAGAGCTCGCGGGTTTCGGTGGTGAAGTACACGTCGCCGTTCGGAGCGACCGCGGGACCCGAGCGGATGAACGCGGTGGTGAGCGATTTCTCATCCGAGCCATTGGCCGCGAGCGAATTCACCAGGCCGCGGTTGAAGTTGGGCGAGACTTCGAAGCCGCCGAAGTACAGGCGGCCCTTCTCGCCGACCGCCACGGGCGTGGAAATGAACTCCTTCGTCGCCCACACCCAGCGCTCGACGCCTTCGGCGCTGAGCGCACGGACGAACGAGCGCGGCGCACCGTCGATGGTGACGCCGAGCACGTTGGAGACCAGGTAGATGGAGCCATCGGGCCCGACCGTGGGCTCGTGCAGCTTCTGGCCCGGCAGGCCGAAGGTCCAGCGCACGGTGCCGTCCGGATGATAGGCGTACACCTTGGCGTCGTCGCCGGCCACGTAGATGGTCCGGTCGCGGCCGATCGCCGGGCGCATGGAAATCGGGCCGAGCGATTGCGCGCTCCACATCTGCGCGCCGCGCGCGGGACGCTTGGCCGCAAGCTGCGGATCGGCCTTGGCGCCGGATTCCTGCCGATTGCTGAAGCCATCGCCGTCGCTGTCGAGCAGGCCGTCGGAGGCGGCTGGATTGGTCGCGAGGCGCACTTCCCAGAAATCGCTGACGCCGTCGTGATCCTTGTCGGCCGAGCGCGGGTCGAGCTGCGGGTTCGCGGCTTCGACGTCGTCGGGCAGGCCGTCGCCGTCCGTGTCGGTGTCGTTCGGGTCGGTGAGATCGCGCTGCACCTCGTCGCGGTCGGAGACGCCGTCACCGTCCGTGTCGGAGCGCGTGATGGAGGTGCCCGCCTGGAATTCCTGGAGATTGGTCAGGCCGTCGCCGTCGGCATCCGCGGCCGCGTCGGCGGCGCTGTTGGGATTCAGGCCGAGCTGCGTCTCGAGGCAGTCGGTGAGCTGGTCGCCGTCGGTGTCGAGCGTCGTCGAGGCAGGCTTGTCATCGGATTTCGCGATGGTGAGCGCGCCGAGATGGATGTGATCCGTGCGCGTGCACTCGGTCACCGAGTCCTCGAACATGAGCTTGCCGTCGCGTCCCTGGACGCTGAAGCGGATGTCGTAGCTGCCGTGCTTGTGCTCGACGACCCGCTCGCCGTTGCCGTCGTACGTGAAGTCCTTGCTCACGATGGCGGTCGTGCCGGAGCCCGTGACGCTGTTCACGCGCGCACGGATGAGATGCGATGCGGCGTCGAAATCGAACAGCTTCTCGTCGATCGTGGAGGTGTTGCCTTCCACCGTGAGCTGGCGGCGTACGGTGGCATTGCCGCGGTCATCGTATTCGAAGCGCAGCGAGCCGCGGTATTGGCTCGGCGTCGCCGGATCGTAGCGATCGATCTGGCGCGCGCGCCGATGGGCGTCGAGCCAGTAGCGCATGCCCTTGGCGCCGACTTCCTTGGTGACGAAGTTGCCGTTGTGGTCGTACGAGAACGTGGCCGTGCCCCAGGCGCCGGTGGCGCTGCGCAGGCGATCGAGGCCGTCGTAGGCGCCGCTGCCCATGGTCACGTTCTTCGCCGAGTCGATGCCGTCGGTGATCTGCGTGACGTTGCCGCTGGCGTCATAGTCATAGCTCAGGCTGACGACACCCGGCGCGCTGATGGACTGCGTCATGAGCCGCGAGTTCAGCGCGAAGGTCACCGTGACACCGGTACCCGCGCGGTAGCTGGCCACCGCGCCACTCGGGTGATAGGTGATGTTCGTGGCAAACGTGCCGACACGGGTCGGCCGACCGAGCGCGTCGGGTGCGTAGTCGACGGCGAGACCGCTGGGATAGGTGATGTTGGAGACGACGTCGAGGTCGCTGTAGTCGTAGGCCAGCGCGTAGATGCGCGGCGCGAACAGGGCGTGGCTGATCGTGAGCCGCTCGTTACGCAGGTTGTCGTTCTCGTCGTAGACGTTGAACCACTCCGTGTTGCCCTTGGTGACGCGCTCGATGTTGCCGTTCTTGTCGTACACCGTGACGATGTCGGGCGTCGCGTCGCTGAAGTCGACGCGGGTGCGGCGATTGAGACCGTCGTAGACGAACGTCACTTCCGGTAGTTGGTTCACCTTCTCCGAGGTGACATTGCCCACGGCGTCGTGGCCGTACACGGTGGTGCCGACCTCGGGCTCGTACGATTCCACCAGCAGCTTGCGCGCGTCGTAATCGTAGGTCTTCTCGTAGCCGAGCACCGTGCTGCCGCCCGTGCGCTGTCCCTGGAACAGCGATACGATGTTGCCGAAGATGTCGCGGCGGATGATCGTCGATACGCCTTCGGGCTCGTCGATCGTCACCGGATCGTCGGTGGTGTAGCCGACGCCCAGCACGTAGTTGAGATAGGTCGTCTGGAAGCCGCGTTCGTTCGTAACGGAGACGCGCGAGTCGTCGTACACGTAGCGCACGAAATTGTTGTCGGGGTGCTGGATGCGCTCGATGCGCCCCACCGCGTCGTAGGTGGTGTCGGTGCCGGCCGTGGAATTGGGATACGAGCGGAAGATCTCGCGCCCGTGCGCATCGAAGCGCGAGGTGCGCACGTTCGTCTGGCCGGTGGCCGCATCGCGCCGCTCGATGCGCAGCGTTTCGCCGAAGTCGTTGATCTTCTCCGTCTGGCGATAGTTGCCGCGCGAGAGCACGCGGTTCACCGCGCCGGAGCTCTCGTCGTAGTTGATGGATACGTCGGCCTTGACGGGGTAGTTGATGCCCGTCAGACGATACATGTCGTCGTAGGTGTAACTGGTGAGATAGCCGCGGCCGTTGGTCTCCGATGCCAGCGTGCCGTCGTTGTTGACGGTGCGGCTGATGATGACGCCTTCTGGCCGCTCTTCGTGCCGCGCGATGCCGCGCTTGTAGTCGCTGTACGTCGTGATCTTGCCGCGCGCGTCACGCATCGTTTCCATGTCGCCCGCGCCCGTGTACGTGTAGCGCGTCTCCTCGCCGAAATCGACGATGCGCCGCAGGTCGGCGAACGTGTCGAACTCGCGCTCGACCGTGCCCTCCGTCACCTCCACGCCGTTCAGGGAGCGCCGATGGGTTTCGTCCATGGGCAACCCGACGATCCAGCGCGCCGCGTCGAAGTAGTAGGTGTACCGCGTTTCCTTCGACGGATGGCCCGCGATGTTCGAATGCTCGAACACCCGTCCGGGGTTGCCGAACTCGTCGAACTGAGAGAACAGGCGCGCGTGCGCATACGTTCCGTTGTGGATCTCCCCGTCGCGGCTGCTGTATTCGCCCTGCAATAGCGCCGCGTAGGTGCCGTCGTCACGCCACCAGGTGCGGTCGCCGCCGTGCCAGAAATCCTCCTCCGACACCTTGCGCTGGCCCCACGAGAACGCCTGGCGTTCCACGATGCCGCCATTGAGCTGGCGCTTCCACGTTTCCTTGACGGAGAGCAGGCCCACGAACGACGCGCGCGTGAACACCATCAGGCCGTCGTCGGCGACGTAGTAGTCCTTGCCGAAATGCTTGTATTTGTAGATGGCCTCGGGCGCGGTCACCGTGGTGACGTCGTAGCGCAGGCCGCCGGCGGCCGCGTCGCCGTAGTACTCGCTCTGCGGGGCGAACTGGAACGTCCACGTGCCGCCTTCGACCTGCGATCCGCTCACTGTCTTCGTGTAGATCGACGTCGTCTTGAGCGGTGAGTCCCGGTCGAACTTCACGTGCTGGTAGGCGTAGCTGATGCGCGCGCCGTACGGATAGGTCACGCTGTTCAGCGAATAGCTGGCGATGCCCTGGTCCGGGATGCCGTTGTCCGGAATCGGGTCGGGCATCAAAGGGTTGTACGAGTAGAGCCACGAGCGTCCGTCCGGCCGGATGACCCGGACGAGCTGCTTGTAGTACGGGAAGAAGAAGCCCGGGATGGTCTCGTACTGGTACGTCCAGCGCTGGCCATAGGAGACCACGGCCGAGAGCGCGATGCCGTTGGTGTCGACGTCCTCGTACTCGAACGTCACCGAGACGCCGCCTTCCGAGCGGCGGATCTGCGTCATGTAGTGGATGCCCATCGCGTTCTGCGCGTAGTCGATGGCGATCCAGTTGTTGTGTACGTCTTCGATGCGCGTCGTGTAGTAGCTGGGCTCGCCCTGGAAGTTGTCGAACTGGTCCATCGTGTACTGCGTGCCGTCGGGCGCGGTCACCAGCATTCCGGCGCGGTTGGTGAGGCAGCGTGCGATCCAGTTGCTGCGCGTGATCAACGAGCCGTCGTTGTGCAGCCGGCTGAGGACCAGCAGCTCGCGGCCGCCATCGGGCAGCTCGAGCGAAGGGTTGTCGGAGGTGTTGAAGGAGAATCCGGCCTGGTTGCAGATCTTGTTGAGATGCTGCTGCGGCACCACGATGCGGCCGAAGTGCATGGTCCAGCCGAGGCCATTGATGGCCATGGCGGGGTACGAGTCGGTGGGCAGGCTGGTGTAGCTGCGCGTGATGTCGATGTCCATGCCGCCGTTGCCGGGCACGTGCACGTCGGTGTACTTGAGCTGCAGCGTTCCGGAGAACGGGTCGATGTACTCGCTGAAATGCTGGTTCAGCGAATCCTTGAACGGGTTGAGGCCCGGTTCGGAGTAGTAGTCGCGGATGGGCTCGGCCGCCACGGGCCGCAGGCAGGCGACGAGGGCGAGCGCAAGCGCGCACAGATACTGCTGAATTCTCATGTTGGGTCCCTGGCTGTCCCTGGCGGTCGGGCGAGGCGGCGCGGCTCAGCGCTTCGAGTCGGTCTTGGCGGGTGGATCTTTCGGCGCGGCAGGCTTGCGGTAGTTTGGGTCCCGGTACGTGCCGGTGCTGATGGGCGGCGGCGGCTCGAACCGCTGCGTCGAGAGCTGCGGCTGCGCCTGCGTCTTCATGTTGGCGGTGGGCATGTCCGGGTTGACGATGCCGGCCGGTGTGGCGGCCGCGCCTGGCGCGGTGTCAGCCTGGCGAACGTGAATGGCAAAATATATTCCGCCCGCTACGACGGCGGCCGCCGCGAGCGCGACGGCAAACTTCTTGCGATTCATGTGGATCTCCCTATCTACAGGCGCGCATTCCAGCACACGAAATGCGGGGATGCAGAAAATTATTTTTCGGATTTCCAGTCACGAAACGCCGGGTCGTGACAGATGCGAACCCGTCGATTTCGTGAGCCGGATCCTCACACCGCGGTGACGCGCCGCGCACCGATGACCGGCTGAGGCGTGACTCGGGCCTCTCATTGTCCATGTCCGACAACGATTTACTACGGGTGTAGCCTTTTCTATTACTTTAGTAGTAGAGTGCCGGACACATCGCCATCGAGGGCATTCCAATGAAAGTGTCCACCCGGGTTTTCAGCGCGCTCATGGCCGCCGCCATGCTGTCTTCCCCCGGCCGCGGGGCGGAAGCGCCGACTTTCCAGAGCATCGTGCAGCCGTATGTCGATGAAGGGCGCGTCGCCGGCATCGCCGGTGTCGTCGTCTACCAGGATCACATCGTCGGTTTCCCCGTGGTCGGATACGCCGACGTGGCCACGAAGAAGCCGATGGCGCGCGATACATTGTTCTGGATCGCGTCGACGTCGAAGCCGATTCAAGTCACTGCGCTCATGATGCTCGTCGACGACGGCAAGGTGCGGCTCGACGACTCCGTGTCGAGATACCTGCCGGGCTTCGAGCCGCGCCTGGCGGTCAAGGCCGCCGACGGCACCGAGGCGATGCGCGAGCCGCGGCATCCCCTCACCGTTCGCATGCTGCTCAATCACACCAGCGGGCTCAACCCCAACTACTCGAGCACACGGGCCATCGACGGCATGCCGCTCGCCGAGCTCGTGGACGAGCTCGCGGCGCGACCGCTGCAGCACGAGCCCGGCTCGAGGTTCTTCTATTCCGACGCGGGCGTGAGCGTCGCCTCGCGCATCGTCGAGGTGGTGAGCGGCAAGCCGTTCGAGGAATTCCTGGACGAACGCCTGCTGCGGCCGCTCGGCATGAAGGACACTGTCTTCATCCCATCCGAGGAGCAGCTGTCGCGGCTCGCCACGGCCTACTGGGTTCCACCCGGCAAGAACCAGCTGACGCCGGTGCCGGACGAGCTCGCGCAGCCGCGACCCCGCGCACAGCTCACCGACCGGCGCAGCCGGCACGCACCGCACGGCGGCCTGTTTTCGACCGGTGGTGACCTGGCGCAGTTTGCGCGGCTGTTCCTCGGCAAAGGCGTGGTCGACGGCCGTCGCTACCTGTCCGAAGCGTCGGTGAGCGAAATGACGCGCAACCAGATATCGGCAGAGGCCGCCCCCACGGTACCGCAACTGCCGCCGGGCTCTCCGGACTCACCCACGACCTATGGTCTCGGCTGGGGAATCGGCGCGGGCGGCGCGTATTTCCACCCGGGCATGTCATCCACCAACATCCGCATCGATCCGGCGAGCGGCTACGCCACCATCTTCCTGCCACAACACGGTGGCGACGCGACCATCTACGAGATTTCCCTGCGCACCGAGGAAGCTGCTCGAAAGCACTTCGCGCCCCAGAAGTAGACCCGCGCCCGGCCGGGCGCTGCGCGCGAACCACGGCCGCAGCGATGACCCCGTCCCATCTGCCTCGGCGGCAGCCCCGCCACAGCCTCGTATTGGTGCTGGCGCACCGCACCATGCTCCTGGCACGGAACGCGGCGCCCGGCTAACAACGGCCGGTGTGATCTCAATCAAGGTCCGGCCCGCGGGGACGCAATTCGCGATTGCGGCTCCTTTCACATATGTTCTAAGTTCGTCCGGCACGATAAACCGGACGAGAACGGCGTCGCCTAGCTACTCGAGCCGGCGCGGCTCGCATACAAGACGGAACAAGAGGTGTCCCCATGCCGCACGTAACGTTCATCCACGGCATCGCCAACAAACCCGAAGAAGCCGAGCTGCGCCGCCTGTGGCTGCAGGCACTCGAGGAATCCGCGGAGCCGCTGTCGCTGACCAACGAGGGCGTCACCACCTCGATGGTCCACTGGGCCGACCTGATGTATGCGAAGCCCATCGAGGACACCAGCAACTTCGAGAGCACCTCCGAGAATGCCGATGCCGCGGCCGATGGTGCCGGCGACGCGGCGGCGCCAACCCCCAGAAACGCCGACGAATCGGCATTTCTCGCAAAGTTGCGCGCCAGCATGCCCGGCCTCGAAGAAGAGACCGGCGGCGAGATGGCGGCGGCGGCCAAGCTCGCGACGGCCGCCACGCTCGAGCGCATTCCGCTGCCCTGGTTCGTGAAGAAACCCATCATGAACGCCCTGCTGCGCGACGTGCACCATTACCTGTTCGACGTGAAATTCGCGCCACCCGGCGGCACCGCGGTGCCGATCCAGCAGACCATCCGCAAGCGTTTCGTCGACAAGGTCTGCGGCGTGAACACCGACGGTCCGCACATCGTGGTATCGCACAGCATGGGCACCGTCATCGCCTACGATTGCCTCAAGCGCGTGGGCGATTGCGCGAAGGTGGACGGCCTCATCACCATCGGCAGCCCGCTGGGCCTCGACGAGATCCAGGACAAGCTGCAGCCGGGATGGACTCGGCCGAATGGCTATCCGAGCGAGCGCGTGGCCAAACGCTGGGTCAATCTCTACGACCACCTGGACCCGGTGTGCGGGCTCGACCCGAAGCTCGCGAACGACTATCGATTCGAGGGCAACACGCGTGTCGAAGACATCGAGATCAAGAACGACGGCGCGTGGCGGCACTCCGCCACGAAATACCTGAAGCAGCCGAAATTCCGCGGCGCGCTGCGCTCGATGCTGGGGCTGTAATCATGAATGCCGAGCAGTCGAAGACGGCCGCAGCCGCGCTACTCGGCGACATCCGCGCGCAGGGCAGGCTGCGGAACGCGAAACAGGCCTGTGCGCTGCTCACCACGCTGCGCGACCACCAGGCATACGACGCGCTGATCGAGCTCGCGGAAGCCATCGGGCGCGTGGCGCCGGCAGAACCGACGCCGCGGCGGCTGTATGCGCAGGCGCTCATCAACACCGGGCGTGTGACGGTGGCGCTGGACGTGCTCGAAGCCACGAGAGCGCGCCTTGCACCCAAGCATCCCGAGGTCTTCGAAGTCACGGGGTTATTGGGGCGCTCCTACAAGCAGATCTACTTCGACGCACGCAACCGCGGCTCGAAAGCCGCGCAGGCCGCGCTCGCGCAGGCCATCGCCGCCTATGCCGATGGCTACCGCGCCAATCCCGCGCGCAACACCTGGCACGGAGTGAACCTGCTGGCGCTCGTGGAGCATTGCCGCCGCACGGGCCTCACGTATCCGAAGAAGTTCGTGCCGAAGGCGCTGGCGAAAACTCTGCTGGCCGCGCTGGCGAAAATCAGGAAGCCTGTCGCCTGGGATCTGGCCACCATCGCCGAGGCCAGCCTCGGCACGGGAGACTGGAGCACGATCTCAGATGCGCTCATCGCGTACACGAATGCGGAAGATGTCACCGCCTTTCACATCGAAGCGACGCTGCGCCAGTTCCAGGAAGTGTGGCGACTGCAGGACGACCCGCGCGGCAAGCCGCTGCTCGCGGTTCTCACGGCGTTCATGATGAAGATGCCCGATGCCAAGACCGAGATGAGCGCGAAACAAATGGCGCAGAAAGTGCCGGATGCCGGGCATTTCGAAGCCACGCTCGGGAAGATCAAGGGCGCCGAGACACGTGCGTGGTGGATGGCGGGCCTCGAGCAGGGCAAGGGCGTGGCCGCCATACGCCAGAAGCTCGCCGGACGCATCGGCACCGGGTTCCTGGTGCGCGCGAAGAGCGTCGGCCTCGATGCTCTGGATGAGAATCTCGTGCTCACGAACTTCCATGTCGTCAATAAGAACGGGGTGCCGATCGGGCTGGCGCCGGAAAACGTGGAGATTGCGTTCGAGGCGATCGACCCTGACGTGCGCTATGAAATCGCCGAGGTGTTGTGCGAGTCACCGCCGGAGAAATGCGATTTCTGCCTGCTGCGGCTCACGCAGCCGGTGAAGGATGCGATGCCGCTCACCATCGGGCGCGCGTTGCCGGCGCTGCAGGTCGAGCCGCCGCAGCCGCAGGTGTTCGTCATAGGTCACCCGCAAGGAAAGGAGCTCACGTATTCCTTTCAGGACAACGAGATCATCGATCACGAAGGCCCGGCGGCGGGCAAGCCGCCGAACCCCGCCGCGTGCCGCGTGCACTATCGCGCACCGACCGAAAAAGGAAATTCCGGCAGTCCGGTGTTCAACAGCCTATGGCAGGTGATCGCCCTGCACCATGCCGGAAGCAAGCAGATGCCGAGGCTCAACGGCAAACCAGGCGAACAGCCGGCCAACGAAGGTATCTGGCTGCAGTCGATCATCGAAATGATCCGCGGCAAAATGGCGCCCGCACTCGAGGGGGCTACATGAAGATATTCCTGGGCTACGGTTTTCGCGATCCCGATCGCGAGCTGGCGGAGTGGTGCGAGCGGCTGTTCGCCAGCCAGTTCGCGCACATGAAAACCGGCGAGCGCCTCGGCGGGCAGGTGCTGAGCGACGCGGTGAGAGCGCTCATCGACGATTGCGACGCGCTCGTCGCGCTGCTGACACGGCGCGATGCCAAGCTGGACGGAACCTTCACCACGCACCAGTGGGTGCTCGACGAGCTGGGCTATGCGCGCGCCCAGAGAAAGCAGGCCATCGCCGTCGTGGAGAACGGCGTGGACGTCGCCGGCATGTACCAGCCCCACGAGATGATCCCGCTCGATCGCGCGAATCCGCTGCAGGCCTTCCTGGCGCTCGCGGAGACCATCGGCCTCTGGAAGAGCAACCTGGGCCGTCCGGTGAAAGTACAGATCATGCCGCCGGAGCTCGCGCGCCGCCTCGGGTTCGCCGCCGACCAGATTCGCTGCTCGCACAAGCTGTGGGCCCGCGGCAAGGATGGCCCCTGGAAGCCGGTGAAACCCATCGCGGAAGTGGGCGGCACCTTTGTATGGATCGAGGGCGTGAAAGAAGACGACCTCATCCAGCTGCGCATCGAGGGGATCGGCAACCAACCCATGCAATCGCCCGCCACCTCGCAGTGGATGCAGGTCCAGATCATGGGAGAAGACCAGTGAGCATCACCGTGAAGCAGAGCTCGCAGTATGACGGCAACGACTGGTGGGAGTGGTCGGTGTGGATCGACGCGCCGACGCCCGAGCTCGCGGCTGTCGCGCGCGTGATCTACACGCTGCACCCCACGTTCGCCGAGCCCGTGCGCACCGTGAGGACGCGTGAGAACGGCTTCCGGCTCGACGCATCCGGCTGGGGCGGGTTCGAGATCTACATCGAGGTCGTGGGCACCGACGGCACGAGCCGCAAGCTCACGCACGAGCTGAGCCTCGAGTACCCCGACAGCGACGAGGTCGTTCCCCTGAAGCCGCCTCCGAAGCGCAGCCTGGATTCTCGCGAGGGCGAAGCGCGGGAGCAGGCGGGCCGCAAGAGTGCCGGGCCCATACCGGCGTTCGAGGCGCCGACGGCGCCGCCGCCCGCGGCACGGACGGCGCCGGCACCGGCGCCGGGACCTGCGCCACGAACCGCGCCGACCGACCCGCCGGCATCCGCGGCGGCCCGGCACACGGTCTATCTATCGAGCGGTGCGGCCGATGCCGGCTTCACGCGCAAGCTGACGCAGCGGCTCGCGGATGGCGGCGTTCGCGTGACCAGCGCCGATGACGTCAACCCGGGGATGCCCTGGGAAGACTGTTACAAGCTCGGGATCCGCAACGCGGACACCGCGGTATTCGTGGTATCCGGCCGGCCCACGCTGTTCTCGAAGATGGAGATGGAATACGCCCACGGCGCGGGACACGCGCACGTGATCCCCGTGCTGGTCGGCCAGAACGTCACCATGCCGGCCTCGCTGTCCGGCAGCGTGGCGGTGAAAGTGGATTCGGCCAACGAGGTGGAGGCGGCGGCCAACCAGATTCTCGCCGCGACGCTGCGCTGAGCGTCGCGGCGCCGCCGGCGCTCGTGCCGGTTGTCTGGCAGGCGCGACTGCGGTAGCTTTCGTGCATGGCCTCTCTCGAGCGAAGCACTGAATCGACCGCCTGCGCATCGCGCGGCTCGCTTCTGCTCGGCCTCCTGCTCCTTGCGGCCTAGCCGCACATCCACACGCGCCACCCGTCGGCGCTGACAAGACGGGAACCCCATCGCTCCGCCCAACCGCGGAGAAGTCGCGTCCCGAGCCAGCAGTGAAGTGAAGCAGCCATGTTGAAAGATCCGTCCAAGAAGTACCGCCCGTTCCCGGCCATCGACCTGCCGAACCGCCGCTGGCCGTCGCGCCAGCTAACTACGGTGCCGGTGTGGTGCAGCACCGACCTGCGCGACGGCAACCAGGCGTTGTTCGAGCCGATGAGCCGCGAGACCAAGAAACGGCTGTTCAAGACGCTGTGCGCCGTCGGTCTCAAGGAGATCGAGGTGGGCTTTCCCTCCGCGTCGGACACGGATTTCCTCACCGTGCGCGATCTCATCGAGCAGAAGCTCATACCCGACGACGTCACCATCATGGTGATCACGCAGGCGCGCGAGGAGCTCATCCGCCGCACCGTCGAATCCGTGCGCGGCGCGCGCCGCGCCATCGTGCACATCTACAACGCGACGGCGCCGGTGTGGCGCAAGGTCGTGTTCGGCATGACGGTGCCGGAGGTCATGCAACTGGTGGCGAAGCAGGTGGGGCTCATCAAGCAGCTCACGGATGCGCAGCCGGAAACCGAGTGGGTGCTCGAGTACTCGCCGGAGACCTTCAGCATGACCGAGCTGCCGGTGGCGCTCGAGGCCTGCAACACCGCCATCCGCGCCTGGGATGCGGGCCCCGGACGGCCGATCATCGTGAACCTGCCGACCACGGTGGAGAACGCGACGCCCAACATCTACGCCGACCAGATCGAGTGGATGTCGACGCGCCTCGAACGCCGCGAGCACGTCGTCGTATCGCTGCACACGCACAACGATCGCGGCACCGGCGTGGCCGCCGCCGAGCTCGGCCTGCTGGCCGGCGCGGACCGTGTCGAAGGTTGTTTGTTCGGCAACGGCGAGCGCTCGGGCAACGTGGACCTCGTCACGCTGGCCCTCAATTTCTACACGCAGGGCATCCATCCCGGGCTGGACTTCTCGGACATCAATGCCGTGGCGCGCGAGGTGGAGCAGGCCACGCGGCTGCCGATCCACCCGCGCCATCCGTACATCGGCGACCTGGTGTTCACGGCGTTCTCGGGCTCGCACCAGGACGCCATCAAGAAGGGCATGGCGGTGCAGACCCGGGAAGGCTACTGGGAAGTGCCGTACATCCCCGTGGATCCGGCCGATCTCGGCCGCACCTACGACAGCATCGTGCGCGTCAACAGCCAGTCGGGCAAGGGCGGCATAGCCTATCTACTGGAACGCGACTACGGCGTCGTGATGCCGCGGCGCATGCAGGTGGAGTTCAGCGCGGTCGTGCAGAAGCACATGGACAGCGCGGAGACGGAGATGACCTCGCAGCAGCTCTGGGAGCTGTTCGAGTCCACCTACCTCACGGTCGACTTCGACGTGGCCTACCACGCGCATCACCTGTTCGAGGACGGCGACAAGCAGGGCATCGAGCTCGAGATGACGGTCGCGGGCGAGCGCCGCAGGCTGCGTGGCGTGGGCTCCGGCCCCATCGCCGCGACCGTGAACGCGCTGGCGCTGCCGATCCGCATCGACAACTACGAGGAGCGCGCGCTGCGCGCCGGCGCGGACGCGTCCGCGCTCGCCATCGTCGAGGCGGCGCGCGATGGCATCGCGGGCATTCGTTATGGTGTCGGCCGGCACGCCAACATCGCCACGGCCTCGGTGCTCGCGGTGTTGTCGGCGGCGCGCCGGCTCGGCCTCAGCGCCGGCGACCTGCGCGCCCAAGAGCGCGCGGCGAGCTAGGCCAGGAAATCCTTCCGGGTGATGCCCAGCACCGACAGCCGCCGGTGTAGATAGGTGCGGCCGACCCCGAGCTCGAGCGCCGCCTGGCTGACGTTCCCGTTGAGGCGGCGCAGCGTCGCGACGATGAAGTCGCGCTCGGCGCGGTCGCGATATTCCTTGAGCGACGACCGCCCAGCCGCGGCCGCGCCGCCCTCGGGGGCCGCGAGCAGCTCCTCGGGCAGGTCCAGCGTCGTGATGCGCTCGCCGCTCATGATCAGCAGGCGTTCCAGCAGGTTCTGCAGCTCGCGCACGTTGCCCGGCCAGTCGTGGCGCTTGAGCTCGTCGATCACCTCGTCGTCGATTGGCTTCACGCGCAGGTTGTTGCGCTCGCCGAGACGCCGCAGCAGCGAGTGCACCAGCAGCGGGATGTCTTCCCGGCGCTCGCGCAGCGCCGGCACGCGGATGGGCACCACGT
Source organism: Steroidobacteraceae bacterium (assembly GCA_044871085.1). Taxonomy (GTDB): domain Bacteria; phylum Pseudomonadota; class Gammaproteobacteria; order Steroidobacterales; family Steroidobacteraceae; genus CADEED01. The sequence continues at coordinate 9,021 of JBIOZI010000160.1, read as the reverse complement.
TGAGGCGATAGTAGAGATCTTCCCGGAAGCGGCCTTCCGCCACCGCGGCTTTCAGGTCCTTGTGCGTGCCCGAGAGCACGCGCACGTCCACCGTCGTCACGCGCTCCGAGCCGACGCGCTGGATCTCGCCGTTCTGCAATACGCGCAGGATCTTCGCCTGCGCGCCGGCCGCGAGGTCCGCGATCTCGTCGAGGAAGATCACGCCGCGATGCGCCACTTCGAACAAGCCTCGGCGCGCCGCCACCGCGCCCGTGAACGCGCCGCGCTCGTGGCCGAACAGCTCGCTCTCCACCAGCGCCTCGGAGATCGCCGAGCAGTTCACCTTGACGAACGGCGCCCGCGCCCGCTCGCTGTGCGCGTGGATGCAATTGGCCACCAGCTCCTTGCCCGCGCCGCTCTCGCCGGTGATGAGCACGGTGGCATTCGTCTGCGCCACCTTGATGGCCGCGGCCACCACTTTGCGGATGGCGGCGGAGTCGCCGACGATGTCGGTGCCGCCCTGCCGCGAATCCGCGAGACGCAGGCGCTCCTTGAGGCCGGCCATCTCCAGGCAGCGCTTCACGGTCACCGCGATCTTGTCCGCGCTGAACGGCTTCTCGAGGAAATCGAAGCCGCCGAGCTTCACCGCCTGCGCGGCCTCGGTGAGGCTGGCGTGGCCGGAGATGAAGATGGTCGGCGGCGCGATGCCGTCGGCGTCGGCGCGGCGAAAGAACTCGAGCCCGCCGACCTCGCCGAGGCGGATGTCCACGATCATCACGTCGACGATGCGCTCGTGCAGCGCGCGCAGCGCGGCGGCCACATCGTGCGCGGCGATCACGTGCAGGCCTTCCTGGCCCAGCGCGATCTCGATGGACTGGCGGATGTTCTTCTCGTCGTCGAGCACCAGGACGACGGGCTTCGCGGGGCTCTCGCTCACGCGTGGGCCCGCGGCAGCGTCAACACGAACGTCGGCCGGCCCGCGCGCTCCTCGTAGCGGATGTCGCCGCCGTGCTCGAGGACTATCTTCTTCACGATGGCGAGACCCAGGCCCATGTTCTCCTTGCCCGTCTTCGTCGAGATGTACGGATCGAAGATGCGGTCGGCCACCTCCGCGGGCACCGGCACACCGTCGTTGGCGAGCACCAGGCCGAAGCCCGCGCCATGCTCTTCGATGGACACGGTGATGCGCACGCGGCGGCCCGGGTTCGCCTCGGCACCGTTGCGAATGATGTTGGCCAGCACCTGGCGGAACAGCGTTGCATCGAGCCGCACCGGCGCGGCCAGTCCCGCGGGCGTGCGCAGGTCGAGGTCCACGTTCTCCACCAGGCCGGGCATCAGCCTGACCTGCCGGTTGAGCTCCTCGACGAGATCCAACTCGGCGAGCTGCACCTGCGGCATGCGCGCGAACTCGCTGAACTTGTTCACCGTCGACTTCAGGTGCCGCAGCTCCTCGCCGATCATCGTCTGCGTCTCGGTGAGGTGCGCGAGGAAATCCGACTGGCCTTTCGCGAGATACGCCTTCGACAGGGAGGTGATCAGCACCTCGATGGGCGTCAGCGGATTCTTGATCTCGTGCGCCAGCATCTTCGCGAGCTCCTGCCACGAGGACATCTCCTGCAGGTAGCGCACCTTGTCGCGCTCGTGCGAGAGCGCGGCGATGTTGCGCGCGTGGCTGCGCGCGATCCGGCGGCTCAACACCGACGCCACGCCGATCGACAGCAGCACCACCGCGCCGAGCCCGAGGCCGAAGTACCAGCGCAGCGAGCCCAGGATGCGCTGCTTGACGAACTCCGGCTCGGAGTACACCTGCTTGAGCTCCTCGACCTCGTCGAACTGCGCGCGGTAGAGCGCGCGGTTGGCCGCATCGAGCCGGCCGAGCGCGCGCAGGTTGACCGAGGAATTCTCCAGCGTGCGGACCACCTGCGGATTGAACCCGAGATCGAGACTGGTGCGCAGCGCGCCCTGGAGTAGATAGAAGGACGCCGCCAGCGGCAGCGCGGCCATCACGAAGATGGCCACGCCGAGCAGCAGCCCGATCCTATTGCTGGTCATGCTTGAGGCGTTCGAGGCGGAATGGCGCGCTCGAAACAACCGAGCGCCACACGGCCGCGACCTCCGAATCGTCCGCGTACTGCTCGAAGATGCGGTTGAAGAGCGCATTCGACATCGATATGCCCCGGTCGCCACCCACTTCCGGCGTGCTGTTCTGCGCCACCCACTTGCGGATCATGCGCATCTTTTCACGACCGATGGGATTGAGCAGCACTTCCACGCGCAGCGTGAGCTCGGCCGCCGCCGGCAGCGTGGCCGCGTCGAACAGCCGCGGCAGCGGCAGCGCCGCGAGCACCGCGTCCAGCTCGGCGCGGGTCGCGAGCGGGCGCGTTTCCGCGGGCACGCCGTCCAGCGTGCTGGCCATCGAGAAGATCTGATCCCACAAGTCGTAGCGGATCGCGTATTCCACCACCTTCTGGCCGAGGACCATCCGCGCATCGGACACCGACACGCGCGCGTAGAGACGATTGGTGAGCCCGCTGGTCAGCTCCCTGGGCAACGTCGCCGGATACGACAGCGCGTCGACGCGGGCACCGAGTTTTCCATCGATGAGTGTCACGTGCACGTCGGCGGCCGAGGCCGTAGCGGTCACAGACAGCAGCAACAGGGCGAGTGCGCGTCTCACCGGATCACATCCTCGGTGGCGAGCAGATACAGATCGACCAGCCCGAACGTGCGCGTGTCGGCGCGGAATCCCGCCTTGAGACCGTACTCGAACAAGCGGCTTCCCGATGAAGAGTAGGCCTTGAGCGCGAACCCGGGCTCGACGTACCAACGGCCCCGCTGAACGACATCGCCCGGAGCGACCGGCCGCGCGTAGCTCAGCGCCAGCAGCTGGTTTTCGCCGAACGAGCTGCGGTATTCCGGGCTCGGATCGCCGCCGACTTTGAGGGTCCAGTACGCGCTCGACGAGCGCCAGGTCTGGCGGAACTGGAAGTGTTGGCGCCCCTCCGGCGCGCTGGGGTCGTAGTCGCCGCCGGCGGTGATCTGCAGCGTCGAACCCTGCGTGGGGAAGTGCAGGTCGTCCTCGGAGCTCCACCCATAAGCGAGCTTCGACGCCCGCCTGCTGAACGACTCCGGCGACGTCATGACGAACGTGCCGTCGCTTTTCCATCGGCCGGCGATCCAGTCGTTGCCGGGCCGAAAAGTGATGCCGTAGGTGAAGTACGAGAAATCACCGAAGCGCCGCCCGATGCTGAGCTCGAGCTGTCCCGCATCGAGGCTGCCGAAGTTTCCGTATTTGTCCTCGTAGCGCCGCTTGCGCCAGCGCGCGCTCGCGACGGCGAAGTAGCGGCTCGAGTCGAACAGCTCCGGATCCGCGTAGCGCAGCGTGACGTCGTAGGCCTCATTGAAGGCGTCGCCGCCCACGGGCACGAGCGCGATGGCGGAAAGATCCGCGATCTTGCCCTTGCCGAACAGGTTCTGATGCGCGATGCGCCCCGCGAATACTCCGCGCTGCGAGTCCGGCCACGAGGAGGCACCGAGCAGCCATTCCATCGCGATCGGGCTCGATTCCTCGACCTCGATGACGATGATGACGGCGCCGCGCTCGGCGCCCCGGTCGAGGCGGATGTTCACCGCTGCGAAATTCCGCAGCGCGCGCAGCCGCAGCTCGGCGTTGCGGATCTGCTCCTCATCGAGCGGCGCCCCCGCCTTGAGATAAAGATGGTCGCGGATGAAGTCGCAGGAGGTGTGCGCGTTGCCGGCGCAGGTCACCTCCTGGACGATCAGCGCAGCACCGCCGGTCGTTTGGTCTGCTTGCGCAGCCGCGACCGGCGCGAGCAAGAGCAGCGTCGCGGCAATGGATAGAGTGTGCAGAAGTTTCGAGTTCTTCATGGGTGCGTACCGCAGCCTAGCAGCTAGTCGCGCGCGGACGGGATGTCCACCAAAGTGGACACCGGAGTCCGGCGCGATATGTCAGAAGTGGACCGTCGCAACGAGCGAATAGATGTCGAAGGCGGCGTCGGGCACGCGCACCTTTTCGTAGTCGGTGCGCAGGCGGAAGTTTTCGGTCAGGCGGAACTCGACGCCCATGCCGTACAGGATGTCGTCGTCGCTGGTTGACTCGAAGACCTGCAGCGAGCCGCGCGACACCGTGGTGGTCGAGTCGTAGAACACGTAGCCGAACTTGGCGTAGGGAGTGACCACGTTGCCGAGCGGCAGCCTGGCCAGCGCGGTCGCGAAGTAGCCGTCACTCTTGAGGGACAGGTTCAGAAACCCTGTGGTGTCCTCCATCTCGCCGCCGTTGATGTATCCGGCCTCGAAGGCGAAGTTCTTGCCGAACGAATAGCCTCCCAGCAGCCTCAGCGCCCTGGATTTGCCGTCGAATCCGACCGAGCTCTCGGTGGCCATGCCCGCGCTCGCGCCGACATAGAAGCCGGAGTCGTCCGCGCGCGCGGCAGCGGACATGAGCAGGCCGGCGGCGAGCGCAGTGAATATCTTTCTGTCGAGCATGTTCGAAATCTCCCCTGCCTCGGCGAGGCGGACGTACTGCGGGGATGATTGCAACGCCCGTGCCAGCGAGGCGGGCCGACGGCTGCGCGAAATCGCCTGCCGGGGTGTCTAACTAAATGGACAGGTGTGCGCGGCGAGCCGTTGCGCCGCGGCGCCGAGGCGCTCGCAACACGCTCCGGCGGCATGCGAACATCGCGGCACTCACGGCTGGAGACCCTTATGAAACGGAACGTGTTACCGGCAACCCTCGCAGCCATGGCGGGTGCGTTGATGGCGCTCAGCGGCTGCGGATCGCGCGAATCCGCGAAACCGGCCGCCGACTACACGGCGCGCGGCCAGCGCGACTGGGAAGACGTCAAGGTGCTGGCTGCCGACTCCATGGAAGGCCGGCGCGCCGGTACGCCCGGCCATCATCGCGCGGCGGAGTACGTCGCGGCGCAGTTCACGGCGGCGGGCCTCGAGCCCGGCGGAGACGACGGCTACTACCAGCGCGTGAATCTCGAGTCGCGGACGATCCGGGAAGACCAATCGAGCCTCGCGCTCGTGACACCGAAAGGCGTGCAGGCGCTCACCCTCGGTGACGATGCGATCTTCAGCCTGCGCGGCAACTTCGCGAGCGAGGTCGATGCGCCCGTGGTGTTCGTCGGCCACGGCCTGCAGATGCCGCAGTACGGCCACGACGATCTCAGCGGCGTCGATCTCGAGGGCAAGATCGTCGCGTACTTCACGTCCGCGCCGAAGTCGGTGCCGGGCGCCGCGGGCGCGCACTTCGGCTCCGCCGCCGAGCGCTGGAAGAAGTACTACGCCGCCGGCGCGGTCGGCGTCCTGACCATTCCGAATCCCTTCGCGATGGACCTGCCCTGGGAGCGCATCGCCGCCACGCGCACCGATCCGCAGATGCGGCTGGCCGCGCCGGCAACCGACCTGTTCCCCGCAATGCAGATCTATGCCGGCCTCAACCCGGCGCGATTCGCACGCCTGCTCGAGGGCAGCGGCCAGGACGAAGCGGCATTGCTCGCGAAGCTCAAAGCAGGCGAGCCGCTGCCGCACTTCGATTTGAAAGTGCGCATTCGCGCGAAGATTGCCGCCGAATCCACCACCGCCGTGTCGGAGAACGTCGTCGGCGGGCTCGCGGGCTCGGATAAAACACTGGCCAATGAAATCGTGGTGCTCTCCGCGCATCTCGACCATCTCGGCATCTCCGGGCATGGCGACGGCGACCGGCTGCACAACGGCGCCATGGACAATGCCACCGGTATTGCCGCATTGCTCGACGTGGCGCGCGCGCTGCAGAGCGCCGCCCGGGAATCCAGGCAGAAGCCCAGGCGTTCGATCGTCTTCGTCGCGGTCACGGCCGAGGAATTCGGGTTGCTGGGCTCGCGCGCCTATGCGGAGCACGCGGTGAGCGGCGGCGCGAAGATAGTCGCCGATCTCAACAGCGACATGTTCCTGCCGCTGTATCCCATGAAACACGTGGTCGTGTTCGGCCTCGAGGAATCCACGCTCGGCGAAGACGTGCGCGCGGTCGCCGATGGGCTCGGCATCGAGACGCTCACGGACCCGCAGCCGCAGCGCAATCGGTTCATCCGCAGCGATCAATACAGCTTCATCCGCGTGGGCGTGCCGTCCCTGGCGCTCAAGGTGGGTTACACGCCGGGCTCGGCGGAGGAGAAGATAGACCAGCAGTGGTTCGAGGAGCGCTACCATGCGCCGTCGGACGATCTCGCCCAGCCGGTCGACTTCGGCGCGATGGGCCTGTACGCGGAGCTCATGCAGCGCCTGACGGTGCGCGTCGCGAACGCCGCGCAGGCTCCGACCTGGCATCAATCGAGCGTGTTCGCGTCGATCGCCGCGCAGTCGGGAGAATAGTTAGCAGGCGGGCGGCGGTACCGGGAACGGGTTTTCGGGGGTCGGACTAGCCGGGCTCGTGGCCCACTCGTGCTACCTGCGCCAGGTCGCGGGAGCACACTCCGACCCCGGGAAACCCCTTCCCGGTACCACCCCTGCTAACTAGCCAGCTTATGTCCGGGCGCGCACCAAAAGCGTGCCGCGCCGCTGCGCGGCTGCCATTCGGCTAACATCGCCACGCCCCGGATAAACAAGGACGGTCATGACTCCACAGGATGTGAGCGACGCGTTGTGGCTCGCGTGGCTCGGTGTCGCGGGGACTCTCGTGTTCTTCATGCAGGCCGGCTTCGCGCTGCTCGAAAGCGGGCTTTCGCGCGCGAAGAACACGGTCAACATCGTGATGAAGAACTTCTGCGACACCGCCACGAGCACGCTCGGCTTCTGGGCCCTGGGGTTCGGGCTCATGTTCGGCGCCAACCCCAGTGGCTGGGTCGGCACGTCGCAGTTCGCGCCGCAGTCCGCGGACGGCGCGCTCATGATGAATTTCTTCTACCAGGTGATGTTCGCCGCCACCTGCAGCACCATCATGAGCGGCGCGGTCGCCGAGCGCATGCGCTTCGGTTCGTACGTGGTCGGCGCGTCCATCATCTCCATCTTCATCTATCCACTGTACGGCTCGTGGGCCTGGAACCCGGAGGGCTGGCTGGCGAAGCTCGGGTTCATCGACGCCGCCGGCTCGAGCGTGGTGCATTCCATCGGCGGCTGGGTGGCGCTCGGCGCGGTGCTCGCGCTCGGGCCGCGTCTCGGGCGCTTCAGCCGCAAGGGCGAGCCGCGCGAGATACCGGGCCACAACCTGCCGATGTTCGCGCTGGGCGCGTTCATCCTGTGGTTCGGCTGGATGGGCTTCAACGGCGGCTCCTCCGGCCGCGACTTCGCCGATCTCGCGAAGATCCTCGTGAACACGAATCTCGGCGCGTCGGCCGGCGTCATGGGCGCGTTGCTCGCCATGAAGATGTTCGGCTCACCGATACTCATGACGCGCACCATCAATGGCGCGCTCGGCGGGCTGGTGGCGATCACCGCCGGCTGCAAGACCATGGACCCCGCGTTCGCGGCGCTCGCCGGCTTCGTCGCCGGCATGCTCGTGCCGCTCGCCGAAGCCCTGCTGCTGCGGCTCGAGATCGACGACGTCGTCGGCGCCATCCCCGTGCACGGCTTCTGCGGCGTGTGGGGCACGTTCGCCGCCGGCGCGTTCTACGCGGGCGATCTGTTCGACGCGCACCGGATGGGAGTGCAGCTCGTCGGCTGCGCCGCGGCGCTGCTCTGGGGCCTGACTACCGGCTTCGTGATGTTCAAGCTCATCGACGTGCTGATGGGTCTGCGCGTGAGCGCGCAGGACGAGCAGCGCGGGCTCGACTACGCCGAGCACTTCGAAGTCGGATATCGCGACCTCACCAGCACGCAACTGCCGCAGGCCGAGGAGCGGGCGTGAGCCCGGCCAACCCGGCAATCGTCGAGCGCAATCGGCGGGCGGTCCATCACGCGCTCAGCGGCACCTTCACGGCGCCCGAGACGATCGCCGGAGCAATGACGGTGTGGGAGACGCGGTTCGCGCAGCAGGCAGGCTTTCGCATCAGCCTGTATGCCACCGCGGTGGCGGCCGAGCTCGGGCTCAGTGACACGGAGATCCGCGACCTGGCCTCGAACCTCTACGCCTCGATGACGATGACGGAGGATCGCCTGCCGCGCCTGCCGCCCTCATTCAACGGAAAAGGCGATGGCCACAGTACCGGCGCCACGGGCACCCAGCCCCGGCTCGACAAGCTCTCCAGTCCGCCGGCCCGGAACGCACGCGCCGCGGTGCTCGCGAAGCTGGTCGACTGCATGGTCGACCAGGCCGCGCGCCAACAGCAGCTCGACGAGCTCATCGAAGCGCTGATGTTGAAAGAGGTGGATTTTTCCGAGGACGTCGCGCGGCAGCGCATGGTGTGGATCAACCGCCGGCTCGCCGACAGCCAGGCGCTCGCGGCGCTCGTGCCGGAATCCGCCTGGCGCGCGCTCGTGAACGACCTGTATGTGGCGCTGTGCGATGCCTGCGGCCCGGTGAGTGCCGACCGCACGCTCGCACAGGCCGTGCAGGCGGCCGAGCAGATTCCCGAGGCGCGCGCGTTCTCGCCCCGCCTGCTGCTGTAGCTCGCTAGGCGGCGTGATGCCGCGGGATGGGGTCGAGATCCGGCTCGACGAACTCGCCGCGCGCGGCGTCGGAGAACAGCAGGCCTGCGCTGTAGTGCGTGAGCATGATCCGGCTGTCGAGCAGCACGGGATTGCTGTCGATGAAGTCGTCCGCGCAAGGACTGGCCGGAGTGCGGTGCATGAAATGATCCACCGCCAGCACCCAGGCGCGCGTCAGCGTCTCGTGGTACTTGGATGCGGGGATGTTGTTGCGGCTCAGGAACATCACGAGCGCGGCGCGCATGCGCTCGAGCGCGAGGTTGACGTCGCTGTCCGCGAGGTACACGTACGCCAGCCGCACGGCTCGCTCGGCGCGGCGACGAGTGGGACGAACTGCACACTCCGTGCGATGCGGCAGTTCTCAGCGCCGCACCAACGTCGCAAAGAGATGCTCGAGCTCGGCGGCCGGATCGGCGGTCAAGCCGGTGTGCACCGCCGATGCCTGCACGATCGTGC
>JBIOZI010000159.1:0-8027 GCA_044871085.1 Steroidobacteraceae bacterium | reverse complement strand
GCGAGCGTGCGGCACTGGTTGTCGTGCGTCTCGACGTCACCGTTCACCCAGCCGCCGCCGAGCACCACCTTCGTGCCGGGCGCCACGGCGCGGATGGCGCGCGCCATGCGGAAGGCGCCGTAGACGTTGCCGGGAAACGGCGCGGTGACGGCCACGACGTCCGGTAGTTTGGCCGCGACGAGCTCGCGCGTGATGGCGTCGAGAGCGTCGTCCACGATCGTGGGCTCGCCGGTCAGCGCGTCGTGCAGCGGGTCGAAGGAGGCGGCGCTCGCGGCCAGCCGCTCGCCGTAGCGCGCCAGCTCGAAGCGCGGGTCGATGCCGAGACGCCAGGCGTCGGCGAGGTCGTCGACGTAGAGGCTGGCGAGATAGCGCGCCTGCTCCGTCGTGCCCAGCGTGCCGAAGGCGGACTGCAGGGTCTCGTCGAACGCATGTTCGAAGCGCGGGCCTTCCGGCAGGAAGGCGCGTCCCACGATGCGAAACGCCAGGCTGGGGTCGCGGCGCTGCAGGAAGCGGATGGCCGGCTCGACGGTGTCCGCGTAACGCTCGGCCTGCGCGAGAAAATGCGCAATCGGCGGCGGCACCGGCGCGCGTTTGCCGGCGGCTTTGGCACGCGTGCGCAGCTCTTCGGCCATGCGCGCGAGCAGCGGCGCGGAGTACAGGCGCAGGAACAGTGCAATCGACGCGTCGGCCTGCGTCACGGTGAGGCCGAGATCCGCGGCGTGCAGGCGCAGGAAGCCCGTGAGATACGCCGTCGCGGGATACGGAGTATTCAACTGGATCATCGGGGGCGTGACGAGCAGGACGCGCATGAGTCCGGGAGCGTAGCGCACGCGCCGCACGCGAGGTAGCGCGCCCCGGCGCCGCGCCCGCGCGGCCCGACATGCCGCCTGATAGAGTCGGGCGCGGGACGAGATTCCGGCGACATCCGGTCGCTGCCACGGCGCTCGCCCAGCAGGCCGCTCATGCAACACGAAATTGCCACCGCCATCTCGATCGGCGCGTCTCCAGAGCGCGTCTGGGCGGTGCTGCTCGATTTCGCGCGCTATCCGGAATGGAACCCATTCGTGCGCTCCATCGAAGGAGCGGCCGCCCAGGGGTCCTCGCTGCACGTGATCCTGCAGCCGCCCTCCGGCAAGGCCATGACATTTCGCCCCATCGTCCTTCGCAACAGCGTGGCTCGGGAATTCAGGTGGAAAGGGAAATTCCTGCTGTCCGGCCTGTTCGATGGCGAGCATTACTTTCAGCTCGCACCCGCGGCCGGCGATTCGACCGTGTTCACGCAGGGCGAGCTGTTCTCCGGCCTGCTGGTGGGGCTGTTCCGTGGCGCCATCGACCGCGACACGAAGGCGGGCTTCGAAGCGATGAATCTCGCCCTGAAAGAGAGACTCGAGCGGCGTGCGGCCTGATCATCCGACATGAAGGCGTTCTATCTGGTTTGCGCGATCGCAGGCGCGGCGATTCCATACAGCCAGTTCGTGCCGTGGTTCGCGGCGCACGGGCTCGACCTGCGGCTGTTCGCCGTCGAGTTGTTCTCGACGCGCATCGGCGCATTCTTCGGCCTCGACGTATTCATCTCCGCGGTCGTGCTCGTGGCGCTCATCTGGCACGAGGGCCGGCGCGCGCGAATGACGCGCCTGTGGATACCGACACTCGCGACCTGCCTCGTGGGCGTTTCGTGCGGCTTGCCGCTGTTTCTGTTCATGCGCGAGCGCCAGGCTAACTAGGGACACACATGGATACTGCAACCCTCGTCATCGGCCACACGTACTACCGCATCACCTTCGCGGACGCGGACCTCACGATGCCGGGAGTGGAGCCCCTCGTCTTCCTCGGCGAAGCGGAGGACGACGGCGGCACGCGCGGGTTCGTGTTCCAGGACACGGTTTCCTACGTGCGCTACGGCTCCGGTCTCGAAGGCGACGACCAGCACGAGGACATCGCGCTCTTCTTCATGCCCGAGGAGGACGCGCAGTCCTGCCTGGACATAGGCAGACTGGCCGCGGAGGTGGCGCAGGCCGCCCATCGGGCCGCGTCGCTGAACTTCCCGGTGTTGCCCGTGTTGCGCGACCGGTGGGAGAGCGGTTCCTGAGGTCGCCGGTGTCGATTAGCCGCTGCCGCATGCGCACTCGTCAAACTACAGGCTCCGTCATGTCCTCATTCGCCTCAAGGCTCGTTGCCGCCATTCTCGCGTTCATGCTCCCGTGCGCACCGGGCGGGGGCGCCACCTCCGAAGATGCCATGGCGGACCTCACCGCCTGGGAGGCCGCGAAGCGGATGGGCACGGGCGTCAACATCGGCAACACGCTCGAGAACACCACGACGTGGGAAACGGGCTGGGGCAACCCGCGCATCACGCGGGAGTATGTCGAGAAGCTCGCAGCGCTGGGATTCAAGACAGTGCGACTTCCGGTCGCATGGGACACGTACGCGCGCGACGGCCGCATCGCGCCCGACAAACTGGCCAGGGTGGGCGAGGTGGTCGACTGGATCACCGGCGCCGGCATGTTCTGCGTCGTCAACATCCACTGGGACGGTGGCTGGATCGACTCGAGCAACAAGGAGCGCTTTGCGAAGACCCACGCCACGTTCAGCCCCGAGGCGCGGCGCAAGTTCGAGTCGTACTGGAATCAGATCGCCACGCACTTCGCGGGCGCGGACGGGCGCCTCGTCTTCGAAGCGCTGAACGAGGAGACCAATTTCGAAGGCGAGGGCTCGCTGCAAGAGGCGTACGCCACTTTGGCGGGCGTCAACCAGCTGTTCATCGACACGGTGCGCAGGAGCGGCGGCAACAATGCCCGGCGCCTGTTGATCGTCACCGGGTACTCGACGGACATCACCAAGACCGTCAGTAGTTCGTACGTATTGCCCAGGGACTCCGTGCCGCACAAGCTATTGCTGTCCGTGCACTACTACACGCCCTGGCAGTTCGCCGGCATGGAGAAGGACGAGAGCTGGGGCAAGGTGCAGCACGAGTGGGGCAGCAAGGCGGACTACGCCGAGCTCGAACGGCTGTTCGATGCGATGCGCCAATACTGCGAGCACAACGATATTCCGGCTTTCATCGGCGAGTTCGCGCCGACGCCGAAGAAGGAGGCCGCCTCCCGCGTGCGCTGGATGCACGGGGTCGCCGCGGCGGCGTTGTCCCGCAACATGGTGCCGGTGCTCTGGGAAACGGGCGGTGACATCTCGCGCAAGCCTCCGTACGAGCCCAGTGAAGCGCTGCGCGAGGTGTTGAAGAAACTGTCAGGAACATCGAAATGATCAAGTCGACCACGCTTCTGATCAGCCTGACGTTCGCCGGCCTGGCCGCGGCCGGGGACGCGGTCCAATCACCCCATGCTCGCGCGATCGAGCTGGTCATCGGTACACTCGGCGAGGGCATCGCCGCGCTGGACGAGAGCAGCGAGTGGATGTCCGACACGAAGGAGAGGTCCTGGTCCGCACGCCGCCCCTTCGCGCCTGGAAGTTTCGACAGCACGCACCTTTTCGAGGTCACCTACCGCATCGATGGACAGGTAGTTGGAATGTGGAAAGTGAACACGCAGAACGGCACGATCGCCAAGGCTGGCACGAGCATCAAGACTCAATGAACGATGCTCGCCGCGCTCACGCGCACATCAACTGGAGAAGCTCGATGCACCTGCGCATGTTGTTTTCGATTTCGACGCTGCTGCTGCTCTCGGCCTGTGTGCCCTATCGCTCCACGGAGCGGCCGGCGGTGAGCGGCACCGCGATCGCCGATCCCGGGCGCGAGCCCCTCGCCGGCGTGGCGGTGCGACTGGTGCTGGCGCGGGCAGGCAAGGTGTTCGAGGCGCACGACCTCACTACCGACCGCAAGGGGCGCTTCGCGCTGGTGCGCCAGACCACGTGGAGCCTCCTGGACGATCCCGAGTGGACTGGCTACACCGTGAAAATCGAGATCCGCGCCTCGGGCTACGCGACGGAAAAGCGGGAAGTGCGCTGGCTGGAGTCCGGCCCGCCGAAAATCGACTTCGGCGCGGTGCGCCTGCATGCCGCGGGCGGCGCGCAGTAACTCTGCGCGCGATGCGGCGTGGCCGCCCGGCGCATATCTCATCAAGACCGGGATCCGCGACGCGCGCGCGAAACATTTCGCGTTCGCCCGCCAGAAGACGATGTACGGCGGCCGGCGCATCGCCGCGGGTGATGTCATCTACATCGTAGCCAGCGAGACCCAGGGCGGTTCCGGGCTGATCGCGCGCGGCGTGGTCAGGTCGGCGCGGGCCACGCCGAAGAAGCGCGGTGTGGCGCGCCAGACGCCGCGTGTCAGCATCACCGTGGAGCGCACCGCACTCGCGAAGCGCCGTCTCGGGCGCGCCGAGCTCGAGGCATTTTCGAATTGGAACGACGGCCGCCCCGGGACCGAGCTCAACTTCAAGTTCTACCGGCAGGCGACGAACAAAATTGGTGGTGTTTCGCCGGCCGCCGCCGTGTATCTCGACCGGCATTTCCGATAGCCAGGCCAGGCACGCGTCCGCGAACTTCTCCCGGTACAATTGCGGCATTGCACCGCTCGCGCCAGGCCCATGCGCCGGCGCCACTCATGAACTCTCCCGATCCCGCTCACACAACGCTCTCGGTCGAGAATTGTCTGCGCCGCGACCAGCATCGCCTGCGGCGCGAGCGCGATCGCCTGCGCGCGGAGCGGCTGCGCGGCAACGATGTAACGGCATCCGAACGTACGCTCCAGGCGAAGATCGCCGCTTCCGTGGCGGTGCGCGCCGCGCGCGCGGCCAGCGTTCCGAAAGTCGCCTATCCGGAGGAGCTGCCCATCTCGGCAGCCCGCGACGACATCCGCCGCGCCATCGAGCAGCATGCGGTCGTCATCGTCTGCGGCGAAACCGGCTCGGGCAAGACTACGCAGCTGCCGAAGATCTGCCTGGAGGCGGGGCGGGGTGTGGCGGGAATCATCGGCCACACGCAGCCGCGGCGCATCGCCGCGCGCACGGTCGGCGCGCGCATCGCCGAGGAGTTGGGCACGTCGCTCGGCCAGCTCGTGGGCTACAAGCTGCGCTTCCAGGATCACAGCCGCCCGGAAGGCCTCATCAAGCTGATGACGGACGGCATCCTGCTGGCCGAAACACAGGGCGATCGCTTCCTCGACGCGTACGACACCATCATCGTCGACGAGGCACACGAGCGCTCGCTCAACATCGACTTCCTGCTGGGCTATCTCAAGTGGCTGATGCCGCGCCGGCCGGATCTCAAGCTGGTCATCACGTCGGCGACCATCGACCCGGAGCGCTTCTCCAAGCACTTCGGCGACGCGCCCATCATCAACGTATCGGGCCGCAGCTATCCGGTCGAGGTGCGTTACCGCGCGGTGGTGCTCGACGAAGACGACGAGACGGCCGTGGACGAACAGGCCGCCATCCTGTCCGCCGTCGACGAATTGTGGTCCGAGCAGGCGGGCGACATCCTGGTGTTCCTGAGCGGCGAACGCGAGATCCGCGAGACCGCCGAGTCGCTGCGCAAACATCACCCGCAGGGATGTGAGGTGCTGCCGCTGTACTCGCGGCTCTCGCAGGACGAACAGCAGCGCGTGTTCAAGCCTTCGGGCCGGCGCCGCGTGGTGCTCGCGACCAATGTCGCGGAGACCTCGCTCACCGTGCCCGGGATCCGCGCCGTCATCGACACGGGCGTCGCGCGCATCAGCCGCTACAGCCACCGCAGCCGGCTGCAGCGCCTGCCGATCGAGAAGATCTCACAGGCGTCGGCCAACCAGCGCACCGGCCGCTGCGGGCGAGTCGGACCGGGTGTCGCGATCCGCCTGTACTCCGAGGAGGACTTCCTCGCGCGCCCCGAATTCACCGAGCCCGAGATCCAGCGCACGAATCTCGCCGCGGTCATCCTGCAGATGCACGCGCTCAAGCTCGGTGACATCGAGGCGTTTCCGTTCGTCGAGCCGCCCGACGGCCGCTATGTCCGCGACGGCCAGCGAACCCTGCGCGAGCTCGGCGCGCTCTCGGAAGAGGGCACGCTCACCGACATCGGCCGGCGCCTCGCCAAACTACCGCTCGATCCGAAGCTCGGCCGCATGCTGCTGGCGGCCGCCGGGGAACACTGCCTCGATGAAGTGGCGATCATCGCCTCCGCCCTCTCCGTGCCCGACCCGCGCGACCGTCCCGCGGACAAGCAGACCCAGGCCGACCAGAAGCACGCGCCGTTCCGCGACGAGCAGTCGGACTTCCTGTCGTTGCTGAAGCTCTGGCGCGCCTGGAACGAACAGCGCGAGAAGCTGTCGCGCGCCAAGCTGCGGGCCTGGTGCAAGGAGAATTTCCTGTCCTATCTACGCCTGACCGAATGGCACGACGTGCACGGGCAGGTGATGGAAGTGGTCAAGGGCGAGCTCGCGCTCACGCCGAACACGAAACCCGCCGAGTACGCGGCCATGCACCGTGCGCTGCTGGCCGGGCTGCTGTCGCAGGTGGCGTTGCGCAAGGAGCAGGGCGAGTACCTCGGCGCCAATGGCACGAAGCTCGCCATCCATCCCGGCTCGGGGCAGTTCAAGGCGCGGCCCACCTGGATGGTGAGCGCCGAGCAGGTCCAAACCACCAAGGTCTATGCCCGCAACGTCGCGCGCATCGACCCGCGCTGGGTCGAGGATGTGGGCGCGCACCTCGTCAAGCGCCAGCACTACGATCCGCACTGGGAGCGCAAGGCGTCGCGCGCGGCGATCTACGAGCGCACCAGCCTGTTCGGCCTCACGCTCAGCACGGACCGCAGCGTTCCGTACGAGCAGGTCGACCCCAAGGCGGCGCGCGAGATGTTCATCCGCCACGCGCTGGTGCTCATGGAGTACGACTCGCGCGCGCCGTTCTTCACGCACAACCTCAAGCTGCTGGAGGACACCGAATACCTGCAGCAGAAGGGACGGCGCGTGGACCTGCTCGGCGACGAGCAGCAGCTCCATGCCTTCTTCGATGCGCGCGTACCGGAGGGCATCTCGACCGGCGCGGCCTTCGAGCGCTGGCGCCGCGAGGCGGAGGCGAAGACTCCAAAGCTGCTGTGGCTGAGCGCGCAGGACATCTCCCCCGGCGACGCCGAGCTCGATGCCGAACGCTTTCCGGATCATCTTGCCGCGGGGCCGCTCACGGTGCAGCTGCGGTACCGCTTCGAGCCGGGCAACGAGGACGACGGCGTCTCGGCGCTCATCCCGCTGCACGTCCTCAACCAATTGCCGGACGAGCCGTTCGAGTGGCTGGTGCCGGGCCTGTTCGAGGAGAAGATAGAGGCGCTGATCCGCTCGCTGCCGAAGAACCTGCGCGTGCATTTCGTACCGGTGCCCGAGGCCGTGCGGAAGGCGCTGCCGCTGCTCGAGCCCGGGCGCGGCTCGCTGCACGCCCAACTCGCCAACGCGCTGCTGCGCACCGGCGGTGTGCCCGTGCCGCGCGACGCGTTTCGCGAGGACGTGCTGCCGCCGCACCTGCGCATGAATTTCCTGCTGCTCGACGGCGCGGCCAAGGTGATCGCGCGCTCGCGCAGCCTCGGCGGCCTGCGCGAGCGCCACGCCGGTGCCTCACAGCAGGACTACGCCAAACAATCGCACCTCACTACCGGGGCGCACACCTGGGTGTTCGATGAGATTCCCGAGCGGCAGGAAGTCGGGCCCGCGGGCCGCCGGCAGATCGGCCATCCGGCGCTGTTCGACGAGGGTGGAAGCGTGGGCCTGCGCGCATTCGCCACTGCGCAGGAAGCGCGCGCGAGCCACGAGCGCGGCACCGCGCGGCTGATCCGGCTCGTCATGGCGCGCGACCTCAAACCACTGCGCCGGGATCTCGCCGTCAACGTGCAGGGCGAGATGGTTTATCGGACGCTGGCGGCGCACCCGTCGTTGAATCCGGAATTGGTCGCCGGCCGCGATCTGCGCGACGACGTGCTGGACCGGCTGGTGATGACGGTGTTCCTCGAGGGGCAGGAGCCGCTGCGCAGATCGCGGCCGGCGACCAATTCCGGATTCAACGACGGGTGCGCCGCCAGCGTCCGATAAACCATCTCGCCCTGCACGT
>JBIOZI010000158.1:0-10068 GCA_044871085.1 Steroidobacteraceae bacterium | reverse complement strand
TGAGAGTAGCGTCTGGCGCGCGCCTGCGGATTTCTCCGACAAGCGCCTTGACGCCGCCCGCCACCGCGGCGGCGCGCGCCGCGCCGTCACCGAGCGGCGTGGCATCGCCGATGTTGTTAGTACCGGCCATGAGCACGACGATCTTCGGGTGCACGCCGTCGAGCTCGCCGTTCTGCAGGCGCCAGAGCATGTTTTGCGTGGTGTCGCCGCCCCAGCCGAAGTTCGCGGCGTTCCAGCCCTTGAAGTTCGCGGTCCAGTTGGCGAGCAGGTCCCGGTACATGGGGTCGCTCGTACCCCAGCGGCGCGTGATGGAATCGCCGAGGAAGTAGACGTCGATGCGGCCCTGCTTGCGCTTCGCGAGCAATTGATCGTGCGCCAGGCGCGAGTTGGCGTCGGTGCGCGCGGTGGCGACGTCGGCGCGCTCGATGGGCGGACGCCCCGCGAGCAGCGCGCCCAGCCAGGCCGCCGAACGCCTGGTGTACGGCGCCTGCTGCTCGGCCGTCGCCAGGTGATTGTGCGGCGACTCGGGCATCGGCGCGGCTTCCTTCGGTCCGCGGATCTGGTTGAACGCGGCCCAGACGCCCACGGGCGCGACCGCCGTGTCCACGAAGCCCATCGACAGCAGCGACGGCACCTTGATGCGCATCGCGCAGTTCACCGTGTCGAAGTACTGCGCGGTCTGCAGGACCTTGGGATCGGCCGGGTCCCAGAATGGATAGCCGGTCCGGCGCCCGTGCGCGGTGCCGTTGGCGTCCGCGCCGGCGGGCACGTGTACCACCAGCGCCGTCACCTTCGGATGCAGTCCCGCGGCGCACAGGCTCTGCTGCCCGCCCATGCTGGTACCCAGGACGACGATGGTGTTGCCGTCCCAGTCCGGCCGGCTGGCGAGGTAGTCGATGGCGCGGATGTCGGCGAGGTACATGTAGAGGAAATAGTTCTTGTCGCGGTTGCGCGTCTCGATGGTGTTGTAGCTCTTGAGCTCGGCCGGCAGCGCGTCGTAGTACGACTGTGGCGCGTCGGGAAGCACATCGTGCGGCTCGATGTTGACCACCAGCCAGCCGTCGGCCGCGTAACCCGTGATCCAGTCCTGGTGCAGTGGATAGGGCGGGCTCGCCCACTGGAACATCACGAGCCCGGGGTATTTCTTCTTTCCGGTGGCATCGTGCGGCTTCGCCACCTGGCCCCAGACGTGTTTGCCGTCGAGATGGTCCATGCGCAGGATCGCGAAATCGACGCCGTCCTTCTGCGAAGGCTTGACGGTCAGTTCGGGCCTGGCCGGCACCTTGCGCAACGCGCGCAGTTTCGCGGCCCAGAAGGCGTCGAAATCCTTCGGCGCCGGAATGGCCGGCGCGATCCTCTCCGGCGCGACGGCCGCGCCCAGCGCGAGGGGGTGGTCCGGTATCGAGGGCAGCGCCGGGCTGGAGATCTCCACGTAGATCATGCCGGGCTCGTCGAGCCTGGTTTCGATGACCGCGTTCTCGCCCGAGGCGAACGTGCCGGAACCGATCTCGTCGAGGTTGTTCCTGCGCACGACGTAACGATAGGTCGCCACCGGTGTGGCGGGCGCCACCACCTTCCAGCCCACGGTCTCACCGAGCGCGTAGATTCCGCTCTTGTGGTACGGCGTGAACGTCGGCGCGGCGGAGCCGTCCGCGAGCGCGGCGGCGGCGATGAATGCCGACAGCCAGGCAGTGCGCTGCGTCTTCATGCCAGCACCGGCTTCGTCGCGTTCTTCTGCGCCTCGAGCACCAGCTCGGCGGCGAGCAGCGCCTGCTCCTGGTCCTGGGCCACCGAGGTGCGATTCACGATGTCGGCGACGAACTGCGGGCCGAAGGGCAGAGGCACCTTGTTGCAATCGATGTAGCGGGCCTGCTTCTTGTCGACGATGTACAGGTGATTGCCGCCGGGCATATCGCTGGCGACGTTGACGTACTTGCGCAGCTCGATGTACCCCTCGGTGCCGAGTATGAAGAGGCGTCCGTCGCCCCAGGTCGGCAGACCGTCGGGCGTGTACCAGTCGACGCGCACATAGCCCGTGCCGCCATTGCCGACCACGGTCATGTCGCCGAAGTCCTCGAACTTCGGGTACTGGGGGAAATTGATGTTGCCGGTCTGCGCCGCCACCACCTTTGCCCGGGTGCTGCCCGTGAAGAACAGGAATTGCTCGGCCTGGTGCGAGCCGATGTCGGTGAGGATGCCGCCGTAGCGCGCCTTGTCGAAGAACCATGCCGGCCGCGTCGGCACGCTCATGCGATGCGGCGCCAGGTTCACCGTCTGCACCACGCGGCCGATGGCGCCTTGCTTGACGAGCTCGCCCGCGTGCACGGCCGAGCGCACTTCGAGGCGCTCCGAATACATGATGGCGAATTTGCGGCGCGTTTCCTTCACCGCCTTGCGCACCGCCGCGAGCTGCGCCAGCGTCGTGATGCCGGGCTTGTCGGCAAGATAGTCCTTGCCGGCGCGCATCACGCGCACGCCGAGCGGCGCGCGCAGATCGGGAATCGGCGCGCCCGCGACCAGCGCGATGGCCGGATCGTCGAGGATTTCCTGCTCGCTCGCGAGCCGGATGTCGCCGTAACGCTTGCGGAAGTCCGCGATCTGCGCCGGATCGGCGGAGTGAAATGCCACCAGCTCGCCGCCGCCGCGCTGCATGGCGGCGATCATGCCGAAGATGTGCGCGTGGTCGAGACCGATGGCCGCGAACTTGATGTGATGCCGCGGCTCGATTTCAGGTTGTGAGGTGTTGGCCGGGTCCACCGTGAAGGCGCCCGACGCCGACTGGGCCAGCGCCACGGGCGCCACGGCCGATAACATCCCGGCGAGTCCCGCCCGTTGCAGGAACTCGCGTCGATCCTCGTTTTTCATCCCATCCCCCGTACGCTGGTAGCGCAAACATAGCGGGGATTGCGACTTCGGGACAGCCCCGGGAAAAGGGGACAGATCTATTTATCGAGAATCGGCTGCGACACGCTCGATAATCGGAAAATAGATCTGTCCCCTTTTCTCTCAGCCCTTTTTCATCAGGCGCCAGTACGTGACCGCGCCGAACAACGCGGTGTACCCAACCAGCGTTGCGATCGACACCTGCACCGGCATGAACTGGTCATGCGCCGCGCCGGCGACGTGCAAGGCAATCTGCTTGATGTGGAACTGCGGCCAGATCGGCGCCTGCCAGTACATCGACTCCTTCAGCGGGAAGAACATGCCCGACAGGTAGCACCCGGGAAGATAGAGCAGGTTGGCGTAGGCCGGCGCCGCCGAACCCTTAACGAGCGAGCCGATCATGAGGCCGAGCGCGCAGAACGGGATCACGCCGGTGAGCAGCGCGATGCTCATCGCCGCCACCGCCGGGCCGTCGAGCGCCAGTTTTCCCATCAGGAGCGCGACTGTGAGGATCGGTAGATAGGAGAGGATGCCGAACAGGAAGCCGACGGCGATCTTGGCGACCAGCCAGGCGCCGACGGGCGCGGGCTGCGCGCGCTTGAGCCGCAACAGCCCGAGCTCGCGATCGAGCGCGAGGCCCGTGCTGATGCCGTACATCGCCGGCATGGTCACGCCCATGATGGAGAATGCGCAGAACAGGAAGGTCCCGAGTGCCGGGTCCTTCGCGATGCCGTCCCCCACCAGGACCACCGCGAACAGCAGGTAGAGCGCGATGGGCATGACGAGCACCGGTATCGCCAGGCCGGGGTTGCGCAACGTGCGCGCGCATTCGCAGCGGATCTCGGCGAGATACGGCCCGAGCACGCCGGGCGCGTCGCCGCCGATCGAATGGGAAGTGGTCCTGGCAAGCGCGTTCATGCGGCCTCCTGGGTGATCTGGTTGAATGCTTCGGAAAGTCCCGCTTCGCGCACCTCGAGCCGCGTGAGCGCGGGGTCGGCCGCGAACAGCCGGCGTACGACACTCTCCGCATCGGTCGCGGTGATGCGCAGGCGCGTCTTGTCGAGCGTGACTTCGATGACGCCGGGCCAGGTGCGCACGATGTCGGCGGGAATGCTCGAATCGCAGCTGATCTGGCGCCGTGCCACGAGCGCGCGCATCTCGTCGACGCTGCCGGACGCGATCAGGCGTCCCTTCGCCACCACCGCCACGCGGCTGGCGAGCGCCTCGGCCTCCTCAATGTAGTGCGTGGTGAGCACGATGGAGCAGCCCTCGGCCAGCAGCTGGCGCACGCTGGTCCACAAGGCCTCGCGTGCGCGCACATCGAGCCCCACGGTGGGCTCGTCGAGGAACAGCACCTTCGGCTGCCCGCAGATCGCGATCGCGAACTGCGCCTGGCGTTTCTGGCCGCCCGAGAGCTTCCCGTAGGCACGGTCCGCGAGCAGGGTGATGCCCGCGCGGTGCAGCGCCTGCTCGACGTCGAGCGGATGCGCGTAGTAGCTCGAGGCGAGCGCGACCAGCTCGCGCACCTTCAGCTCTTTCGGCAATTCCACGTCCTGCATCATCACGCCGAGATGCCGGCGACGCGCCACCTCCTGCGGCGCGCCGCCGAACAGCGTGACTTCGCCCGCGTCGGCCTCGATGAGCCCGAGCCACAGCGCGATGGCGGTGGATTTGCCGGCGCCATTCGGCCCGAGCACGGCCAGCAACTCTCCGGGACGCAATTCGAGGTCGATGCCCGCGAGCGCGGTGACGGCGCCGTAGCGCTTGGCGACGGCGCGCAGTTGCGCCACGGGCTTTCCGTCGCTGTCCGCGGGGGCCGATACCTCGGTGGCGGCAGCGGCAGGCGCGCCTCCGCGCCGCACACGGCGGCCGTTCAGCAGCTGGCCGATGAACGTCGGACGCACGAGGAAGTGATAGCTCGCGAACAGCACGGCGAAGCTCGCGACCAGTATGAGCGGATACTTCACGCTCCAGTGCAGCGGCCATTGGCCCACCAGCACCTGGAACGCCGCCACCACCGGCAGGTGCGCGAGGTAGACCCAGTAGGACGCGTCGGCGATGTAGCGCCGCACGGCGCTGTAGTTGGACAGGAAGCGCAGGGCGGCGCCCGTGAGGCCGAACACCCAGGCCCAGACTGCAACGCCGAACACACCGGCGAACACCGTCTTGATGGTGCCGGGCTGGGCGATGCCCTGCGTGTGCACGATGTGCAGCAGCCAGCCGGTGGCGATCACCGCGACGACGACGTTCACGAACCAGTTGCGCGCCATGGCCGGCAGCGCCTCGCGCGACCGATGCACCAGCCAGCCGAACACGAACGCCGTGCCGAAGCCCACGCTGGCCGGCACCTGCGGCACCAGCGACATGTCGGGCGTCGGGATGCCCTGCCAGTAGAACCACATCGGCAGCGCCATCAGGGCGGCGGCCAGCGGCAGGCCGAGCGTGAACGTGGCGATGTTCATGCGGATCGACGCTGCAACCATGGCATCTACGATGCAGCGCAGTTTCTGCGCAGGATCGAGCCGCGCCAGTGTGGCGTTCACGATGCCGCGCACCGCGAGCACCGCGACGTACAGCAGCAGCAGCTGGTAGAGGAACCACAGGTGCGTGAGCGGGAAATAGCCCGGCGGCAGCTGGGGTATCACGGAGGCCGTGCCGCCGGTCATCTTCGCCATGCCGACGGACCATATGAACGCGATGAGCGGGAACAGCACGACCCAGCCGATGACCAGCGGCACCGCGATGCGCTTGGCCCGGTTCGACCAGAAGCCGCGCGTGCCGGCCTTCGCATGCAGCAGGCGGCCGAAGTAGCCCGCGATGAAGAAGAACAACGTCATGCGGAAGACGTGGGTGACGAACCCCGCATCGGAGAGGAACTGGCTGGGCGAATTGTCGACCATCGACCAGATGCCGGGGGGCATGCCGGGCAGGAACGACATCACGGCGTGGAACGCGACGCCTAACAACAGCGCGAAGCCGCGCACGGCGTCCAGGGCGTGGAGACGGTTTTCAGGACTTTGTGAATGGTTCATTGTGATTCCCTCAGATGAAGTCGCGACGGCGCGCCGCCACGATGTAGGGCACGGAGCAGACGAAGACGAGGACGGCTGCCTCGACGGCGAGGACGACCCAGAAAGTGGAATTCCACACCGGCGCCGGGTCTTGCAGGTGATCGCGCAGCGCGGGCATGGCGCCGACCAGGAAGATGAACAGCGACACCGCCATGTTCGTGACGATGATGAGCATCGTCATGAGACCTTCGGAGCGCGTGAGCAGCGCGCCGCACAACACCAGCGCGAAGTTCGCCAGCATGAACCCGCTGAGCAGGATGGCCTCGGGCAGCAGTCCGTCCGGCAGATTCGGGCGGGCGAGCACCAGCAGCACGGCGCCGGCGCTCAGCACGATCCAGGGCACGAGGTAGCACAGCAGCAGCCCGAAGAGCTTGGCCCGCACGTAGCTGCCGTGCGAGACGGGCAGGCTGAGCACGAACAGCAGCGCGCGCTCCTTGCGCTCGCTCGCGATGCCGATCATCGCGAGGCACACACCGAAGGCGACGATGGTCGTGAGCCAGATCAGCATGCCGACGTTGAACCGCATCGCGCCTTCCGTGGCGACGGCGAGCCCCGCGAGGCCCGAGACGACCGCGCCCACGATGAGCCAGCGGTACAGATAGAAATCTTTTGCGATGAGCTTGCGCGTAACGGTATTCATTGTCCGCGCGCCTCCCGGTGCAGCATGACGTTTGCGACGAATATCTCATCGAGGCTCATGCGATGCACTTCGCGCACCAGGCCGCCGAGCCGCGCGAGCAGCTCCGCGGAGAAGTTGTTGGTGGTGAGAGTGACGAACTGGCCGTCGATGACGCTGCCCACGACGTGCGGCACTTCGGGCAGTGTCGCGCCCGGCGGCACCTGCAGCTGGATGCGCCGCCAGCGCTCGAGGAAGTCTTCCTTGTCGCTGCTGTCTACCAGCCGGCCGCGATCGATGAACGTGATGCGGTCGGAGATGCGTTCGACGTCGAGCGTGTTGTGCGAAGAGAAGAGAATGGAGCGGCTCTCGTCGCGCAGCACGTCGGTGAACTCGGTGAGCACCTCGTGACGGGCCACCGGATCGAATCCCGAAGTCGGCTCGTCGAGCACCAGCAGGCGGGGCCGGCGCGCCAGCGCCAGCAGCAGCACGGCCTTCACGTGCTCGCCGCTCGAAAAGCTGCTCACCGTCTGCTCGGGACGCAGGTTGAAGCGGCGCACGAGCTGGCGCGCGTACTCGGCGTCCCAGGCCGGGTAGATGGACGCAACGAAGCGCATGTGCCAGCCGAAAGTGGCGTAGCCAAACAGGCGCATCTCGTCCGATACGAAGCCGATGTGGCGCTTGGCCAGTGCCTGGTGGTCGGGCATCGTGTGGCCGAGAACGCGCACCTCGCCGGCATCGGCGGTGAGCAGCCCCATCATCAGGCGGATGGTGGTGCTCTTGCCGGCGCCGTTGGGGCCGACCAGCCCCATGATCTGGCCCGGCGCGAGGTCGAGGGACAGGTCCTCGAGCGTGAAGTACTTGAATGCCTTGCGGACGCCGCGCAGCTCGATGTGTTTGTCGTTGCTCATTTCTTGTCCAGGTTGCGTTTGGCGCGGCGCAGTCGCGTCGCGAGCTCTTCTTCGTCGAGTCCGAGCAGCCGGCCGATCTCGGCGGCTGCGGCCAGGTGCTCCTCGAGCTTTTCCTGCTGCAGCTCACCGGCGAGGCCATTGACCTCGGCCACGAACGAGCCCTTGCCGTGGCGGGTGAAGATCACGCCCTCGTTTTCCAGGTCGAGGTAGGCGCGCTTTATGGTGATGACGCTGACGCGCAGATCAGCTGCAAGTGCCCGAATCGACGGGAGTTCTTTGCCGGCCGGCCAGTCGCCCGCGGCGATGCGCTGGCGGATCTGCTCCATGATCTGGAGGTACATCGGCCGCGCGTCCGTCTGCGATATGTTGATGCCACTGTTCATAGCGTATATACACAGTATATACTCACGTCCGTCGATGCAAGAGGGCAGAGCGGTCTTTCGAAAAAATATTTTCTCGCGGCCGCGGTGGTAGTTAGTCCGCCGGCCGGTGGCGCGTCTGTGGTTGGCAGAAGCCGCGGTGGACCTGATAGATTTCCGCCGGGGAACCGATGAGGAACCGGGCACTACAACTGCGCTTCGACGCGTTCGAGCTCGACGAGGCGGACGCGCGCCTGCGACGCGACGGTGCGCCGCTCACCCTGGCTCCGAAAGCCTTCGGCGTGCTGTGTGCGCTGGCGCGACAGCCGGGGCAGCTCGTGACCAAGGATGCGCTGCTCGACGCCGTGTGGGGCCACCGGCATGTCAGCGAGTCCGTGCTCAAGACCACCATCAGCGAGCTGCGGGCGGTGCTCGAGGACGACGCGAAGCGGCCACGCTACATCGAGACGGCGTCGCGGCGCGGGTATCGGTTCATTGCGGTGCCCAGGGCGCCGGGAATTTCTGCGAGCGAAGAGAGGGGGGCGAACGAAGAGAAAGGGACAGTCCCCATTTCCGATGGCGCATCGCAGGCGGCGAGTTCGGTGGGGGAAATGGGGACAGTCCCTCTCATCGGGCGCGAGGCGGCGCTGGCGCAGCTGCGCGACGCCTGGGCGCGGGCGCAGCGGGGCGAGCGGCAGCTCGTATGGGTGGCCGGAGAGGCGGGCGTGGGCAAGACCAGCGTCATCGAGGGCTTCGTGCGCGAGCTGCCGGCCGGCGTCGCGACGTTCGGCCAGTGCATCGAGGAGTTCGGCACCGGCGAGCCCTATCTACCCATCCTCGAGGCGGTGCGCGAGCTGTGCCGCCGCAATCCGGCGCTCACGTCTGCCATGCGCGACGTGGCGCCGACCTGGCTCATGCAGATGCCGTGGCTGGTCGGCGCCGGGGAGCGGGCGGCGCTGCACGGCGAGGTGGGCGGCGTGAACCAGGATCGCATGGTGCGCGAGATGCGCGAGCTCATGGACCGATTCACGGCGGACCGGCCGCTGGTCTTCGTGCTCGAAGACCTGCACTGGAGCGATGCCGGCACGCTGCACATGATGGAGCACTTCGCGCGCCGGCCGCGCGAAGTGCGCCTGCTGTGGATCGCGAGCTTCCGCCTCACCCAGGTCGTCGCGGAGGACCATCCGCTGCGTGCGCTGCGCCAGGAGTTGCGGCTGCACAAGCTGTGCCGCGAGATCGTGCTCGAGCCGTTCACGGAGGCCGAAGTCGGCAGCTACCTGTCGCAGCGCCTGCCGGGCGGCGTGTTTCCCGACAATTTCGTGCGCCGGGTGCACGCGCACACCGACGGCCTGCCGCTGTTCGTCGCCAACGTCGCGGACAGCTTCCTCGCACAGACCGGCGGCGAGCCGCGCGCGCTGGCGGCGCTCACGCAGGTTACGAACGAGGTGCCGCTGCCGGTGCCGGACAGCCTCGCCGGCGTCATCGAAAAGCGCATCGCGCGCGTGCCCGCGGATGCGCAGCGCCTGCTGGAGGCGGCCAGCGTGCTCGGCATGGAGTTTCGCGCCAGCCAGCTCGCGGCGCTGCTCGCGCGCGACCTCGACTGGGTCTGCGACGAGTGCGACCAGCTCGCGCGCCGCCAGTCGTGGCTCAAGCTCGCGGGCATCGACGAGCTGGCGGACGGCATCGATCCGTACTACGCCTTCCAGCACGCGCTGTACAAGCACGTGTTCTACGAGCGGGCCGCGCCGTCGGCGCGCGTGCAATGGCACCGTCGCGCGGTGCGCGAGCTGGAAGCGGCGCGCGCCGCGGGCAAGCCCGTGCCGGCCGCGGAGCTGGCATCGCATGCCGATCGCGGGCACCACATCGCCGCGGCATTGCGCTACTACGGCGAGGCGGCGGACTACGCCGTCGCGCACTTCACGCCCCACGACGCTCTGGGCCTCACGGCCGCCGGGCTCAAACTACTCACGCGGGTCGCGGACGGCCCGGAGCGCGCCGAGCTCGAGCTCGGCCTGGTGCACCGGCGCGGCGTGGCCGCGGCGCAGCTGCTCGGCATCGGGTCCCCCGAGGCCGTGGCGGCGTTCGAGCGCACGCTCGCGCTGTGCGATGCGCTGCCGTCCGTGCCGCAGCGCGCGCTGCTGCTCTCCGGCCTCGGGATCACGCGCTACGTCTGCGCGGACTATCCAGCCGCTCAGCAGCTCGCCGAACGCGTGCTGGCGAGCGGCGAG
>JBIOZI010000157.1:0-6592 GCA_044871085.1 Steroidobacteraceae bacterium | reverse complement strand
GCGTGCATTCTTTTCGGGTGCGCGGCCGCCGGTACGCATACACCCGAACTGCCGCTCGCCATACATGACTGCCACGACCGCGAAGATCATTTCACCGGCCGACTGGTTTCTTTGCGGCCCGCCGGCGCTCGCCCTCACCCCCGGAACGACGGACAAAAAAGAAGGGCGCCGGCCCTGAAGCCGGCGCCCTGTGCGATTGATCGATCTACTGGCGGACGACGGTCACGTTGTCGAACCCTGCCTCGATGAGGCTGGCCGTGCCCGCATCGGCGGCCTCGAAGCGCAGCCGGATCGTCTGCCCCGCGAAGGCGCTGAGATTCACCGTCTGCGTGGTCCACACGAAGCCGACGTTGGCCGCCGTTGCGGCGCGCGTGAACACCGTCTGCGGCACGCCGCTGGCCCCAACTACCTGCACGCGGAAGAAGTCCGCGCTGGTCGCGTTGTTGAGATGCGCCAGGTAGTAGCGGAACCGCAGGCTGATGGTGCTCGCCGCCGGCAGCGCGATGTCCGGTGACTGCACCGAGGTGACGCCGCCGTCGACGTCGTTGGTGCCGGCCGCCGCGCCCGCCGCCAGCGCGGTGACGAAGCAATTGACCGAGGGGCCGTCGCAGGTGTTCGGCTGCAGCGCGACACCGGAGGTCGTCGGCTGCGGATCGCCGCGCGCCCACAGGCCCGTGGTGGCGGTGTTCGCGCCGGTGGTCAGAGTCCAGCCGCGCGCCGCCTCGAAGTCGTCGGTGAACAGTGTGGTGACCGCGGACGGCTGCAGCAGCGCGGTGAACGTCGTGTCGTTCGTCGGCGTGTTGATCTCGTGCGTGGCCGCGCCACCGTCGGACCAGGACACGAAGTCGTACGTGATGCCGCCGGTGGTCTGCGGAGTCACGACGCCGATGGAGCGGAAGATGCCCTCGACACCCGTGAACTGGAACGGCGCCGTGACCGGCAGCCCGTCGAGCGTGAGCTGCGCACCCGCCACGTTGCTCTCGAGGCGGATGACGCTCTTCAACGGCTGGATGTCGCGGAACGACTCGTGCGTGAGGCCCGCCGGATCGCGCACCGTGAGATGCACGCGATAGAACACGTTGTCCGAGACCTCGCCGCGGTCGGCGATGGTGAACGTGCCGGTGTTGCCCGTGGTGGGCGCCACGTGTGGGTGATTGTGGTCGTCGTGGTGGAAGTCCACGCGCCACGTGAACGCGCTGGCCGGCAGCGTGCCGGTCTCGGGGTCGGTCCCGGTGGCGGAGAACGTGAATACCTGTCCGCCGCGGTAGGTGGCGCCGTTCGCCGGCGAGGTGATGGTGCCGGTGGGCGGCGCGTTGCTGAGCACCGTCAAGGTGGCCGCATTGCTGGTGGCCGAGCCGAACGAGTTGCTGACGACGGCGCGGAACGTGGCGCCGTTGTCCGCGGCAGTAGTGGTGAGGGTGAAGGTCGGCGACGTGGCGCCGGCGATGTTCACGCCATTGCGCTGCCACTGGAATGACAGCGGCGCCGTACCCGAAGCGGCGACCGTGAAGCTGGCAGACTGTCCGGCCGCGACGGTGACGCTCGAGGGCTGCGTCGAGATGCTCGGAGCCACGGCACCGGTGAACTGCACGCGGAACACTTCGCCGCCGCCGCGCGCCAGGTACCACAGCGAGCCGTCGGTGTGCACCTGGATGTCGGTCAGCGAGGCGATGCCGGTGGCGAAGCCGGCCGCGGTGTCGTAGTTAGGCGGGCTGAGCATGCGGATGAACCCGCCGCAGAAGTCGCCGAAGAAGTAGCGCCCCGCGTACTCGGCGGGGAAGGTCTGCGTCACGGGCCGGTAGAACGCGGCACCGGTGATGGCGCAGAAGTTGCCCGCGTTCTGGTAGGTGTGGATCGGGTAGCGCACGCCGGCCACGTTGGGCGGGTTCGGACCCTCGACCGAAGGCCAGCCGTAGTTGGAACCGGCGACGCCGAGGTTGACCTCCTCCCAGGTGTTCTCGCCGACGTCGTTGAGGTGGAGGCGGCCGTTGGTGCGGTCGATGGCGAAGTTGAACGGGTTGCGCAGGCCGCGCGCCCAGATGAGCTGGTTCTGGCCGGTGGTCTGGCCGAGGAACGGGTTGTCCGCCGGCGTGGAGCCGTCGGGGTTGAGCCGCAGTAGTTTGCCGAGGATGGTGTTCAGCGACGGCGCGTTGGCGCCATTGGCGTTCTCGCCCACGGCGACGTACAGCCGGCCGTCGGTGCCGAAATGGATGGAGCCGCCGTTGTGATTGGTGGCGGAGCTCAGGTTCGGCAGGTTCAGCAGCTGTACTTCACTGCCCGCGGCCACGACGTCCGGGTTGGCGGCGCTCGCGGTGAAGCGGCTGAGCCGGTTGTGGATGGGCGCGGCAGACGTCGTGTAGTAGACGTACACGAAGTTGTTGGTGGCGAAGTTCGGGTCGAACGCGATGCCGAGCAGGCCGCGCTCGCCGGCCGAATTCACGCTCACGGTGAGGAAGGGCTGCGTCAGCAGCACGTTGTTCTTGATGACGCGCAGCGCGCCGCCCTGCTGGGCGACGAAGAGGCGGCCATCGGGTGCGAAAGCCATCGCCGTGGGGCTGGCGAGGCCGGTGGCGATGCGGGTTTCCGCGAAGCCGGTGGGCAGCGTGGCGCTGCGCGCCGCGGTGCCGAGCAGCAGCAGGCCTGCCAGCACGAAGAACCAGGAAATCCAGGCTGATTGAAGCCGTGCGGTACGAACGAACGACATACGTCCTCCCTGACGCGCGTGCGTGAACGCGAGTTGTGTGTGTGTGCGAGCTATCCCTGCGCGCGACGGTGGCAAGCAAGACACCGTCCGCGCGTGCGAAGCGTTCGTATAGATCGCCTCGCGGGTTTAATCAAGAAGGGTTCGCCTACAGGTCCGGTTTCAGCCGCTGCGCGCGGCTGAATTCACGAATGTTCCGCTGCTGCAGTGAACAAGCGCGAATGCGACTCCGCTACTTCGCACCTGTCTGCGCCAGCCACTGGATCAGCACGTTCATGTTGCGCAGATATTCCGCGGTGGAAATGGCGGGAGTCTTGCCGTCGTTGTACGGCGAGGTGTCGGTCTCGTCACCCACGTGGGTCATGCCGAAGTCGCCCGGCACCTCGGTCTTCTTGCCGTCGCCGCCGTATGGATGGCTGTTCTGCGGCAAGGCCGCGGGCCAGTAGCCGGTGGTGTTCAGCGACTTCATCGTCCGCGCGAGCTGCTCGTGCAGATCGTCGCCGACGTGCGCGGCGTAGCGATCGGCGAAGTAACGCGGCAGCGCGACCGCACCCGGCCCCGGTGTCAGCGGCGACTTCCTGGCCAGCTCGCCCACGTCGGCCGCGATCAGCGCTTGGTAGCGTTTGCGCATCCCGGTGACGTCGATCCTGCGCGTCTGGCCGTAATGGCCGATGGGGCGCGCCGGATCGTAGTCGTAGTAGTAATCGCCGTTGACGATGTTGGAGCCGCGGCGATGTACGTAGATAGCCCGGTTGGTGCCGAGCTCGATGTAGGTGGGGTGCGTGCGACCCCCGGCATCGGGCTTGGCCAACTTCACCTTGTCCAGCCAGTCCAGCGCCTCGGGTACGCGCGCCAGGTAGCGCGTGTCGCCGGTGAATTCGTAGAACGTGAGGAGGTGATCGATGTTGGCGGCCGACGTGTGGGTGGCCAGCGCCAGCGGCTCATAGGTTCTCGCTGCCGCGGGCTTGAGATCCAGCGTGTACTGCAATGCCCAGCCCGGGCTCGGCTGGCCCTGCTGCGAGAGCAGGAAGAAGTTCATGGCGCGGTTGATGGGGTCCAGCAGCCGCTGATCGCCGAGCATCTGGTAACACAACAGTAGGAAGGAAATGTTCTCCCACGACACGTCGTCGTTGAACGTGTAGTAAGACGAGTAGTCCGCCAGCCCCTTCTTCGAGAATTCCTTGCTGATGGGAAAACGCTGCGGCCAGGCACCGAGCGGATACTGGCTGTCGAGCACGAAGGCGATCGCCTTGTCGACCGGCTGCTTGTAGCGCGAGTCCAGCTTTTCGAAATACAGGCGCAGCAGGAAGATGGCCGCGTCGGTGGTCACCTGGTCATCGAAGGTGGCGTTGCCGTAGTAGTGCTGGAACTCCTCGAGACGCCAGGCGTTCTTGCCCGTGGTCGCGTACCAGTCGCGCAGGCTGCGATCGCCGGCGAAGTCGACCACATAGTTCCAGCCGCCGCTCGGATGCTGTCCCCATATGAGCGCGGAGGCCACCTGCTCGGCGGCCCGGTAGTAGTACTCGTCCCTGGTGGCATGATAAGCGTCGAGGAACACGTGTCCCATGCTGGAGGTGCCCGGCGGCTGCAGCCAGATCATCGTCTCGCGCGCCTCCATCTCACCCCAGCGCCGGGACATGTCCGGCAGGTAATTCCACAGATAGCCGCCGCGATACGCGACCTTGTCGACCATGAATTGCGTGGCGCGCTTCATGGTGGCTTCCACCCGGGCGCGGGGCGGCGCGTCGGCGGCCTGCGCCGATGGGAAGCCGGCGAACACCGCCAACAAACACAGAAGCCCCTGCCGCGCGAGATGATTGTTCATTTGTTTTCGCTTGCGATGAATCCGGGAAAGACCGGACGCGAAGCATAGAACGGCGGCGACTTTCGCGCAGGGATCCTTGAGCAGTCTCCAGTTGCTGGGCCAACGCAACTCCCGCTGCTCGAGGGCGGCCGCCGATGCGCGCTCGGCGGCCGCCCGTCGCCCGGTTGCTAGTACAGGAACGCCGCGCCGTTGAATGGCCACCCCAGGGCACTGAACTGCCAGCTATCGATGCCCTGACCGCCGCTCGACTCGCGCGGCTGACCGACGAGCAGAGTCGCCCCGCTGGCGCACAGCGCCACGTCCTGACCGAACGTGGACGCCGAATTGCCATCCCAGCCGTACGGATACCCGGCTCTCACCAGCGACCGCAACGCCCACGATCCCGCGCTGTGCTGGTAGACATAAACGGCGCCGCCGGGGTCGCCCTCCCGCAGCGAGATCGGCGGGGTGAGCACGCCGAAGCCCTCGGCGAGGTCGCGGGTGTCGCCCACCGCGAGTAGTTTGCCGTCACCGCTCACCGCGATGCTCTCGCCGTAGGTCGAATACCCGGGAAATTGCGCCTGCCACTCGCCCGCATACTGCGTGGTCTCGAGCTCCAGGACGCCGGCGCGGCGCCGGAACAGTTTCACGTTGAGGGCGCCGTCGAAGCTCTGTGCCGCGACGACATTGCCGCCGCGGTCTGCGCCGATGGCACAACGCAGGTCCGCGGTCCGTCCGGCTGGAAATGCGAGGTCGATCTCCTCGCGCGCCGACCAGCCGGTGCCGGAGTGGATGCGCACGTACTGCGTGGCCGGTGACTGCGCGCTTGCGCCGGTGTAGCAGCTCTCGACGACTGCACCGCCGTCGCGCGTCAGCAGCCCGCGGGGGCACGACTCGATCCGCGCCGACGAGTCGTTCAACGTGCGCACGCGCGTCCAGGCGCCGCCGGCAAGGCGATAGAGGCTGACGCCGCGGTTGCCCCTGACCGCCACCACGTCGCCGGCATCGTTGATGCCCACCCAGGCTCCGAACCGTCCGCCCGCCACCGTCGGGATGCGCGTACGGTTCCACGCCGCGCCGCTGCCGGTGAACACGTACACCTCGCCCGTGTTCGGATCTCCCGCCGCATGCGTGGCGCCGGGCAGGCCCATGACCACCCGATTCCCGTTCGCGCTGATGGCGACGCGCATGTCGCGCCCGCCGTTCACCTGTTGCAGTGCCGGTCGCAGCTTCGCGCGCTCGAGCCAGGTACCGTCGCCGTTGCGGCGAAACACGAGCGCCGCGCCGATGCCGTCGTCGTCCTCGTTGTACCCTTCGAGCCAGTCGAAGTAGTTTGGCTGGGCCGCGACGAAGCTCGTGCCGCCGGGGCTGAGGTCCACGTCGTCGCCCAGGTATCCGGCATCCATCGGCACCGCCGCCTTGAAGTTGCCGGAGGCCGCCTCGCGCAGGCCGGACACCGACACGGGCGCCGACCGCGTGCATCCCGTGCGGTTGCACGCCGCCACCTGGTAGCGCGCGCCTGCCCAGTCGAGCAGGTGCACCGAGATGCGGAATTCCGCCTCGGTTCTGGAGGCGGGGATGTCCGCGAGAACGCGTCTGTAGGTGCCGGCCGCGTTCGGGCGATACCAGACCTCATACCAGGATGCGCCGGCGCTCCCTTCCCAGTGGAGTCGTATGTTCTTGATGGAGGTTTCGGCCGCGACCGCGGGCGCCGGCGGCATCACCGCAGATTGGCCCGGTGCCGCGACGGCGAGCATCGCCGACACGGTGACTAACAAACGCATGTGGATCTCCGGATGGACTGCGCGCACGTCGCGCGCAGGCTCGAACGGGTGCAATTCGTGGACCATGGCGGGCGACGCATTCCGCCCGCCGGCGGCGGTCGCGCGCACCCTTAGTCCGTACCGGTTTACAACCGAGCCGGAAAATTCTGCCGGATGGCGCGGGGCGCGCCGCCGTCTAACTAACTAACGCTGCGTGGAGCCGCGGCGGCTCTGCCATGCGCAGGAGCGCGCGCCGTGCGCACGGGTTGCATTCCGACACGGGCAGCTCGGGATGCCGATTCGCGCATCCGGGCCGCGCGCCGC
>JBIOZI010000156.1:0-3437 GCA_044871085.1 Steroidobacteraceae bacterium | reverse complement strand
GCGTGCCATTCGGACCAATACTCCGGCCTCACCTGATTTCGCCGAAGGATTGCGTGTTCAACAGGTGATGACCGCCATCGAGCTCGCGGCCGCTTCAGGCAGCTGGATCAGCGTCACTTGAGCGCATTCCTGCGCTTTTTCGCGACCGGAGCGGACAAGCCGCTGGCTCACGATGCCGCTACGGTCAATTCGCTGTTCCGCCGCCATCGGCTGCGCATCATGATCGCGATCACGCTGGGTTACGGCGTCATCTACACGTGCCGGCTCGCGCTCGGCGTGGTCAAGAAGCCGCTGATCGATGCCGGCATCTTCGGTCCGGCCGAACTGGGCCTCATCGGCTCTGCACTCTTCTATACGTACGCCATCGGAAAACTGACCAACGGCTTCCTGGCGGATCACGCCAACATGAAGCGATTCCTGGCAGCTGGCTTCGCGTTGAGCGCGCTGTGCAACATTGGCATGGGGTTCTCGACCGCGGTCACTCTCTCCGTCGTGTTATGGGGATTGATCGGCTGGTTCCAGAGTCTCGGTGCGCCGGGTGGCGTCGTCGCGATGACCGCATGGTTCAGCAACCGCGAGCGCGGACGCATGTACGGCATCTGGAGCACGGCGCACTCGATAGGCGAAGGGCTGACTTTCCTCGTGGTCGGTACCATCGTCGCGTATCTCGGCTGGCACTGGGGCTTCCTGATCCCGGCGCTGTTCGGCCTGGGAACGGCAGCGATGGCGTACGTGCTGTTGCAGGACAGGCCGCTCACGCTGGGGCTGCCCACGGTGGCGGAGTGGCGAAACGATCACTACACGGCGCCAGCCGTGCAACCGAAGAGCGTGTTCGCGACCCAGCTTTCGATCCTGAAGATCCCTGCGATCTGGGTGCTGGCACTGTCGAGCGCAACGCTCTACGTCACGCGATATGCCATCAACTCCTGGGGAGTGCTCTATCTACAGGAGGCGCGCGGCTATTCGTTGCCGATGGCAGGTACGTTGCTGATGATCAGCACTATCGCGGGCATGGCCGGCGCAGTGGCGTATGGCTTCATTTCCGACACGGTGTTCAAGGCGCGCCGCCCGCCCGCGAACCTGCTGTTCGCCATACTGGAATTGGGCGGACTGCTGCTGATCTTCTTCGGCCCGGCGAACACCACCGTGCTCATCGCCGGCCTGTTGTTGTTCGGCATGGGCCTCACGGGACTGGTCACCTCACTTGGCGGCCTGTTTGCCGTCGACATCTGTCCGAAACGCGTCGCTGGTGCGGCGATGGGCCTCATCGGCATCTTCAGTTACATCGGCGCGGCCGTGCAGGAGAACGTCAGCGGCCACCTGATCGAACGAGGCATGACCTTGATCGACGGCGTACGAACCTACGACTTCGACGCCGTGATCTGGTTCTGGATCGGTTCTTCGGTCGTCTCCATGCTGCTCGCCGCCAGTATCTGGCGCGTTCGCCTTCGCGACTGAATCACTTCATTGTCGGCATCACGAAGTCCGCGACGCTGCTGCCGCTCTTCGGCCAGCGTGACGTGACTGTCTTCTGGCGCGTGTAGAAGCGAACTCCCTCGGGGCCGTGTACGTGCATGTCCCCGAACAAGGATTGCTTCCAGCCACCGAAACTGTGAAAGGCCATCGGGACGGGGATGGGAACGTTGATGCCGACCATGCCGGCTTCGACGTTGCGGTAAAACTCCTGCGCGGCGCGCCCGTCGTTCGTGAAGATGGAAGCGCCGTTGCCGAACTCATGTGAATTCACGAGCTCCAGTGCTGCGGCCAGCGTTGGGACTCGCGTGATGCACAGGACGGGACCGAAGATTTCTTCGCGATAGATCCGCATCGATGGCTTCACCTGGTCGAACAGCGTCGCGCCCAGAAAAAATCCGTTCTCGAGTCCAGGCGCGGAAAAGCCACGACCATCCGCGACCAGCGTCGCACCCTCCTGGCAGCCGAGATCGACGTAGCCGCGAACCTTGTCGCGATGTTCGCGCGTCACCAATGGCCCCATGTCGGCATCTCGGTCGCGGCTGTCGCGGACTCGCAGCTTCTGCAGCCGGCGCGTGAGCGCGGCCACCAGATTGTCGGCGGAATCGCCCACGGCCACCGCGACGGATATCGCCATACATCGCTCGCCCGCGGAACCGTAGGCAGCGCCCATCAGAGCGTCCGCGGCGAAGTCCATGTCTGCGTCGGGCATCACGACGGCATGATTCTTCGCACCGCCCAGAGCCTGGACGCGCTTGCCGTGTTCGATCGCGCCGCGCTGCACGGCCCGGGCTACCGGCGTGGAACCAACGAAGCTGACGGCTTTGACATGCGGGTGAGCGAGCAGGGCGTCGACGGCGATCTTGTCGCCATTGAGCACGTTGAACACGCCATCCGGCGCGCCCGCCTGCGTGAGTAGTTCGGCGAGACGAAGCGGGCAAGAGGGGTCCTTCTCGGAAGGCTTCAACACGAAAGTGTTCCCGGCCGCGATCGCGATCGGAAACATCCACATCGGTACCATCGCCGGAAAGTTGAAGGGCGTGATGCCCACGCACACACCCAGTGGCTGACGCAGCGACCAGCTGTCGACGCCGGTGCCAACATCCGCGCTGAATTCTCCTTTCAGGAGATGCGGGATACCGCAGGCAAACTCCACGACCTCGAGGCCGCGCGTCACTTCACCCTGCGCATCGGAGAATACTTTGCCGTGTTCGGCACTGATCATCGCGGCCAACTCGTCGCGATGCGTCTCGAGCAGATTCTTGAACTCGAATAAAACCCGAGCACGCCGCAGCGGCGTCGTATTCGACCAGCCCCCGAACGCTGCCTGGGCGGCGGCAACCGCGCGGTCGACTTCGGCTGCATCGGCCAGGCTTACGTTGGCACTGTGGCTCCCCAGGGACGGGTCGAATACCGGGGCGTGCCGTCCGGAGCGTCCGATGACCGGCTTGCCACCGATGAAATGTCCAAGTTCACGCACGGCCTTTCGGGCCATTTCTTCAGGTTGTCTCATGGGTATGCCATATCCTTCGCGGCGGTCAGGACGGCCCCGGTCGGGGCCGCTTGAAATTTGTGTTCCAACAATATAAAACGTTGGAACGAAAATTCCAAACGGAAGTAACGGTATGTTGAATCGCATTTCGTTCGCCCTGCTCATTGGCACTGCCGTCCTGGCCGGCTGCGGACGCAAATCACCGGAACCCTCTGCATCAGCGGCTCATGCGGCTCCGGCTGCGGCGCAAGTGCAGGTGGCAGCGGAAACGGCGGGTAGTGCGCAGGACAACGGCAACGACGTTGCATTCTGGATCCACCCCTCCGATCCCAAACGAAGCCTGGTGCTGGTGTCCGCCGGTACCGCAGGCCTCGAGGCATTTGCACTCGACGGCACCCGCGCTGCGCATTTCACGGGTGGTGAATTCGACTATGTGGACGTGAGTTACGGCAGCGGCGCTGGCGCCGATGCC
>JBIOZI010000155.1:0-4572 GCA_044871085.1 Steroidobacteraceae bacterium | reverse complement strand
GCCTGCTGACGGCGGTGCGCGAGCTGCGCATCCCGCATGCCAGCTCCGAGACGCAGCCGTATGTCACCGTGAGCGTCGGCGTCGTGTCGGTGGATGCGTATCGCCTGGCGTCGCACGACGCGGCCATCCAGCTCGCCGACCAGGCGCTGTATGCGGCCAAGCACCAGGGGCGCGACCGCTACGTCGCCGCGGAGCAGGGCTCGAATCGCATGGATCCCGCCGCCACCACCGTGCTGCCCATTCGCGGCAGCGAAGCGCCGCTCAGCAAGACGGCTAGTTAGCTCGCGTTGCTTTCGAGTGGGTGACCACCGGGCGCAGTGCCCGGCGCTGGAACATCGTCTGGGTCGGGCTGTACGTCGCCGGCCTGGCGTTCGTGGCGTGCTCGGGCCTGGAGCGGCCGCGCCTTCCGGCCGGATGGGCGGCATTCGCCGCGGTGGTCGCCGTGCTCGTCATCGCCTGGCGCACAAGGTGCGCAACCTGCGCCGGCTCGCGGCTCAGCGGTAGATAGCCACCTCGCGCCGGCCCGCCGAGGTGCGCGCGCCGCGGAACATCCCCTCGCTGTTGAATTCCAGGACGACGTCGCCGCGCGCGTCGATGGCGATGACTCCGCCGTTGCCGCCCAGCGTGGCCATCTTGCCGAGCACGGAATCGACCGCCGCGCGCAGCGGGCGTTTCAGGTATTCCACCTGCGCGCTGATGTCGTGCGCCACCACCGCGCGGATGAAATACTCGCCGTGCCCCGTGGCCGACACCGCGCAGCCCGCGTCGTTGGCGTACGTGCCCGCGCCGATGATGGGTGAGTCGCCGACGCGCCCCCAGCGCTTGCCCGTCATCCCGCCGGTGGAAGTCGCCGCGGCGAGGTGGCCGTGCGCATCGAGCGCCACCGCGCCCACGGTGCCCATGCTGATGATGGCCGCAAGATCGTTCTCCTTCTCGGCGGCCCCGCGCAGCAGCCGCTTCAACTGCTGCTCGCGGACCGACGTGCGGAAGTACTCGTTCGACACCAGCTCCACGCCCTGCAGGCGCGCGAACTCCTCGGCGCCGGCACCCACGAGCATGACGTGCGGTGACTTCTCCATCACCAGTCGCGCCAGGTCGATCGGATTCTTGACGTGTTTGAGGCCCGTGACGGCGCCTGCGCCCAGCGTCCGGCCGTCCATGACCGACGCATCGAGCTCGGCGATGCCGTCGCGATCGAGCACCGCCCCGAGTCCCGCGTTGAACAACGGGTTGTCCTCCAGGACACGTACCGCGGCCACCGCCGCATCGAGGCTCGTGGCCCCGTGCTCCAGCAGCGCGTAACCCGCGTCGACCGCGGCTTCGAGTCCCGAGAGATACAGCCGCTCGTGCTCGGCACTGCGGCTGTCCCGAGGCAGCGAGCCGGCGCCGCCGTGAATGGCGATGGCGAACATGTCTTCTCCGAATGCGCACGTCATGAGTGCAGCGAGAGCGTCACCGGCACCAAATTGAAAGGTGGGCGGGAAAATGGGGACAGGCCCCAAAGATGCAAAAGGGGCCACTCCCCATTTTCCGCCCACCTTTTTCGTTAAGATTCCCGGTCCGGGGAATCATATTAGAAGACGCCATTCATGCTGACTCGAATCCGCAGCCTGCTCGTTGCCAACCGCGGTGAAATCGCCATCCGCGTCATGCGCGCCGCCAACGAGCTCGGCATCCGCACGATCGCCATCAACTCGCAGGAAGACCGCTTCTCGCTGCATCGGACCAAGGCGGACGAGGCCTACCTCGTGGGTCGCGGCAAGGCCCCGGTGGATGCTTATCTCGACATCGAGGACATCCTGCGCATCGCGGTCGAGGCGAAGGCGGACGCGATCCACCCGGGCTACGGCTTCCTGTCCGAGAACCCCGAGTTCGTCGAGGCCTGCAACCGCGAGAGCGTGCTGTTCGTCGGCCCCACGCCCGAGATCATGCGCACGCTCGGCAACAAGGTGGCGGCTCGCAATCTAGCTACTTCCGCCGGTGTGCCGGTGATGCCGGCCACCGCGCCGCTGCCGGCGGACATCGAGGCCTGCAAGCAGGCGGCGGCGAAGGTCGGCTATCCCGTCATGCTCAAGGCGAGCTGGGGCGGTGGCGGCCGCGGCATGCGCGTCATCGAGAGCGATGCGCAGCTCGCGGAGCTGCTGCCCGTCGCGCGCCGTGAAGCCAAGGCGGGCTTCGGCAACGACGAGGTCTACCTGGAGAAGCTGGTCCGCAAGGCGCGCCACATCGAGGTGCAGATACTGGGCGACACCCACGGCAACCTCGTGCACCTGTTCGAGCGCGACTGCACCGTGCAGCGGCGCAACCAGAAGGTGGTGGAGCGCGCGCCGGCGGCCTTCCTAACTACCGAGCAGCGCAATGAGCTCTGCGGCTACGCGCTGCAGATCGGGCGCGCCGTGCGCTACCGCAACGCCGGCACGGTCGAATTCCTCCAGGACGCCGAGACCGCCAGCTTCTACTTCATCGAGGTGAATCCGCGCATCCAGGTCGAGCACACCGTGACGGAAGCCGTCACCGGCATCGACCTGGTGAAGGCGCAGATCCGCATAGCGGATGGGGCGCGAATCGGCGAGGAGGCGAGCGGCGTGCCGGCGCAGGCCGACATCCACCTCACCTCGCACGCGCTGCAATGCCGCGTCACCACCGAAGACCCCGAGAACAACTTTTCGCCCGACTACGACAAAATCACGGCGTATCGCTCGCCGGCCGGATTCGGCATCCGCCTCGATGCCGGCACCGCGTACGCCGGCGCCATCCTCACGCGTTCGTACGACTCGATGCTCGTGAAGGTGACGGCCTGGGCGCCGAACCCCCTCGAGGCCATCGCGCGCATGCATCGCGCGCTGTGGGAGTTCCGCATCCGCGGCGTCGCCACGAACCTGCGTTTCCTCGACCAGGTCATCACGCACCCGAAGTTCGCGCACGCCGAATACACCACGAAGTTCATCGACGAGACGCCCGAGCTGTTCAAGTGGGAGAAAAAGCGCGACCGGGCAACGCGCATCCTCTCGTTCATCGGCGAGACCATCGTCAACGGCAACCCCGAGGTGAAGGGCCGCATCCGCCCGAAGC
Organism: Steroidobacteraceae bacterium; assembly: GCA_044871085.1. Lineage (GTDB taxonomy): Bacteria > Pseudomonadota > Gammaproteobacteria > Steroidobacterales > Steroidobacteraceae > CADEED01. Next base: position 1,500 of record JBIOZI010000155.1, on the reverse strand, counting down.
AGATGACGCTGGCGCGCATGCCGAAGGTCAACGTGGCCAAGGCGCCGCCGCCGGGCACCAAGCAGAAGCTCGACGAGCTCGGCGCCGAGGGTTTCGCGCGGTGGATGATGGCGCAGCAGCACGTGCTCATCACCGACACCACGATGCGCGACGCGCACCAGTCGCTGCTCGCCACGCGCATGCGCCAGTCCGACATGACGGCGATCGCGCCGTACTACGCGCACATGCTGCCGCAGCTGTTCTCGGTGGAGTGCTGGGGCGGCGCCACCTTCGACGTGGCGATGCGCTTCCTGCGCGAGGACCCGTGGTCGCGCCTCGAGCAGTTCCGCGCGGCCATGCCCAACCTGCTGCTGCAGATGCTGCTGCGCTCCGCGAATGCCGTCGGCTACACCAACTACCCGGACAACGTCGTGAAGGCCTTCGTGAAGCAGGCCGCGGCGTCGGGCATCGACGTGTTCCGCGTGTTCGATTCGCTCAATTGGGTGGACAACATGCGCGTGGCCATCGATGCCGTGCGCGACACCGGCAAGCTGTGCGAGGCGGCCATCTGCTACTCGGGCAATCTCTCCTCGCCGAACGAGAAGAAATACACGCTCGACTACTACCTCGAGATGGGCCGCAAGCTCAAGGCGGCCGGCACGCACATCCTCGGCATCAAGGACATGGCCGGCCTGTGCCAGCCGAACGCGGCGTACACGCTGGTCAAGGCGCTCAAGAACGAGCTCAAACTACCCGTGCACTTCCACACGCACGACACCTCGGGCATCGCCGCCGCGTCGGTGCTCGCGGCCGTGGCCGCCGGCTGCGATGCGGTCGACGGCGCGATAGACGCCATGTCCGGCTTCACCTCGCAGCCGAATCTCGGCTCCATCATCGAAGCGCTGCGCTACAGCGAACGCGACCCCGGCATCGACCACGGCTCGGTGCGCGCCATCTCGATGTACTGGGAGCAGGTGCGCAAGAACTACCTCGCGTTCGAGAGCGACATGCGCGCGGGCGCATCCGAGGTCTACGTGCACGCGATGCCCGGCGGTCAATACACGAATCTCAAGGAGCAGGCGCGTTCCGTCGGCCTCGACGATTCCCGCTGGCCCGAGGTGTCGCAGGCCTATGCCGACGTGAACCAGATGTTCGGCAACATCGTGAAGGTCACGCCTTCGTCGAAGGTCGTGGGCGACATGGCGATCCTCATGGTGTCGTCGGGCCTCACGAAAGAGCAGGTCGTCGACCCCAACTTCGAAGTCGCATTTCCTGAGAGTGTCGTGCAGATGATGCGCGGCGACCTGGGCCGCCCCGAGGGCGGCTGGCCGCCGGGAATCCAGAAGAAGGTGCTGAAGGATCAGAAGCCGCTCGAACAGCGTCCCGGCGCGCTGATGGCGCCGCTCGACCTCGTTGCGGAGCGCAGGAAGCTCGACGAGAAGTTAGGCCGCGCCGCGACCGACACGCAGTTCGCGTCCTACCTCATGTATCCAAAGGTGTTCCTCGACTACGCGAAGGACC
>JBIOZI010000154.1:0-40410 GCA_044871085.1 Steroidobacteraceae bacterium | reverse complement strand
CGGGTGGAGATCACGGATCGCGTGGCGCCCGGCGTCGTTTACACGACGTTCCACTTCCCGGAGTCGGGCGCGAACCTGATCACCACCGAGAATTCCGACTGGGCGACGAACTGCCCCGAGTACAAAGTGACGGCGGTGCAGGTGGTGAAGGTGGCGCAGCCGGCCTCCTGGCAGCTGCGGCGGCGCGCCAGCGTGCCCGCCGAGCCGACGACGTCATGAACGTGCAGAGGTTGGTCGACATGGCCAACGACATCGCCGCCTTCTTCGATTCCGAGCCCGACAAGGCCGTGGCCGCGGAGGGCGTGCGCTCTCACATCACGCGCTTCTGGGACCCGCGCATGCGGCGGCAGATCGTGACACACGTCGCGGCCGGCGGCGCCGGGCTCGTGCCCACCGCGGCTGCCGCGATCCGCCTGCTGAAGCCTGTTTGACGTTGCCGGCCGCTTTGATAGTGCGATTCTATGAATGCGTGCGGGCCGCGCACCCCCAACCCGGGCGCGGCATGTCAGTATCCGGCCCATGAGTTCAGGTCTCGCGGCCAAGATCGCCGCCAAGAAGTTCGTCGTCACCGGCGAGCTCACGCCCCCGAAGGGCACCGATCTGTCGAAGCTGTTTGCGGCGGCCGAGCTGCTGCGTGGCGCCGTCGATGCCATCAACCTCACCGAGTCACCGCGCGCGCGCATGACCATGGACCCCAAGGCCGTGGGCAAGCTGCTGCTCGAGCGCGGCATCGAAACCGTCGTCCAGATCGTGAGCCGCGACCGCAATCGCATCGCCGTGCAGTCGGACTTGTTAGGCGGGGCGGCGCTGGGGCTGCGCAACTTCGTGTTCATGGGCGGCGACTCGACCGCGGTCGGCGACCATCCGGACGCCAAGGCCGTGTTCGACCTCACCGCCTCGGGCCTGCTGGCGGCGGCCGAGGCTTTGCGCCAGGGGAAGGACCACGCGGGCAACGCACTCGCGGGGACGCCGGACCTGTTCCTCGGCGCCACCGCCAACCCCGGCGCGGCGAAGTTCGACGCCGAGATCGAGAACACGCGCCGCAAGATCGGTGCGGGCGCGAAGATGCTGCAGACGCAGGCGGTGTATCACGCCGACCAGCTCAAGCGCTTCATCGATGCGCTTAAGCCCGATGGCGTCGCGATTCTCGCGGGCATCATTCCGCTCAAGTCCGAGAAGAGCGGGCCGTGGCTGAACGCGAACCTGCCCGGCGTCGTGGTGCCGCCGGAGATGATGAAGGCGATGGACGATGCCGCGCGCATCGGCGCCACGCGCCAGCGCGGCATCGAGCTCGCCGCGAAGGTGGTGCGCGAGATGAAGGGCATCTGCCAGGGCGTGCACATCATGGCCATCGGCTGGGAAGCCGAGGTGCCGGAAATCCTGAAAACCGCCGGAGTGCGCGCGTAGCCGGAAAAAGGGGACAGATCTATTTTTCGGAAAAGGCTGGGAATCGAATCAATTTGCGAAAAATAGATCTGTCCCCTTTTATTCCAGGTTCAGGGGATGTCGTCCTCGCCGGCGACGCCGCCTTCGTCTTCCCAGCGATTCACTTCCCACACTTCCTCGCGGCTGAACTTGAGCCGCGCACCCGCGCCGCCGCCGTTCTCGGCGACGAACACGACCCCGGCGGCCTCCAGCGTGGCGCGCAGGCGGCGTCGCGTGGTTTCGTCGGCGGCCCGGAAGCGCTTTTCGAAATCGGCGATGGTCTGCAGGTCGATGGCCGCGGCCTGTGACAATTGCTGCTGCGTCCAGTCGATGAGCGCGCGGCCGGCACGGCATTGCGCGGAGGTGAGCGCGGTGGGAGTCACGACGGCATTGCTCATGCGCGCGAGCGTACCGCGAGCCGCGGTGGGTCACCAGATTGCGAGCGAACATATCGCGGCGTGAAGGCGTTCTCGATCGTGCGCCGGACACTGCATAATCGCCGCGTGACTGTTCTGGCGCGTGAATACCTGCAGCGGACCCGTGAGGCCCTGGATACGGCCTTCCAGGGCTATTTCGTGCTCAAGGACAAGCACCCCTTGCAACGGCCGGCCGGCTTTCGCAACGTCATCGTGTTCGGCAACATCGTGCGCGGCGTGCTCGAGGGGTTGCCCTCGGACGGCGGCGAGTTCGACAAATGGTTCAAGCCCATCCGCAAGGAATTCAAGAACTCGCTGCTGATCAAGCTGTTCGCGCAGCTGCTCGCGGAGATCCGCAAGCGCGAAGCCTCGCACATCGGCAAGGGCGCACGCGTGGTGGGGTTCAACTACCCGGCCGACGTGCCGAAGCTCGGCAAGCGGCCGGCCCATGCGCGTGAGCTGTTCATGGGCGACGACATCGGCGGCATCGGCTGGGAAGTGGAGGTGCTGCCCGGCGCCGTCGAGAAGTATTACGCCATCCTCCCGGCGAGCTACGGCAGCGTGGACGAGTTCCTGAGCTTCACGGCGGTGGCACAGACCTCGAACGATCCGCGCTCGCTCGATCCCATCAAGGTGTCGGAGCAGTACATCACTACGCTCGAGAAAGTCCTGCGCGGGGCGGAACAGCATCTGTAGCTCTCGAGGATGGAGGCCACTATGCGTGCGTTGCTGGGTGTCTGGTCGATCATGGTCATCGGGTTCTCATCGGCGGCGGACGCCCAGGCGCTGTACGAGCTTCCCGAGGGTGTCGAGTCGCGCTGGGCCAGCCCGGAGAACCCCACCGGCCAGCGCGCGGCGGGTGCCACCGCCAACGCGGGCCGCAAGGGCGCGCCGTTCTTCACGCTCGAGGCGGGCAAGCAGCGCACGCTCGCGGAGGTCACCAACGCCAGCGGTACGGTGCGCCGCATCTGGATGACGCTCAACGACCGCAGCCCGAAGATGCTGCGCGGCATGCGCATCGACATGTACTGGGATGGTGCGAAGACTCCGGCGGTGAGCGCGCCGCTCGGTGACTTCTTCGGCGTGGGGCTGGGACGCATCGTGCCGTTCCAGTCCGCGCTGTTCTCGAGCCCCGAAGGCCGCAGCTTCAATGCGAGCGTGCCGATGCCGTTCCGCAGCGGCATGCGCATCGTGCTGACGAACGAAACCGACCAGGCGCAGCCGCAGGTGTACTACGACATCGACTACACCCTCGGCGACCGGCACCGGGCGGATGCGCTGTACTTCCACGCGCACTTCCGGCGCGAGAACCCGACCACCATGCAACGCGACTTCGAGATCCTGCCGCGCCTCGCGGGCGCGGGCCGCTACCTCGGCGTGAACGTCGGCGTGATCGTGAACGGCCGGCGTTATGGCAGCACGTGGTGGGGTGAGGGCGAGGTGAAGATCTATCTCGACGGCGACCGTGCGCTTCCCACCCTGGCCGGCACCGGCGCCGAAGACTACATCGGCACCGGCTACGGGTTGAATGCGTACTCGCATCTGTACCAGGGCGCGCCGCTCGCCGATCACGACAAGCAGCTTTATGCGTTCTATCGCTATCACGTGAACGACCCGGTGTATTTTCGCAAGGACATCCGCGTGACGATCCAGCAGATCGGATTCCTGTGGAGCAACGACGGCACGCCCGAGAAGCCGGTGACGCCGCCCTTGTACGCGGCGGGCGAGGGACGTCGCGAGCTCGACCTGAAGCATCTGCCGAACGCCAACCTCTTCGAACGCGTCGACGATTACTCGAGCTGCGCCTATTTCTACCTGGCAGCGGCCGAAAACGGCTTGCCGGCCCTCGCGCCGGTGGAACAGCGCCTGAGCGGGCTGTGAAATCAGCTCGAAATCCGAGTACCAAAGCGCCGTAAAACGTGACGAGCGCACGTTTTTTGCCTGGTACCCTTCGGCTATGCTCGCCGACATATGTCAACCAGGAGGAGTGGCGAGATGCGTAAGGCAACAGTTCTCGGGGCATTGGCACTGGCGGGAACGCTTGCTTCGCCCACTTTCGCGGACGATTCGCGCGGCTGGCGCCTCGGCATGTCCATCGCATCGGACAAGCTCGAGGGAGATTTCAGCGCTGGCGGCTTCGGCACGGTCAAGACCAACGAAGATCGATTCGGATACGGCCTGTTCGGTGGCTACACGCTCAACAAGTGGTTCGCGGTCGAGGTAGGTCTGCTCAGTGGCACGGAGTTCAACCAGTTCGTGCCCGAGTTCGCCGAGCTGGTTTCAGTCGTTCCTCCGCAGCCGTTGCCCCCTGCGCCCGCCGTCCCCGACCAACCGGCGTTCTTCAACGTCCACAACGACGTGAAGGGGCTCGACGCCACCGCTGTGTTCTCCTGGTGGGTCACCGACAAATTCTCGTTGTTCGGCCGCGGCGGGTTCCTCGGCTGGCGCGCCGAAACCAGCGTTGGGGTGGGAGACTTCGACGACCTGGCGAACGATCCGGTTCGCGCCTCCACGAGCGACAACGGCTTCGCGCCGGTGTTCGGCTTCGGTGTGCAGACCAAGCTCGACGGCGCGCTGCTGCGCTTCGAGTATCGCCTGGCCGATGTCGGCGATCTGAATTTCGGAGTCGGCTTCGAGCAGACTGACAACACCATTTCGTCGACGACGCTCAGTATCGTCTGGCAGCTGCGTTGATTTGAAGCGCGGCGCGCTGGGCCCTTACCCGGCCCCGCGCGCACGCGCATACTCCATTCAATCTCGAACGGAGTATCTACATGCGCTACCGGAAGCTGGGCAATACCGGTCTGATCGTTTCCGAGATGTGTCTCGGCGGCATGACCTTCGGCAGCGGCGAGGGCATGTGGGCGACGGTGGCCGGCGTCAGCCAGGATGACGTCACCGAAATCATCCGCACCGCCTTCGATCGCGGCATCAACTTCATCGACACCGCCGACTTCTACTCGAACGGCCGCTCCGAGATCGTCACCGGCAACGCGCTCAAGATGCTCGCGCTGCCGCGCGAGTCCTACGTACTTGCCACCAAGGTGCTGCTGCGCATGGGCCCCGGGCCGAACCAGATCGGCCTGTCGCGCGGGCACATCCTGCAGGCCGTCGATGCCAGTCTGAAACGCCTGCAGGCGGACCACATCGACCTGTACCAGATCCACGGCCGCGATCCGTTCACGCCGCTCGAAGAGACGCTCGATGCGCTCGACGATTGTGTGCGCGCCGGCAAGGTGCGCTACACCGGGCTGTGCAATCTCGCCGCGTGGGAGATCACCAAGTCGTTGTGGATCTCGGACAAGAAGAGTCTGGCGCGATTCGAGAGCCTGCAGATGTACTACTCGCTCGCGGGGCGCGACATCGAGCGCGAGATCGTGCCGCTCGCGAAGGATCAGAATCTCGCGATCCTGCCGTGGAGCCCGCTCGCCGGCGGATTGCTGTCCGGCAAGTTCTCACGGGAAAACGACAAACCCGAAGGAGCGCGCCGCGCGACGCTCGACTTCCCACCGGTGGATCGAGAGCGCGTGTGGCGCATCCTCGACGTGCTGCGGCCCATCGCCGATGACAACCTGGTCTCGGTCGCGCAGGTGGCGCTGGCCTGGCTGCTGGCGCAGCCGCACGTCACCTCGGTGATCCTCGGCGCGAAGAATCAGGAACAGCTGCTCGACAACATCTCCGCGAGCGAACTCGAGCTCAGCCCGGAGCAGCTGCACGCGATCGACGAGGCGTCCGCGCTGCCCGGCGAATATCCGCAATGGATGCTCACCCGCCAGTCGGCCGACCGCATCGGCCAGGTGAACGGCACGGATTGACGCGAGTGCGATGGCGAACGAGATCATCCGCGTTCCGTCGATGCATCCGGGCCGCCTGCGGCCCACGCGGGCCTTGGGAACCTGGTGGTTGCGCGAACCAGGCCTGCGAATGCTCAGGCCGACGGTGCGCAAGGCACTGCTGGTCGATGCACTCGCGCAGGTGTTTCCACATCGCGTGCTCGTTCTGACCGACCTGGCGCGACATCATGGCGCGCACGTGCTGCCGCCGGGGCCGCTTGCGAGGCGCTGTGTAAGCGAAATGCTCGAAGGACATTGGGCGCTGTGTTTCTTCGCCGGGCCGCCCGATCTCACCGCCGTCGGGCAGACAATATTTCCCGCGCCGGCGGAAGCCGAGGCGCAGGCGCGTCTCGCGCGCCTCGACGCGGACGCGGCCATCTGGTCATGGCCCGATGATCTCGAGTGGCTGGTGGCGGTGGCGCCCCACGAGGTGCTCGAAGGACCGAAAGCGCGCTTCGTAGACGTCCTGCCATTCATCCCGCGCGTGGTGCTCGAGCTCGTGCTGGGCTTCGGAGCAATTTATGCGGCGATGGTCTGGGTCGAATCGTGGATGGGACCCGGCCTCGGCCGGGTGGGCGGATATCTTTTCGGTGGCTGCGTGGCCGCCGCAATCGGCGGCACCGCCGCATGGATCGGCGCCCGGTTCTTCCAGCGCATCGACGCGCGTTCTCGCGACCGCGCACGGCCACCTCGTGACTGACGTGATGAGGGTGCTGGTGGTCGCCGGAATGCTGCTGCCCGCGAGCGCCGGCTTCGCGGCGGAAGTCCAGCTCGACGGCTGGCGCGCGCGAATCGACCCCGAAACGCTCGCGGTCACGGCCTTGCAGCCCGGCGCTGCGCCGTTGCTGGTCGCGCAGGGTGGCACTTCCCGGCCGGTGCGCGAGTTCACCCAGGACGATCACGGCATCTCGTGGACCTTCGGGGATTCCGGCATCCGCGCGGAGCTCTCGGCGCGCGGCAGGCGTCTGCACGCGCGGTTCACCTCGACCCGCGACGCGCAGATCGAGTGGCCGGCGACGGGCGATGAGAAACGCATGTCCGCGCTCATCGTGCCCGAGGGCGAGGGGCTGTACGTTCCATTTACGAATGACGCGTGGCGCGCGCGCCTCGCCGGCGTGTGCCTGGGACTCAGCAGTCCGCTGTCGATGCCGTTCTGGAGTTTCGACCTCGGCGATCGGACGCTCACGTACATCGTGTCCACGGATCTGCGCAGCGAGCTGTGTCTCGCGGATCGCGAGCGTCGTCTCACGGCCACACTCAGGCACGAGTTCCAGGCGCGTGATGGCGATGTGCCCTATGAGATCGAGATCGGTTTCGGCGCCGCGGCTCCGCTCGCGCCGGCCCTCGACTATCGCGCCTGGCTCGTGGAACAGAAGAAATTCCGCACGCTCGAGCAGAAGATCGCGGACCACCCGGACGTTGCGAAGCTCGCGGGCGCGGTGCACATGTACGTCTGGGGCGATGGTCGAAAGACGGAGTTCATCGACGACCTCGTGAAGCTCGGCGTGCAGCGCGCCTGGATCGGCTACGACCAGGATGAGTCGAACGATCAGAAAACGCTCGCCGGCAAGGAGTTCGTCACCGCCGCGATTCGCGCCGGCTATCTCGTCGGGCCGTACGAGAGCTTCGCGAACGCGCAGGATCCGACGACCGGCGACAGCGTGTCACGCTGGCCGGGGAAACTCTATCCGGAAGGGTGCATCGTGAAACGCGATGGCAAGCCGAAGGCCGGCTTCGCGAACCGCGGCTGCGAGCTGTCATCCGAGGCATTCGCACGCGCCGAGCCCACGCTCAAGCCGCTCGCGACCCGCGTCGACCGGCAGCTGCGCGACGGCGCGAATTCGTACTTCGTCGATGTCGATGCATTCGGCGAGCTCTACGACGATTTCTCGCCCGCGCACCCGATGACGGTGTTCGAGGACCGTGAGAACCGGCTCGCCCGCCTGCGCTACGCGCGCGACCGCAAAGTGGTGCTGGGCTCGGAACAGGCCGTCGCGTGGAGCGTGCCCGCGATCGATTTCGCGCACGGCGGCGTGAGCGTGCAGAACGGCGTGCTCTGGGCGGAGAACCGCGGCGCCGACAAGCCCATGGGAAAGTGGTGGCCGCCCGACCGCCCGAGAGTGTTCTTCGATCCCTACGAGCCCAGCGCGAATTTTCGCGCCGCGAAGTTCGACGCGGCGGTGCGCGTGCCGTTGTACCAGGCCGTGTTCCACGACGCGCTGGTGAGCGTCGACCGCTGGGAGATTCCAATGGCGAAACTGCCGTCGCTCGCCCCGACGCGCCAGTTGTTCGAGTTGCTGTACGGCGTGCCCTCCATCTGGGCGATGGACCGGCGCGCCTTGCGCGAAGCACGCCAGCCCTTCACTGCGCTGCTGAAGTTCTTTGCGCCGCTTCATGGGCGCATCGCGACGCTGCCGCTCACCTCGTTCGAATGGCTGACGCCGGACCGGCTCGTGCAGCGCACCCGCTTCGCGAACCAGGTGACGCTCACGGCGAACTTCGGCGCGCGGCCGTTCGAGGGCGTCGGCGCGGGCTGCATCGCGGCGCGGTGGCTTGCCGATGATCGCATCGAGACATTTTGTCCGGCCCGGTTCACGCTTCCTGCCGCGAAACCATAGGCCGCCACGAAACCGGAGGGTCCACACCGGCCGGCCTTTCTGGTAGCGTTACCGCCCGCTGAAGGGGGCTCAATGTTTCTAGGCATCGATATCGGCACGTCCAGTGTCAAGGCCGTCGTCGTCGACGACAAAGATACCGTCGTGGAGCAGGCCTCCGCGCCGCTCAATGTTTCCCGCCCGCACGCGGGCTGGTCGGAGCAGAACCCCGCGGACTGGTGGAGCGCGACCAATGCCGCGGTCGCCGCGCTTCCAGCCGCGCATCGCAAGGCGGTCAGGGCCGTCGGTCTGTCCGGCCAGATGCACGGCGCCACGCTGCTCGACGCGTCGGACAAGCCCCTGCGGCCGGCCATTCTCTGGAACGACGGCCGCAGCGAGCAGCAGTGCCTCACGCTCGAAAAGGCGCAGCCGCGCTCGCGCGAGATCACCGGCAACATCGCCATGCCCGGCTTCACCGCACCCAAGCTCGTGTGGGTGCGCGAGAACGAGCCCGAGATCTTCGAGCGCACGCGCTGCGTGTTGCTGCCGAAGGATTACATCCGCCTGCTGATGACGGGGGAGAAGGCCAGCGACTGCTCGGACTCCGCCGGCACGCTGTGGCTCGACGTCGCGAAACGCACCTGGTCCCCGCAGATGCTGGCCGCGACCGGCCTCACCGAATCGCACATGCCGCGCCTCGTCGAAGGCTCGGACACCACGGGTTCGCTGCGCGCGGACGTGGCGCAGGCCTGGGGCATGGAGCGCGTGCCGGTCGCGGGCGGCGGCGGCGACAATGCCGCGGGTGCCGCGGGCATCGGCGTGGTGAAACCCGGCGAGGCGTTCCTCTCGCTGGGCACGTCGGGCGTGCTGTTCCTCGTCACGCCGAAATTCCTGCCGAATCCCGCCAAGGCCGTGCATGCGTTCTGCCACTGCCTGCCCGGATTGTGGCACCAGATGAGCGTCATGCTCTCCGCCGCCTCCTGCGTCGACTGGGCGGTGACGCTCACCGGCCTGAAGGACGCGGCCGAGCTGCTCGCGAAAGTGGAGGCGCGCGGCCGTCTCGACGGGCCCGAGATCTTCCTGCCCTATCTATCCGGCGAGCGCACGCCGCACAACGACCCGGCCGCGCGCGGCGTGTTGTTCGGGTTGAATCACGATTCGGATGCGGCGGCCGTCGGCCAGGCGGTGCTCGAAGGCGTCGCGTTCGCTTTCGCCGACGGGCTGGACGCGCTCATCGAAGCCGGCGCGACCATCGACGAGATCTCCGTCATCGGCGGTGGCGCGCGCTCGATGTGGTGGGGCGGTGTGCTGGCGGCGGCGCTGGCGCGGCCGCTGGTGTATCGCGACGGCTCCGAGGTCGGGCCCGCGGCGGGCGCGGCCCGGCTGGCGCGCCTCGCCAAGACGGGCGAGCGGGCGGAAGATGTGTGCAGGCCGCCGCCGGTGCGCGCGCGTCTCGACCCCAATGCGCGCGACATCGAGCGCCTGGCGCCGAAGCGCAGGAATTTTTCCAGTATCTACCAAGACCTTCGACCGAGATTTCGAGGAGTTTGACCATGTCGACCGCAACACCCTTGCCCGCGTCCTATTTCGGCGCCGTGTCCCCGATCAAATACGAAGGCCCGAAGTCGGATAATCCGCTGGCCTTCCGCTACTACAACAAAGACCAGGTCGTGCTCGGCAAGCGCATGGAAGATCACCTGCGCCCGGCCGTGTGCTACTGGCATTCGTTCGCGTGGAATGGCGTCGACATCTTCGGCGCCGGCACCTTCGACCGGCCGTGGAATGCGGGCGTCATGGACCAGGCCGCGGCCTGGATGAAAATGGACGCGGCGTTCGACTTCTTCAGCAGGCTCGGCGCGCCGTTCTACTGCTTCCACGATGTCGACGCGATGCCCGCGGCCGCGAACATCAAGGAGCACGTCAACCACCTCGCGATGACCGTCGACCGCCTCGAGAAGAAGCAGGCCGAGACCGGCATCAAACTACTGTGGGGTACGGCCAACCTGTTCTCGCACCCGCGCTACATGGGCGGTGCCTCGACGAATCCGGATCCGGACGTCTGGGCGTTCGCGGCCACGCAGGTGCGCCACTGCCTCGACGCCACCAAGCGCCTCGGCGGGTCGAACTACGTGCTGTGGGGCGGCCGTGAAGGCTACGACACGCTGCTCAACACCAGCCTCAAGACCGAGCTCAAGAACTTCGGCCGCTTCCTGCAGCTCGTCGTGGACCACAAGCACAAGATCGGCTTCAAGGGCACCATCCTCATCGAGCCCAAGCCGCACGAGCCGACCAAGCACCAGTACGACTTCGACACGGCCACCGTGTACGGCTTCCTCAAGAAGAACGGCCTCGAGAACGAGGTGAAGGTGAACATCGAGGCGAACCACGCCACGCTCGCGGGCCACAGCTTCGACCACGAGATCGCGATGGCCGATGCGCTCGGCATCTTCGGCTCCATCGACATCAACCGCGGCGATCCGCAGAACGGCTGGGACACGGACCAGTTCCACAACGATCCGCTCGACATGACGCTGGCGATGTACCGCATCCTCAAGGCCGGCGGCTTCACCACCGGCGGGTTCAACTTCGATGCGAAGGTGCGGCGCCAGTCCATCGACCCGGCCGACATGTTCCACGGCCACGTCGGCGGGCTCGACCTGCTGGCGCGCACGCTGCTGTCGGCGGCGGCGCTCATCGAGCACGGCGGCATCGACAAGTTCGTCGAGCAGCGTTACTCCAAGTGGGCGGGCGAGGCGGGGCAGAAGATCCATGCCAAGGACGCGACGCTGGCGTCGATCTCCGACGCCGCGGTGGCGGCCAACATCAATCCGAAGCCGCAGTCCGGCCGGCAGGAGATGCTCGAGAACCTGGTGAACCGCTTCATCTGATGAAGGGCACCGGCGGCCTGATCCTGGCGCTGCTCGCCACCGCGACCTCCGGCGCCGGCCCGGTGCCGGAGGTCGCCAAGCGCGCGCTCGTGAGCCAGGCGGGCGATCGCGTCGAGCCCGCATGGTCCGCCATGTGACGTGCGTTCTTGCGCATCGCCGTCTCTAACTAATACCCTCGCGCGCTTCGAGGAGGATACCGTGATGTCCAAGCGCGCCGCGCTGCTGGTTTTGCTGATGGCGGCCCTGGCGGGCGTCGCCGGCGCGGCCGACAAGCGCATCCAGCTCAGCACCGGCGAGACCATCACGCTGGCCTGGCGCGCGGGCTGGGTCGTCGGCAGGGCGCCCGAGGACTCACCGCCCGGCTCGGTGGTGTTTTACGGCGCCGACCCCACGAAGTGGCGCGCCATGATCGCGCCGCTGGCATCGCACCCAACGCTCACCGGCGACCTCGGCAACCTGCGCATCTACGTGCGCAACATGGCGCGCGCGCTCGAGAACGGCGGGCTCGACGTCGATCACGAGCAGAAGCCGGTCGATGCGGCGAAGCCGCGCGGCTTCTACGTGCGGGCCCACGATCCGAACCCCGCGCTGCACGCGAAGAACAAGGAAGACATGTACGCCGACGGCTACACCGGCGCCATCACCGTGGGAACGAAACCCTACCTGTTCGAAGTGGCCTGGAACGAGGGTGGCGAGTCGGATGCCAACGCGGTGCTGGCCCTCATGAAGACGATGCGCGTCCAATAGGACGCATACGTATGCATGGCGCGGAAGGCAGGTGCGTTGCAGTACAGTGCGCCCACTCAATCCGCGGGTGGGGGAGCGATGCGCCGATGGAAGTTGTGGATCGCGCTGGCCGGTTGGGCGTCGTTGAGCGCGGCACCGGCGAACGCGGCCCCGGGGTACCGTGACCGACTGCCCGAGGATGAGATCGTCTACTTCGTGCTGCCCGACCGCTTCGCGAACGGCACGGCGGACAACGACCGCGGCGACCTGCCGGGCGATCGTCTAGCTACCGGCTTCGACCCGACGCACAAGGGGTTTTTCCAGGGCGGCGACCTGGCCGGCCTGACCGCGCGGCTCGATTACATCCAGGGTCTCGGCGCCACGGCCATCTGGCTCGGGCCCATCTACAAGAACAAGCCGGTGCAGGGCCCGGCGGGCGACGAGAGCGCCGGCTACCACGGCTACTGGATCACCGATTTCACCGCCGTCGATCCGCACTTCGGCGGCGAGCAGGACCTGCGCGCCTTCGTGGCGGCCGCGCACGCGCGCGGCATGAAGGTGTACCTGGACATCATCACCAACCACACCGCGGACGTCATCCAATACCGCGAGTGCGAGAGCCGTCCGTGCGAATACCGTTCGCGCGCCGACTATCCGTACACGCGCCGCGGCGGGGTCAAAGGGCCGCCCATCAATCCCGGGTTCGGTGGCGACAGCGTGCGCAGCGAGGCGAACTTCGCGAAACTCGTCCGCGCCGACTACGCCTATACGCCGTTCGTGCCGGAGGCCGAGGCGGACATCAAGGTGCCCCGTTGGCTGAACGCGCCCATCTACTATCACAACCGCGGCAATTCCGAGTGGCGCGGCGAGAGCTCGCTGCTCGGCGACTTCTTCGGGCTCGACGATCTCATGACCGAACACCCGCGGGTCGTGCAGGGCTTCATCGACATCTACGGCGACTGGATCGAGCGCTACCGCATCGACGGCTTCCGCATCGACACGGCGCGCCACGTGAATCCGGAGTTCTGGCAGGCGTTCGTGCCCGCGATGCTCAAGCGCGCGCGGGCGCGTGGCATTCCGAATTTCCACATCTTCGGCGAGGTCGCGGCCGACGGCGTCGACGTGGCGCAGCTCGCGCGCCACACGCGGGTCGACAAGCTGCCCGCGGTGCTCGACTTCGGTTTCGCCGGAGCCCTGCAAAAGGTGCTGGCCGAGAACGAGGGCACCTCGGTGCTCGCGCGGCTGTATTCCGACGACGGCCTGTACGAAGGCGGCGCGTTCGCGGCGCTGCGGCTGCCGACGTTCACCGGCAACCACGACATGGGCCGTTTCGCCTGGCTGGTGACCCGCGCGCGCCCCACCGCGCCGCTCGAGGAGGTGCTGCGGCGCGTGGAGCTGGCGAACGCCATGCTGTTCCTGCTGCGCGGCGTGCCGGTGATCTACTACGGCGACGAGCAGGGTTTCATCGGCCACGGTGTCGACCAGGCCGCGCGCCAGACGATGTTCGCGAGCCGGGTCGCGAGTTACAACGATCAGCCGCTGCTCGGCAGCTCGTCGACCACCGCGGTTGCGAACTTCGATGTGCGGCATCCGCTGTATCGCCAGCTCGCCGCGTTGGCCGCGCTGCGCGCGGGCGAGCCCGCGTTGCGACGCGGCCGGCAGGTGGTACGTGCGCAGTCGGAACGGCCGGGGCTGTTCGCCGCCTCGCGCATCGATGCCGACGGCCGTGAGATCCTGGTGGCGTTCAATACTTCGATGGAGCCCGTCGTGGCGCAGGTGGAAGTGGAGGCGAAGTCGATGACGTTCCGTTCGCTGCTCGGACAATGCGCCGCGGCCGCCGGCGCGCCCGGTAGTGTGAAGGTGGAGCTGCCGCCGCTCGGGTTCGTCGCCTGCGCGGCCGGCGCGCCGGGAGGCGCGCCATGAAGCTCGCCCGCGTCGCGCGCGGCTGCGCGCTCGTGCTGGGTCTGCTCGCCCCACTGGCGATGCCCGCCGCCTCCGCGCAGGTCGCGCAAGTGACCGGCGCCGGGGCGACCGCGGCGCGCGAATCCTCGCCCGGCGATGTGCTGTCGGTGGAGCTGCGCGTCGACGGCGAGGGCCGGCCGGAGTACGCGATTCGCCGCGCGGGCGCGCCGGTGGTGGCCTGGTCGCGCCTCGGGTTCATCCTGGCGGACGCGTTCAAGCTCGAGCGCAATTTTGCGATCACCCGGGTCGAGAAGCGCAGCTTCGACGACACCTGGGAGCAGCCCTGGGGCGAGCGGCGCTTCGTGCGCAACCATGGCAACGAGCTGCGCACCACGTTCTCCGAGAAAACCGGCGCGCGCCGCAATCTCATCGTCGTGTTCAGGCTGTTCGACGACGGCATCGGCTTCCGCTACGAATTCCCGGAGCAGGCCGGCCTGCGCCAGGTGAACATCGTCGACGAGCTCACGGAGTTCGACATCGCCGAGCCCGCCACGGCCTGGTGGATTCCGGGCGGCGAGTGGAATCGCGACGAGTACCTGTATCACAAGACCCCGCTCAGCGAGGTGCCGCTGGCGCATACGCCGGTCATCATGAAACTCGCGAGCGGCGTGCACGTGGCCATTCACGAGGCCGCGGTCGTGGACTACGCGACGATGTGGCTGCGGCGCGTGGACGGGCAACGGCTCAAGACCCTGCTGTGGCCGTCCTCGTCCGGACCGAAAGTTTCGCGCGCCGCGCCATTCGCGACGCCCTGGCGCACGCTGCAGATCGCGGCCGACGCGCCCGGCGTCTACATGTCGGACCTCATCCTGAACCTGAACGAGCCCAACAAGCTCGGCGACGTCTCGTGGGTGAAGCCGTTCAAGTACGTCGGCATCTGGTGGGCCATGCACCTCGGCACGAAGACCTGGAGCGCAGGGCCCAAGCACGGCGCGACCACGGCCGAGACCCGGCGCTACATCGACTTCGCCGCGCAGCACGGCTTCCGCGGCGTGCTGGTGGAGGGCTGGAACAAGGGTTGGGACGGCGACTGGTTCGCGCACGGCGATGACTTCAGCTTCACCGAACCGTATCCCGACTTCGATCTCCCGGCGCTCGCGGCCTACGCCAGGAAGAAAGGCGTGCGGCTCATCGGCCACCACGAGACGGGCGGTAATCTCGCGGTCTACGAGAAGCAGCTCGGGCCGGCGCTGGATCTGTACCAGAAGTTAGGCATCGATGCGGTCAAGACCGGCTACGTGGCCGACGCCGGCGGGCTGCAGGCTCTGGGCGTCGACGGCCGCATTCACTTCGAATGGCACGATGGACAGGTCGCATCGCGGCATCACCTGCTCGTGGTCACCGAGGCCGCGAAGCGGCACATCAGCATCGATGCGCACGAGCCCATCAAGGACACGGGGCTGCGCCGCACGTATCCCAACTGGGTGTCGCGCGAGGCCGCGCGCGGCATGGAGTACAACGCCTGGGGCAATCCCGTGAATCCGCCCGAGCACGAGGCGAACCTGGTGTTCACGCGCATGCTGGGCGGTCCCATGGATTTCACGCCCGGCGTGCTCAGCCTCACCGGGGCCGGCGGGCGGCGCATCCAGAGCACCATTGCCAAACAGCTCGCGTTGTACGTGGTGCTCTACAGCCCGATCCAGATGGCGGCCGACCTGCCGGAGAACTATGCGCGCTTTCCGAAGCCGTTCCAGTTCATCAAGGACGTGCCCGTCGACTGGAGCGAAACGCGGGTGCTCAACGGCGAAGTGGGCGATTACGTGACGTTCGCGCGCCGGGATCGCAACAGCGACGACTGGTACGTGGGTGCCGTGACGGACGAGAACGCGCGCACGGTGAGCATCGCGCTCGATTTCCTCGACGCGAAGCGCAAGTACCGCGCCACTATCTACCGTGACGGCGAAGGCGCCGGCTTCGACGGCGACCCGGAATCGTTGACGATCGAATCGCGGCCGGTGTCGCGCAACGACACGATGCGGATCCCGATGGCCCGCGGCGGCGGCTATGCGATGCGCCTCGCCGCGCAGCCCGGCAACGGCATGCCGCGCTCGGCGCCGAAGCCCAAACCCAGGCCGCAGCCCGAGTTCGACGTCGAATGAGCATGCACGCCGCGGCCCGTCCGCAGGTCACGTTCTGGCAGATCTGGAACATGTGTTTCGGATTCCTCGGCATCCAGTTCGGCTTCGCGCTGCAAAACTCGAACGTGAGCCGCATCTTCCAGACGTTGGGTGCATCGATCGACGAGCTTCCCATCCTGTGGGTCGCGGCGCCGCTCACCGGGTTGGTGGTGCAGCCCATCATCGGCTATTACTCCGATCGCACCTGGAATCGGCTGGGACGGCGACGGCCGTATTTCCTCGCCGGCGCCTTGCTCGCATCGATTGCGCTGGTCGCGATGCCACGCTCGCCGGTGCTGTGGATCGCCGCGGGGCTGCTGTGGATCCTCGATGCCAGCATCAACGTCGCCATGGAGCCATTCCGCGCGTTCATCGGCGATCAATTGCCGCAGCGTCAGCGGCCGCATGGCTACCTGATGCAGAGCTTCTTCATCGGCGTGGGTTCCGTCGTCGCGAGCCTCCTGCCGTGGATGTTCGCGCATGCGGGTGTGAGCAACGTGGGCACGGGCAGCGGCGCGGCGTCCATTCCGGACACGGTGCGCTTTTCGTTCGACATCGGCGCGGTCGTGCTCGCGGGCGCGATGCTCTGGACGGTTTTCACGACGCGCGAATATCCGCCCGGTGAGCTGCATGGTTTCGCCGATTCCACGCCGCTCTCCGAGAGCGTCGAGCCCGGCGGCGCCAGGCGCGCGGCCTCGCGCGGCGCGCTGTGGCTCGGTGTGGGCATCCTCGGCGCATTCCTGGTGTGGCATTTCCAGCGGCGCGCGGAGTTGTACATCCTGTGTGGCCTGTTCGGTGGCTGGGGCGCGGCGTTGCTGCTCGGCGGCGGCCGCGCGGGCGAGGGGATGTTCACGACGCTGATGCGCGACATCGACGGCATGCCGAAGCGCATGCTGCAGCTCATCCCCGTGCAGTTCTTCTCGTGGCTCGCGCTGTTCGCGATGTGGCTCTACACGAATGCGGCCGTGACGCAGGTGCATTTCCACGCCACCGACACCGTGGGCGCCGCGTACAACGAAGGTGCGAACTGGGTGGGCGTGCTGTTCGCGGCTTACAACGGCTTCGCGGCGCTGGCCGCGATCGTGATCCCGATCATGGTGCGCAGGCTGGGTCTCAGCCTGAGCCATTTCGTCAATCTGCTGCTCGGAGGCGTGGGGCTGGCGTCCTTTCTCGTCATCCGAGATCCGGACTGGCTGATCGCTTCGATGGTCGGTGTCGGCTTCGCATGGGCGTCGATCGTGTCGCTGCCCTATGCACTGCTCGCCGGCAGCGTGCCCTCGCGCAAGATGGGCGTCTACATGGGTGTCTTCAATTTCTTCATCGTCATTCCGCAGCTCGTGGCCGCCAGCGTTCTCAGCGACGTGCTGCAGCCGCTGCTCGGAGGACAGCCGATCTATGTGCTGGTGGTGGGTGGCGCGAGTTTCGTCCTGGCGGGAGTGCTGGCCCTGCGCGTGAAGTAGACTCGCGGGCAATGAATCGCACCTCGCTGCTGCAGATAGGCGCCGCGCTCCTGCTCGGATTCGGCCTGCGTTTCGTCGTCGATCTCGAACCGCTGTGGTGGCTGGCGTGGCTCGTGCCCGGGTTGGTGCTGGCGCTGGCGTTGCGCACCGGGGGCTGGACGTCGCGCGGGCTCGTGGCCATTGCCGCGCTCATCGGGCTCAGCGCGAACCTGGTGTATCTGCTGCGCGTCATGCCCCTGCTGCCAACGATGACTGTCCTGTTGCTGCAGACCGCGCTGTGGGTGACCGTGGTGTCCGAGACGCGGCGCGTGATGCAGTCCCGGGCCGCGGCATGGACGGTGGTCGCGTTTCCGGTGATGTGGGTCGCGGCCGATACGCTGCTCGCGCAATTCACGCCCGACGGCAACTGGGGCAGCCTGGCGTACACGCAATCCGACGTGCTTCCCGTGGCGCAGCTCGCGGCATTGTTCGGCGTCGCAGGCATCCTGTTCGTGCTCATGCTGTTCAATGGCGCGCTCGCGTACGCTCTGACGCACGGGTTTCGCACTCGCGCCACCCTCGCGGCCGGCCTCGGCGTGGTCGTCGTCCTCGGGGCCACGGTGGGGTACGGTGTCGCGCGTCTCGGTACCGAGCCCGCCGGCAAGGCGGTGTCGTTCGGAATCGCATCGATCGACGACTTCCTGCGTGGCCCGGGCAATCTCGATTCGCGCAATGTCTGGGCGCAATACGACGCGCAGGTACTGCAGCTCGCGAACAGCGGCGCGAAGGTGATCCTGCTGCCCGAGAAAATCGACGTGCTCGAAAGCACCGAGGCCGAGGTGCGCAAGGCCGCGCTCGCGAGGCTGGCGCGTGCCAACAAGGTGTGGCTGGTCGCCGGGCTCGGCGTGGACACCGGCACCGGGCGCCGCAACGAAGCCTGGTGGTTCGCGCCCGATGGCCGACTCGTGACCAACTACCTCAAGCACTTCATGGCCCCGCCCGAGCGCGAGTTCGTATCGGGCACGGAGTATCCGGTGAACGAGATCGACGGCGTGCGCTATGGCGTCGCCATCTGCAAGGACATGCACTTCGCGCGTCTGGGGCGCGCATTCGCAGCGCGCGAGGCGGGCGTCATGCTGGTGCCGGCATGGGACTTCGTGCTCGACGCCGACATGGCGGCGAACATGACCAGGCTGCGCGGCGTGGAGAACGGCTACGCCGTGGTGCGGTCTTCGCGGCAGGGGTTGCTGTCGATCAGCGACGCCTACGGCCGCGTGATCGCGGCGGACCGCAGCGCCCCGATGCCGGGCACCACGCTGCTCGCCACCGCACACGTCGGCGCGCGCGTGCCTACGTTGTACACGCGCAGCGGAGATGCGCTCGGCTGGCTGTGCGTGGCCGCAGCGCTGGCGCTGGCCGTATGGACGCGCGTCGCGTCGCGGCGTCGGACGAGCCCCGGCACTTTTCCCTGAATTGGGGATTGGCCCCAAATGGCCGAATGGGGCCAATCCCCATCAGGCGGACTTGCGCAGGACCAGCTTGGTCGGGATGACGCTGTTGCCCGCGGGCTCGCCGGCGATCTGCCGCAGCAGCGTGCCGACCAGCAGCTCGCCGGCGCGGCGCGTGTCCTGCATCACCGTGGTGAGCGGGGGATTGGTGAGGCTCGCCGCCGGGATGTCATCGAAGCCCGTGACCGCCACCTGGCGCGGCACGTCGATGCCCACGGCCTGCAAGGCTCGCAATGCCCCGATGGCGATCAAGTCGCTGGCCGCGACGACGGCGTCGAACTCGACTCCGCGCGCGCGCAGCTCGTTGACGGCGTTGAAGCCTGACTCCTCGAGATTGATCGCGTCGACCTGCAGCGCGGAGGAGGCGGCCGCGCGCGCTTCCAGCGCCGCGCGCTCGTAGCCGCGAAACCGGTCGAAGAATTCCGGGTAGTGGCTGGTCGCGGTGCCGAGGAACGCGATTTTGCGCCGGCCGCTGTCCAACAGGTGCCGCGTCACGTCGTAGCCGCCCTGCGCGTTGTCGCAACCCACCGATATGCCGGGCTGTCCTTCGAGCACCGGTCCCCAGCGCACGAAATGCGTGCCCTGTTCGACCAGGCGCACGAGCCGCGGCCGGTATTCCTCGTAGTCGCCGTAGCCGAGCAGGATGATGCCGTCCGCTTTGCGGCTGTCTTCGTAGTCCTGCTGCCAGTCGTTGGAGAGCTGCTGAAACGAGATGAGCAGGTCGTAGCCCTGGCGGGCCGAGGCGCGGGTGATCGAACCGAGCATCGAGAGGAAGAACGGATTGATCAGCGAGTCGTCCGGCGTCGGATCCTCGAACAGCAGCAGCGCCAGTGTGTTCGAATGCTGGGAGCGCAGGTTCGAGGCATTCTTGTCGACGCGGTAGTTGAGCTGCCGCGCGATCTCCTCGATGCGCTTGCGCGTCTCCACGCTCACCACCGGGCTGCCGCGCAGAGCGCGCGACACGGTTGGTTGACTGACCCCCGCGAGAAACGCGATGTCGAACGATGTCGGCTTTTCGTGCATGAACTGCGGCGCCTGCAAGCGCCACCCCCTCGAACGATGCGGCATCATGCACAGGCCGATCGGGGAAAAGCTACTGCGCCTCGCGACGGCGCGCGCGCCAGTCAAATCAAGGCGATGGCAGTTGAAAAAAAGCCACGCCGTGCCCGGGCAGCGTCAGGGCGGCGCTCGCGAAATTGCCCTCGGGCAGACCATGACCAACGATCGGCCGTCCCACCGCGAGGCCCGGCAGCGAAACCGTGGCCGGATCCGCCGACAGGTTGAACGCGGCGAGCACGTTCGTGCGCGCGTCGAAGCGGCGAAATGCGAGCACCGATTCGGTGGCCGCCAGGAATTCGATATCGCCCGTCACCAGCACCGGGTGCGCGCGCCGCCAGGCCAGCAGGCGGCGAAAGCCGTGCAGGGCCGAGGACGCATCGCGCTCCTGCGCCTGCACCGACAGCGCCAGATGCTGCGTCGGCACGGGCAGCCAGGGCTCGGCGACCGAGAAACCGCCGCGCGCGCCCGACTCCCAAGGCATGGGCGTGCGGCAGCCATCGCGGCCCTTGAAGGCGGGCCAGAAGGCGATGCCATACGGATCGCGCAGGGCCTCGAAGGGCACCTCGGCCTCGGCCAGGCCGAGCTCCTCGCCCTGGAAGAAACACATCGAGCCGCGCAGCGCGCACAGCAGTGCCGTGAGCTGGGTGGCGAAATGCGGTAGTGAGGGCACGCTGCGCCCCCAACGGCTCACGACCCGCTCGACGTCGTGGTTCGAAACGGTCCAGCACGGCCAGCTCTCGGGCGCGCGGCGCTTCAGTGTCTCGACCGTGGTGCGGATGTGCGCGGGGGAGCTCTCGTTGGAGAGCAGCTCGAAGCTGTAGGCCATGTGCAGCCGACCCGCCTGCGTGTACTCGGCGACCGTCGCGGTGGAGTCGTCCGAGGAGATCTCTCCCAGCGCCACGGAGTCCGGATACTCATCGAGCAACGCGCGGATCTGCTCGAGGAACGGCAGCATTTCCGGCTGCGTGTTGTTGTAGCGGTGCCATTGATGGCCGTAAGGATTCTCCGCGTTGAAGCCACGCGCCTTGCGCTCGTGCTTCGCGCGCGGCGGGTTGTCGCGCAGCTGCGCATCGTGGAAGCAGAAGTTGATCGCGTCGAGCCGCAGGCCGTCGACGCCGCGATCGAGCCAGAAGCGCAGGTTGTCCAGCGACGCGCGCTGCACGTCGGGGTTGTGGAAGTTGAGGTCGGGCTGCTGCGCGAGGAAATTGTGCAGGTAGTACTGGCCGCGGCGCGGCTCCCACTGCCAGGCGACACCGCCGAAAATCGACAGCCAGTTGTTGGGCGGCGTGCCGTCGGGGCGAGGATCGGCCCACACGTACCAGTCGGAGCGGGGATTGTTGCGACCCTGGCGGCTCTCCTCGAACCAGGCGTGCTGGTCGGAGGTGTGCGACAGCACCTGGTCGATGATCACCTTGAGGCCGCGCGCATGGGCCTGCGCGACGATCCGGTCGAAATCCGCCAGCGTGCCGAACAGCGGGTCGACCGCTCGGTAGTCGGCGATGTCGTAGCCGAAATCCGCCATCGGCGAGCGGTAGAACGGCGACACCCAGATGGCGTCCACGCCGAGCGAGGCGATGTAGTCGAGCTTCGCGAGTATGCCGGGCAGGTCGCCGACGCCGTCGCCGCTGGTGTCGAGGAAGCTGCGCGGATATATCTGGTAGATAGTCGCGCCGCGCCACCAGGGCGTCGCGGCCGCGGTGGCTGGCGGAGTCAGGCGTTGTGCGGCGTTGATGTTCACGCGGTCCGTGAGCTTACCCCAGGGTGGCGCGGCCTTTCCGCAGTGCATACGTGTTCAGGCAGAATACGTATGCGAGGCATTGTCCGGCTGCGCGCCCGGGTCCTACCATTCGCGCACGCTGGCGGCCCGCGCGAGGCCGGCGACGCACGGCCTCGCCGACTGACCCCCTCGGTCGGCGAGGCTTTCTTTTTTTCGCGGTAGTTTGACGGCCGCGCTGCATACGTATTCACCCGGCCGGCCGCGAGGCCGCTGTTATCTTTCGCGCGATTCGTGAACGGCTGAGGGAGGCCGGATGCGTTCGAGCCTGGGTCGGATCCGCGTTTGCCGTCTGGCCCGTGTGGCAATGGCGCTCCTGGCGCTCACCCTGCTCGTGGTTCCGCGGGCGCGCGCCGCCGACGGCGCGGACCAGCGTCCCGCCGCGCGACCGAGTCCCGACTGGCTGCGCGATGCCATCGTCTACGAAATCTACCCGCGCGCCTTCTCGCCGGGCGGCGATTTCAAAGGTGTGCTGCCACAGCTCGACCGCCTGAAGAATCTGGGCATCACCGTGCTGTGGCTGATGCCCATCCATCCCGTCGGCAAGGAAAAAGCCAAGGGCACGCTCGGCAGCCCGTACGCGGTACGCGACTACGACGCGATCAACCCGGAGTTCGGCTCGGCCGAGGACCTGAAGCGGCTGGTCACGGCCGCGCACCTGCGCGGCATGAAGGTGCTCATCGACGTCGTCGCCAACCACACGTCCTGGGATTCGGTGCTCATGTCGAAACACCCGGACTGGTACACGCACGACGCGGCGGGAAAGATCGTGCCGCCGAATCCCGACTGGGTCGACGTCGCGGATCTCGACTGGTCGAGGCCCGCGCTGCGCGAATACATGGGCGGCATGCTGGTGCGCTGGCTGCGCGACTTCGGCCTCGACGGATTTCGCTGCGACTACGCCAGCGGCGTGCCGACGGATTTCTGGGAATCGGTGCGGCCGCAGCTCGACCGCGTGCGGCCGGGGCTGGCATTCCTCGCCGAATCCGATGATCCCGCGCTGCTGCGCAGTGCCTTCGACATCGACTACGCCTGGGATTTTTATCACGCGATGAGCGATGCGCTCGCCGGCCGCAAGCCGGCCTCGGCGGTGCGCGAGGTCTGGCAGGCGGCCGAGGCCCGCTATCCACGCGGCGCGCTGCGCCTGCGTTTCTCCGACAACCACGATCAACTGCGCGCCTCGGGGCAGGGCGGCCTGCCGGCGGCGCTCGCCGCATCGGCGGTCATGTTCACCCTCGACGGCGTTCCGCTGCTCTACAACGGCATGGAAGTGGGTGACACCGTCGAATCCGCGGCGCCCGCGCTGTTCGAGCGCGCGCCCATCCAGTGGGAGATGGCGGAGCGCCGGCCGCACGTCGGGCCGTACTACCGCGCGCTGGCCGAGCTGCGCCGCGCACACCCGGCCTTCACGCGCGGGACGGTACGCTGGCTGCGCAACAGCGACGAGCAGCGGGTGCTGAGCTACGAGCGCGCGGCCGGCGGCGAGTCGCTGGTCGTCGTGGTCAATCTATCTTCGCGCCCCTATGCAGGAATCGTGGAGACCGGCGCCGCCGGCTACCGCGACATCACACCGGCGGCGGCCCGACATGACAGAACGGGGGGCGAAAATGATGCGCCGACGCCACCGGCGGTGTTCCTGGACCCATGGGAATTCCGGGCATTCCGGCGGGCGAATCCGTGAATACGTATGCATGCGATTGCCAGTGAGGCGCGGAGCCAACATCCTTGCAGCCAGAAATTGCGCGCCGCGTACAGCGGGCGACGCCACCGACAATAGTTAGGAGGGGATCGAGTGAAAACTCTCAATAAGCACGTCCGCCGCACGGCGGGTTACGCAATCTTTCTCGTGGCGGGCAGCGCCGTGACGTTTGCGCAGGACCAGTCCGCCGGCGCCGCCGGCGACGAGGGCCTGCAGGAAGTCGTCGTCACCGGCATCCGCAAGAGCATCCAGGACGCGATCAGCGTCAAGAAGATCGACTCATCGATCGTCGAAGTGGTCTCGGCCGAGGACATCGGCAAGCTGCCCGACTCCTCCATTGCCGAATCCATCGCGCGCCTGCCGGGCATCGCCGCCCAGCGCACCAACGGTCGCGCGCAGACGCTGTCCATCCGCGGCCTCGGCCCCGATTTCACGGTGACCACGCTGAATGGCCGCGAGCAGGCGACCACGAACGACAACCGCACCGTCGAATTCGACCAGTACCCCTCCGAGCTCGTCACGCAGGTCAAGATCTACAAGACCCCCGACGCCGGCATGGCGTACCAGGGCATCGCGGGCACCACCGACATCTCCACCGTGCACCCGCTGAGCTATGACGGCCGCCGCACCGTGGTCACGTACCGCCGCGAGCAGAACGCGCAGGACGTGAACATCCCCGGCCTCACGCGCAACGGCAACCGCGGGAACCTCACCTACATCGACCAGTTCATGGATGACACGCTGGGCGTCGCCTTCGGCGTGGCATACAACAAGAGCCCGTACCAGGCGAGGACGAAGGAGCCCTGGGGTTACGCCGACATCGACGGCGATGCGCCGGCCGGCCCGCGCACCGACGTGATCCTCGGCGGCGACAAGAGCGGCATCCAGTCGTCGTTCTACGAGCGCATGGGCTATCTAGGCGTGGTCGAATACCAGCCGAACGATCAGCTGCACATGGTGCTCGACGCGTACCACTCGGACTTCAAGGAGCTGCAGACGATCCAGCGCGTGGAATACGGCACCCGCTGGGCGGACCCGGCCACGCCCGTCACGAACGAAGGCGACATGGAAGACGGGCGGGTGCTCGAGGGCACCTTCACCAACCTGCCGTTCGTCGTCATCGAGAACTACAACAACGATCGCAAGGCGACGGTGGATTCGATCGGCCTCAACACGAACTTCGTCCTGGGCGATGCGTGGAATCTCAACGCCGACCTGAGCTACTCGCACGTCGAGCGCGACGACCTGCGGCTCGAATCGACCGCCGGCATCGGCAAGAAGAACGACGGCACGTTCGTATCGCCGCAGATCTCGGTGGCGATGACCACCGGGCCGGACGGGCGCTCCTATCTCACGCCGACGATCGCCAATCCGCTGCTCAGCTTCGACGACTACAACGACGTGCAGCTCTCGGATCCGGGCTCGTGGGGCGGCGGTCTGCGTCGCTCGGGCTTCGTCGGCCATCCCGAGATCGAGGACGAGATCAAGGCCGTGCGTTTGGCAGCCGTGCGCAAGTTCGACGGCGCGAAGATCGCCGACGTCATGTTCGGCGTGAATTACGCCGACCGCGAGAAGTCGAAGGATCCGTTCCAGAGCCTGCTCTATCTACCCGGAAACGTGTCGCACGTGGTCGTGCCGGAGCCATTCCGCACCGGCGTCGCCAACGGCAATTTCTTCGGGCTGCCGGGCGGCGTCGTCAGCTACGACGCCATCGGCCTGTGGCACAGCGGCTTCTGGCAGCCCATCGACGCGGCGGTGGATCCGAACGCGTCGCCCGGCGATCGCGTCTACGACGTGACGAATGCCTGGACGGTGAACGAGAAGCTCACCACGGTGTACGCCAAGGTGAACCTCAACCTGGAGCTGGCGGGTTTGCCGCTCAAGGGCAACTTCGGCGTGCAGAGCGTCACCGCGGACCAGAACTCGCTGGTCGGATACGTCAACGGCGACACGGCCGGTGTCCCGGTGCTCGACGTGAGCTATCGCAACGAGGGCGCCAAGTACACGAACATCCTGCCCAGCTTGAACCTGGCGCTCGAGCTGCCGCACGACCAGAAAGTCCGCCTGGGCGCGGCGGTCACCGTCGCCCGTCCGCGCATGGACGAGCTGGGCGGCGGCAACGGATACACGGTCGTACAAGACGGCGGCGATCCGAAGGAAGGCCCGAACGGCGAGCCGCTGTACTGGGAACGCAATGGCGGCGGCAATCCGTTGCTGCGGCCCTGGAAGGCGAACACCTACGACCTGTCGTGGGAGAAGTACTTCGGCGACAACCAGGGATACGTCTCGGTGGCGGCGTATTACAAGGACCTCAAGACCTACATCGTCCAGGAAGGGTTCCTGTTCGATTTCACGGGCTTCGAGCTGCCGGTGGGCGACTACGACAACGCGAATGCAAACCGCATCGGCGTGGCGACCCACCGCGTGAATGGCAGCGGCGGCTGGATCAAGGGTTTCGAGGCGACGGTCTCGCTGCCCTTCGGAACCTTCTGGGAACCGCTCAATGGCCTCGGCTTGATCGTGAGCGGCGCGAAGAACGATTCGTCCATCCTGATCAATGGAGTGGAGACGCCGGTTCCAGGCCTCTCGGAGCGGGTGATCAACTCGACGCTGTATTTCGAGAAGGCGGGCTTCTCCGCGCGCGTCAGCAATCGCAACCGCGGCAAGTTCGTGGGCGAAGTGCCGGCATTCGATGCCACGCTCGCGCTGAATACCGTGGCGGCGGAGTCCATTCTCGACGCACAGATCGGCTACGAATTCCGCGATGGTCCGATGGAAGGTCTCAGCGTCAGCCTGCAGGGCACGAACCTCACCGACGAGCCGTTCGCGCTGACGCAGGTGGGCGCGCCGACGGTGGACCTCATCAAGTACCAGGAGTACGGAGCGAACTACTCGCTCGCGGTCACGTACCGTTTCTAGGCATCTGCGTACGGGCACCCGCCGGCTTCCATGCCGGCGGGTGCTTTTTTCTGCGATGCTAGGCGCGTGAAGAGCGGGGAGATCAAATCGGTCGTCATCGCCGGCGGTGGAACCGCCGGCTGGATGGCGGCGGCGGCCATCGCGCGCGTGCTCGGGCCGCGCCTCACGATCACGGTGGTCGAATCCTCCGAGATCGGCATCGTGGGAGTGGGCGAGGCCACGATTCCGGCCATCGCGCAGTTCAACCGGCTCATCAAGCTCGACGAGGACGACTTCCTGCGCCACACGCAGGGCACGTTCAAGCTCGGCATCGAGTTCGTCGACTGGCGGGAGAAGGGCCATGCGTACATGCATGCCTTTGGGCCCGTGGGCCGCGACCTCGCGTACATCCCGTTCCATCACTACTTTCTAAGGGACATCGGCCTGCGCGAGCCGGCGGCGGGCGACGCCGGCTCGCTCTGGGACTACAGTCTCAACTGGCTCGCGGCCAAGCAGGGCCGCTTTGCGCGCGTGGAGCGCGTGCCCGACACGCCGCTCGCGGGCCTCGCGTGGGCGTTCCACTTCGACGCCTCGCTGTATGCCGCCTATCTATCCAGGCTCGCCCAGGGCATGGGCGTGCGCCGCGTCGATGCGAAAATCGCGAGCGTCCTGCAATCTGCCGACGGTGACGTGCGCGCGCTGCAGCTCGAGGACGGCCGCGAGCTCGCGGCGGACTTCTTCATCGACTGCACGGGCTTTCGCGGCCTGTTGATCGAGCAGGCCCTGAAGACGGGCTACGAAGACTGGACGCATTGGCTGCCCTGCGATCGGGCACAGGCGGTGCCATCGGCGAGCGTGAGCCCGTTGACGCCGTATACGCGCGCTACGGCACTCGAGGCGGGCTGGCAGTGGCGCATCCTGCTGCAGCACCGCACGGGCAACGGACACGTCTACTCGTCCGCGCACACCAGCGACGCGCGCGCGCGGGAGCTGCTGCTCGCGAACCTCGATGCGCCCGCGCTGGCCGAGCCGCGGCTGATCAAGTTCACCACCGGGCGGCGCAAGCAACTGTGGAACCGCAACGTGGTGTGCATGGGCCTCGCCAGCGGCTTCCTCGAGCCGCTCGAGTCCACGTCCATCCACCTGATCCAGGTGACCATCCAGCGGCTGATCCTGCACTTTCCGCACCTGGGTGACTGCGAGCAGCGGCGCCGTGAATTCAACCGTGCGGCCGCGGCGGAATACGAGTACATCCGCGACTTCATCATCCTGCACTACCACGCCAACCAGCGCGTCGGCGATCCGTTCTGGGATGACTGCCGCAACATGGCGATCCCGGATTCCCTGCGTCGACGCATCGAGTTGTTTCGCGAGAGCGCCGGCATTTTCTGCGCCACCGACGACCTGTTCCAGTTGACCAGCTGGCTGCAGGTTCTGTGGGGGCAGGGCATACGGCCGGCGGCCACGCATCCGTTCGTGGAGGCGGTGGCACCGCAGGACCGCACCGGCTATCTACACGACCTGCGTCGCCTGATGGCGCAGGCCGTGCAGAAGCTCCCGGGCCACGCGGAGTTCATCGCGAAACACTGCGCGGCGGAGGTGGGAGGTGGGGATTGGCCCCAAAAGCCTAATCGGTGCTGAACCTCGTCCAGCCAGGAGTTAGTCAATCGCGGCGGAAATGAGGTTCAGCACCGATCAGGCTTTTGGGGCCAATCCCCACTCTCACTCACCTCGGGCCGAAGCAGGGCTGTATGAACACCGCGGTGGTTCGCGCCGGAATCGTGAACGTGCCGGTACGGCTCTGGAACCGCGCGGTGCGCACCACCGGGTCCTGCGACAGCGCCTGCACGGGATGCAGCAGCAGTGGCTGGCGCTTGAAGGCATCGTCGGCGAACGTCTGGGCCTGAGGCGAGGCATTCACCAGCACCACGGCCTCGGACGCGCCGAAACAGAATCGGTCGGTGTTCTGGATGCGTTCGACGATCAGCCCCGGAATCTGCTGCGGGCCGACGTTGTAGAAGCTCACCGCCTTCTGGATGTCCTCGGCCGAACGCAGGCGGAACAGTTTGCTGGTCTTGCGGATGACCAGCATCTCGAGCATGTGACGGAAGGTTCCCTCGATGTCCTTCGCGGTGGGCTTCAGATTGGGATCCGCCAGCGCGGGCCCGATGATGCCCCAGTCGCCCTGGTTGCCGTTCGCCGGCGGCAGGCCCACGCCCCAGCCGTTGGACTTCATAGTCCAGTCGATGCGGTTGAACCAGTCGCCGGAGTTGTAGCTGTTCCGATCCGCGGACTTCGAACGCAGGATGTCGTCGCCGGCCATGAAGAACGGTACGCCCTGCGACAGCGCCACGATGTCCATGCCGAGCCGCGCCATGCGCACGCGATCTGCGCGCGGCACGGTCGCGCTCAGCTTGAGGTTCATGGCATCGAACCAGTCCGGGTCGTCGTGCACGCCGATGTACTGGATGGTGTCGGAGGGAGAAACGCCGTAGGCGCCGGGCATGCCGAAGTAGTCGACGTCGCGGCCGAGTCTGGTCGCGCCGCTCGCATCGACGATGGGGTAGCTCGCGATGTTGCCGGCGAGGCCCAGGCGCACGAAGTCGGTGAGCCGCAGCAGCGCCGCCTTCTCGTCCGCCGCAGAGCCGCCGAAGGTGCCATTCGGCTCGGTGTAGAGGCCGGTGGCGAAGCCCTGGTCACGCCGCGGGCTGAAGGGTCCGCCGCCCCGCACCGCGTCGCGGATGCGGTCGGAGAACGAGCCGATGCCGGTACCGGCCATGTTCACCTGGATGGCGTTGACGCCGCGCCCATTGTTGGCCATGACGCCGAAATTCCAGCCCTCGCCATATAGATAGACGGACCTGCCATCGACGCCGTCCTTCGCCGGCGTCAGGGCATCGAGCGCGGCGCGCACCTTGAGCATGTTCGACTTCAGGTGAAAGCCCATGATGTCGAAGCGGAACCCGTCGACCTTGTAGGCCCTGGCCCACTGCACGACAGAGTCGACCATGAGTTTTTCCATCATCGCGTGCTCGGTCGCGGTGTCCGCGCAACAGCTCTCGCCGAGCACGCCGCCGTCGCCGTTCAGGCGGTGGTAGTAGCCGGGCACGAGCCGGTCGAGAACGGAGTTCGGATTCTGGCCGGCCGCGTTCGTGTGGTTGTAGACCACGTCCATGACGATGCGCAGGCCGCTCTGGCTCAGCGACTGCACCATCTCGCGGAATTCGAGCACGCGCGCCGAGCCGTCGGCATTGGTGGAGTAGCTGCCTTCGGGCACGTTGTAGTGCAGCGGGTCATAACCCCAGTTGAATCCATCCCGTTCGGCCGTGGTCGCGACCAGGGCCTGCTGCTCGGGTGAATCCGGCGGCAGCCCCGCCAGCGTGTCGAATGAAGGCGCCTGCCACGTGGCCTTGTCTTCGTTGGTGGATGCGAAGTCGAACGACGGCAGCAGGTGCACGTGCGTGACGCCCGCGAGCCCCAGCAGGGCCAGGTGCTTCATGCCCTCCGAGCGCTTCTGGGTGAACGCCGCGTAGGTGCCGCGCAGATGGGCGGGAACACTGGCATCGGTGGCGCTGAAGTCGCGCACGTGCAGCTCGTACAACACGATGTCTTCGGGCGCGGCGAGCCAGGGTTTGTTCAGCCTGCTCCAGCCGCGCGGCTGGAGCTGCGAATCATCCAGCGAGACGATCTGGCTGCGCGTGCTGTTGCGCGCCAGCGAGACCGAGTAGGGATCGGTGACGACGTTGGTTTCGACCTTGTTCGTGCCACGCACGAAGACCTGCGCCTCGTACAGATAGTACCGGCCGTACACGGCGGCCGTGGGCGCGGTGAAGCTCCAGATGCCGCTGGCGGCGTCGAGCGTCATGGGGTAGCTGACGTAGCTCGAGGTGCTCGAGTCCGCGAATACGCGCAGCGCAAGCGTGCGCGCGGTCGGCGCCCACACGCGCAGCGTGGTCTGCGAGCCCTTGAAGCTCGGGCCCAGCGCGACGGTACCGGCCTTGGCGGCATAGAGGCTGTCGAGAACGCCGGGGATCTGCAGCGAGGTGGCATCGACCCCTTGCGCGCCGCGCACTGCCCCGACGGCGAGCTGGCCCTTGAGGCTCTGGGCGGCGGCCGCGACGGCGTCGGGCGGCAGCTTGAACGCCGCGAGTTGGGCGAGGTGCGGGAACCTGGCGCGCAGCGCGGCATCGAGCCCGGCCGGATCGCGCGCGAGCGTCCACGATTTCGAATTCGTCCCGGCGACGACTCCGGGCCCGTCGAGCGTGAGGGCGCCGTCCGGATCCGCAAACAGCGTGACCACGGTATCCGTGGGCACGTTCCACGCGATGGTGTCCGCGGCGAGCCAGTACGCCTGCGCCTTGGTGAGATCGCCGTGGATACCGCCGACGACGATTTTCAGATCCTTGGTGCTGGAATTCCACTGGAAGGCCACGTCCATGCCGGCGGCCGGCACCGTGAAGCCGATGTTGGCCCCGTTCTGCACGCCGCCCTGGCCGTAATTCGCGTCCCAGCCGCCGTTGAGCGCCACCTTGGCCTCGTAGGAACCGGCGGGTATCGCGCTGGTGGTGAAGCTGTAGATAGAGGTGCCGTGGATGTCCTGCAGCCAGGATCGGAAGCAGCCCGGATCCCAGTCGCCGCTGCAGCCGATCTCGCTCTGGAAGTCGCCCGGCACCACGGCAATGATCGAGCTCACGTTTTCGGTGACCCAGTGGGTCTTGTGGTCGTAGTAGAACGTGACGTTCTGCGGCGATGCGGCGGTGCCGAGCGGGATGTTCGGGCCGTTCTGCTCGGCATGCAGGCCGTAGTTCACGTCCCAGGTGCCGTTGAGCGCCACCTTGTACTCGTACCCGCCGGCGGGCGCGATGCTGAAGGTATTCCTCCAGATGTCGCCGTTCGCGTCGTAGATCAACTGCGTGGCCGGGCATCCCGGGTCCCAATCGCCGGCGCACCCGGCCTCCGATTGGTAACTGCCCGGGATGCCGACCGAAGCTGGAAGCGCTTGGCCCGACGCCTCCACGGAGCACACGCCCAGGACAATCAACGCGAGCGACGAGCCAATGGCGCGGTTGCGCCGGCGACGTGATGACATGTGCTCTCTCCCCACAGAGTCGGCTTGACCGCGCAGGCGGGTCCGCCTGCGTGTGAACGCTGACGCTAATCGAGATGCGGGGGTGCGCGCTTACGAATACGTATGCATTGATATAGCTAGGCGAGCGCGCCGGCGACGCCGAGGAACTCGCGGTGCGGCATGCACTCGCGCGCGGTGCGCGCGATGTCGGCGCGCGCCCGGCGGGTGACTTCGGCGAGATCTTCGAGCGGCAGCAGGTTGGTGAGCGGGTCCCAGGACTGCGCCTCGATGCCGAGGTTGCCGTACATGCACAGCCAGCTCGGGTCGAAGAAGCTCTCGGAATCGAATTGCTGGATGAGGCCGCGCGTGCGGTAGAGCGCGATCTTGCGTACCAGGGTGTCGGGCAGCGGCATCTGGCGGCAGTAGCGCCAGAACCCGGCGCCGTTGGCGGCCGCCGGGCCGTCCGTGCGGCCGTTGGCGCTGTAGTGCAGGACGAGAAAATCGCGGATGCGCTCGAATTCCGTCACCGACAGGCGGTTGTACTCGTGGGCGAGGTGCGCGGTCTGCACCGGCCCCAACGCCTCGTCCGGCCAGAAGTGCAGTAGTTTGTCGATGCCCATCTGGATGAGCGAGATGCTGGTGGATTCGAGCGGCTCCAGGAACCCGCTCGCGAGGCCGATGGCCACGCAGTTGCCGATCCAGAAGCGCCGCACGTGTCCGGCGCGGAAACGCACGAAGTTGGGCTCGGCCAGCGCCGCGCCTTCGAGCTGCGCGCGCAGCTGGCTCAACGCCTGCTCGTCGCTGATGTGATCGGAGCTGTAGACGTAGCCGTTGCCGACGCGGTTCTGCAGTGGAATGCGCCAGGCCCAGCCGGCGTCCAGCGCGCGCGAGCGCGTGCTCGGGGCGATGTGCCCGGCATCCGCATGTTCGCAGGGCAGCGCCACCGCGCGGTCGCAGGGCAGCCAGTGGCGCCAGTCGACGAAACCGGACTGCAGCGCCTTCTCGATGAGCAGCCGGTGAAAGCCACTGCAGTCGACGTACAGCGCGGCCTCGAGCGTTTCGCCCGATTCGAGGCGCACCCCGCGGATGCGCTCGTCCTCGCCGGCGCGCAGCACGTGTGCGACGCGCGCATCGATGCGCCGCACGCCGCGCGCCTCGGCGAAGACGCGCAGGAAGGCGGCGAAGCGCCCGGCATCGAAGTGCACGGCCCAGTCGAAGTGCTCGAAGTCGACGCGCGGATTCTCGGGCGGCAGGGTCATTCGTCCGGCGCGCGCGAGCTGCGCGCCCATGGCGTACTCGTCCAGGAATCCGGCGTCGCCCTGCGTACGCAGCCGGTTCCACAAGTGGTGGAAGGCCACGGGACCCGCCTCGAGGCCGAAGCGGCCGAAGGGATGCATGAAGGAATGGCCATCGTGCTTCCAGCCCTCGAATTCGATGGCCAGCTTGATGGTGCCGTTGGTGGCCTTCATGACCTCGAACGCGGACAGCCCCAGCGACTGGAAATAGCGGCGGATGGCCGGCACCGTGGCTTCACCGACGCCGATGGTACCCACCGCGGAGGATTCCACCAGCGTGATGGACACGCCGAGCCGGCCGAGACGGTGCGCGAGCGAGGCGGCGGTCATCCAGCCGGCCGTGCCGCCGCCGACGATGAGCACGGAGCGCAGCGGGGCGGGGGACGTCGAATGCATGCCGGGATGTTTGCACGGCCGTCGCGCGCGAATCCAGGAATACGTATGCAGACGATTCCCGGCGATGAAAGTGTGATAAACCTCCGGCCATGCGAATCGAACAAAGGACCCCGGGCGGGCGCGCGACACGCGCCGGGCTGGTAGTTAGGCTGCGGGCCGGCGTGCTGGCGGCGCTGGCCATGGTGGCGGTGCCGGCCGCGGCCGCCGAGCCGCCGAAGCTGCTCGCCGCGAAGGTCACGAAGGTGAACGACGGCGACTCGCTCGAGGTCGACACCGACGCCGGCCATGCGCGCGTCCGGCTCTCGGCCGTGGATACGCCGGAGTACGACCAGCCCTATGGCGAACAGGCCTCCGCCGCGTCGAAGGCGCTCATCCCGGTGGGCGCGAGCGTCGAGCTCGAAGTCGTCACGCAGGACCAGTTCAAGCGCATGGTGGCGGTGGTGTGGCTGGTGAACGGCACCGCTCGGGTCAACGTCAACGAGAAGCTGCTGCGCGACGGTCACGCCTGGGCCTATCGCCGGTACATGAAAGATCCGCGCTACTGCGATCTCGAAGCCGAGGCGCGCGATAAGAAGTTAGGCCTGTGGGCGCAGCCGGTGAAGGACTGGGTCTATCCGCCCGAGTGGCGTTTCCTCAAGAACGGTGAGATACGCGCGCTGCCGGTGCCGTACGAGGAAACCAGGGCGCGCTGCCTCGAAGTGCTGGGGCTCGCCGGCGCGGCCACCTATACACCTCCCAATTAGCGCGCCGGCGGCGAGCCGGCGTTCCCCGGTATCGCTTGTGAGATGTGCCGCGGCGGTTATATCCTGGCGAAAATGACACCGGTGGCCATGAACGCCGCCGGGCTTTCCGGGAACTCGAGGGGGATGCTTCATGCTGGCATTACGCGCTGTGCTGTCGATCGTGCCGATGATCTCAGGGCTGTGTCTCGCAACAGCGGGTCCCGTCGAGGCCTCTGACCACGACAACCGCGGGAACCGGCACCACCGTCCGGAGCACGCTTCGCGCCTCGTTCCGTCGAACGGCGCGATGGCTGTCCATGTCGATACCCGGTTGAAGATCACCTTCGACAGCGCGCCGATCCTGGGGACTGCGGGAACGATCAAGGTATTCAGGGTGGCCGACAACGTGCTGGTGGACTCGATCGACATCAGCGGCGCTCCGGCCTCGGTGACGGCCGAGACTCAGACCGTCATTCCGAAGGTCAATACGGAGATCGACCAGATCGGCGCGGCGGTCACCAGCCTCGGCGGACGATCGCGCTGGGTGTACTACAAGCCGCTCGAGATAGACGGCCGGGTTGCCAGCATCAAACTGCACGACGGCAAGCTCGCCTATGACACCAGCTATTACGTAACCGTGGACGACGGTGTGCTGAGCGGCGCCGTGCGCGGCGTACCTTTCACCGGCGTCGCCGGCACGAACGGCTGGAGCTTCACCACCAAGAGCCCGCCCGAATCGTTCCTCGATGTGGTGGTCGACGACGACGGGCGCGCGGATTTCCGCAGCGTGCAGGGCGCGCTGAACTGGATCATGGATCATTGCGCCTCGGGTGCTTCGGCGAGCTTCGGCTGCAACACGGTGGCCACCGCGAAGACCGTCGAGGTCAGGAGCGGTACGTACAGCGAGCTGCTGTTCATCCGCAATCTCGCCAACATCACGATCCGCGGCGACAGCCGGCACACGGTGGAGGTGCGCCAGGAAAACTTCGAGAACTACAACCCCGGCACCGGCGGCAGCGCCGTCGCGGCCGGCATCGCGAATGCCAGCGAGCGCGGCGGCACGCGCCGCACCCTGGGTGGCGGACGCGCGGTGTTGCTGGTGGAGGGTGGCGACCTGCTGCGCCTCAGCCAGTTCACGCTGCGCAATACCCACGTCAAGGATGCGCTCTTCAACAACCAGGCCGAGACGATGTATTTCAACAGCGCGGTCCCCGGTGGCTCGCGACTGATCGCCTCGCACATGAATTTCCTCAGCACGCAGGACACCATTCAGCTCAAGGGCTGGGCGTGGATCTATCGCTCCGTCATCGCGGGTGACGTGGACTTCATCTGGGGCTCGCCTTTCGCGGTGCTCATCGAGCAGAGCCGGGTGCACACGGTGGCGGACACCGTATCTCCGCTGAATGGCGGCTACGTCGTTCAATCCCGCGCCTACTTCGGCTATCCCGGCTTCGTTTTCCTCGACAGCTGGTTGACGGCGGATCGCACCGTGCCGGTCGGGACTACCTACCTGGCACGCTCGGGCGGCGCCGGTACCAATGGGTTCTGCTCGCAGATGTACCTGTCGGGCTCCGCGTCCAACATTCATTTGTTCTGCGACAACGTGGCCTACGTCAATACGAGCATGGGGCAGCACGTGCGTGCCGAAGGATGGCTGAACACGCCGGCGCCAAACCTCGGCGCGACGTCGACCACCGGCTGGCGCGAGAGCGGCTCCCGGAATCTGCGCGGGCGGCCGCTCGATGTGTCACTGCGTGATGCAACGGTCTCCTCGACCAGCGCCGATCTCACCGGGCTGGACACCCGCACCGAGGTGTTTGCCGGCTGGAACAACGGCCAGGGCTGGGTGCCCGAGGCCGTGCCGCCGCGCAAGGGCGAGCGCTGCGACGACTAGCAGGTTGTTGCTGGCGAAAGGCGTGACTTTCGTTGCACTCCCGAGATCAAGCAGATAGGAATCTGCTCGATTTCGCCGGGCCATCCGTGGCCCGGACGCAGGCTGCTTTTCAACAACCTGCTAGGGCAGCATCCTGCGCGCGGCATCGATGCGCGCCTTGTCCACGTCGCCCTGGTCGCGCGGCTGAGGGATCTCGCGGCCGCGCTGTGCGGCGGGCCGCGCGCCGATGAGCGCCATCCAGCGCTCGAGCTGCGGCAGGCCTTCATTGCTCACGCCGGCCCACGCGTAGCCGGCGACCCACGGCCACAGGGAGATGTCGGCGATGGTGTATTCGGTTCCGGCGATGTATTCGTTCGCGGCGAGCTGCCGCTCCATCACCTCGAACAGCCGGCGCACCTCGCGCTGATATCGCTCGATGGCGTAGGGAATCTTCTCCGGCGCGTAACGATGGAAGACATTCGCCTGGCCCATCATCGGCCCGACGCCGCCCATCTGGAACATCAGCCACTGCAACACGCGTGAGCGCGCCTTGGGCTCCGCGGGCAGCAGTTTGCCGGTCTTCTCCGCCAGGTAGATGAGGATGGCGCCGGACTCGAACACGGCGAAGTCGCCATTGGCGTGATCGACTATGGCCGGGATGCGGCCATTCGGATTGATCGCGAGATACCAGTCTTCTTTCTGCTCGAGCTTCGACAGGTTGAGATGGCGCACGGTGTACGGCAGGGCCAGCTCCTCGAGCGCGATGGAGACCTTCCAGCCGTTGGGAGTCGCGGCGGTGAAGAGTTCGATCATGGGATTCGTCCGCAGGCGTTGGATGGAGACGAGTGTAGCGCGACACGATGCGCTAGATTCGCCGGGTGGAGCTCATCGTCTCGCATTGGCGGCTGGCCGCGGTCGCCGCGCTGTTCTTCTTCGGCCTCGCGCTGCGCCGTCTGCAGCTCGCGGGACCCGCGCAGGGACGCTGGCTGCTCGCATTCGTGTTCAACGTCGGCCTGCCGATCCTCATCTTCGGCGCGCTCACCGGTGTGCCATTGGCGCGCGAACACGCGCTGCTGCCGGTCACCGCGGTGTGCACGGCGCTCGCCGGCTGGGGCGCGGCGGTGTTCGCGGCGCGGCGCTTCGCGCTGCCACGCGCGGGCGAGGGCGCCATGGCGCTGTGCGCGATGTCGATCAACGTCTCGATGGTCTATCCATTCGCGACGCTAGCGTTCGGGCCGCCCGCGTTCGCGCAGCTCGTCATGTTCGACATGGGGCACGCGGTGTTCGTGTGGACGGTGACCACCGTCGTGGCCTGCCGCTATGGCGGGCACACCGGCGACATCCCGGTGCTGCTCAAGCGCACGCTGAGTGCTCCGCCGCTGTGGGTGTTGTTCGTCGCGCTGTCGCTCAACGTGGCCGGCGCTCCCATCCCGAAGAACTGGCTGCACGGCATCCTCGTGACCGGGCAGGTGCTCATCCTGCTGGTGCCGGTGGCCATGGGCCTGCTCGTGAGCGCGCGCGGCCTGCGGCGACCGGAGGTGTGGACCGCGGTGGCGCTGCGCTCGCTGCTGGGCCTCGCGGTGGGCACGTCGCTGGCGTACGCGTTCGGATTCACGGGGGTCACGGCGGGCATCGCCGCGATCGGCGCGGCCGCGCCCATCGGATTCACGGCGGTGGTGCTGTCGGCGCGCGAGGAGCTCGATCTCGAGCTCGCCGCCAGTGCCGGGGCGATCTCGGTGTTCCTCGGCTCGATGTGGATCCCGCTGGCGGTGGCGGCTATCTAGTGCCGGGAGATCTACGCGGTGGTGGCCCGCGTGCGCAGCGCCAGCAGGGTCAGTATCGCGGAGAATGTGCCGCAGGCCATGATGATGGACACCTTCTGCAGCGACATGCCCGCATTGAAGAGGTAGCCCGCGAGCACGGGTGCGAGCGCCGCGCCGCCGCGACCGATGCCGATCACGAACCCAGTACCGGTGGCGCGCAGATGCGTCGGAAAGTAGTGCGCCATCATCGAGTAGAGCCCCACGATCACGGAATTGGTGAAGAAGCCGGCGGCGGCGCAGATCGTCGCCAGGCCGGCGAGGTCCGGCTGGCCGCGGCCGAACACGATCACCATGATGCCGCCGAGCAGCATGGCGCCCATGGTGAGCGGCTTCAGGCCCACGCGCGACGCCAGCACGCCGAACAGTGCGCCGCCCAGAGCGCCACCGACGTTCGCCCACACCAGCACCTTGCCGGCCAGTGATGCTGCGAAGCCCATGTCCACGACGATTTTCGGGATCCACTTGAGGATGTAATAGAACGTGATGATGTGCAGGAAGTAGGACGCCGTGAGGGTGAGTGTCAGCGGCAGCAACCTGGGTGCGAGGATTTCGGCCGTGGACACCGTGTGCGTGAGGGGCGTCTTCGCCGGCAGCTCGGTGACCTCGGGGTGACGCAGGCGTACCAGCACGCGATTCACTTTCGCGAGTGCGCCGGCCGGCTGCATGCGGCACAGCCAGTGCACGGATTCCGGCACCGCCAGCCAGATGAGCGGAATCAACGCCACGCTCACGATGGCGCCGAACTGGAACACGATGCGCCAGTCGTGGGTTTCGAGCAGCTCGCTGGCGCACCAGCCGAGGATGACGACACCGATCGGGTAGCCGATCGTGGTCCACGACACCGCCATCGTGCGGCGCGCATCGCTCGCGAATTCGGCCGCCATCGCGTTCGTGGTCGCGAGCATGCCGCCGATGCCGAGACCCGTGAGCACGCGCCAGGCACACAACGAGTACAGGTCGCCCACGGTCGAAGTCATGAACATCCCGAATGACATGACCACGAGGCAGCCGAGCGCGAGCGGCCGCCGTCCGAGCCGGTCGGCCACGGAACCGAGTACGATGGAACCGAAGGCCATGCCGACCATCTCCATCGTCACGACGATGCCGAGCAGGGCGCGGTCGATGCCCCACTCGCGGGCGATGCCGGGGGAGGCGATTGCGATTGCGAGCACGTCGTAGCCGTCGAGGCCATTGAGAGCGACGGCGATCGCGACCACGACGATCTGCCGCGCACTCATCGGGGCGCTGGCGAGCAGCGTGCGCGGATCCGTCGGTGTCATGATGTCAGCGTTCCCCCTAGAGGCGGTCGAGGATAACATCGCGCACCCGCGGGGAATCTTTTCTAACAAGGATAGTCACAAGTGTTTCATATCCCATTGATGGGTAAGGGAGTGCGCTGATGTCCTGGCCGTTGCCTGCACGCGCCGACCATGTCGGCAGCTTTCTGCGCCCCAAATACTTGTTAGACGCGCGTGAAAAACACTCCAAGGGCGCCATCGATGCCGCGCAACTGCGCGCCGCGGAGAATCGCGCCATCGAGGACGTGGTCCGCATGCAGGAGGATGTCGGCCTGCAGGCCATCACCGACGGCGAATTCCGCCGTACGTATTTCCACATCGACTTTCTCAAACAACTCGAAGGCGTGCGCACCGAAGAGCCGCGGATCGTGCGCAAGCCCGATGGCAGCGAGGAGCTGGCGCCGCCCGTCATGCGGGTCACGGGCAAGGTGCGCCACGCGCACGACATCCAGCGCGCGGACTTCGAATTCCTGAAGTCGCACACGCGGCGCACGCCGAAGGTGACGATTCCTTCGCCGACGATGCTGCATTTCCGCGGCGGCCGCGCCGGCATCAGCGAGGAGCACTACCCCGACCTCGAGCAGTTCTACGAGGACACGGCGCGCGCGTACGGCGACGAATTGCAATCGCTGTCCGCGGCGGGCTGCAGCTACGTGCAGATGGACGACACGAATCTCGCCTATCTCTGCGACACCAAGATGCGCGACGCGGCGCGTGCCCGCGGGGACGACCCCAACGAGCTGCCGCATCGCTACGCGCGGTTCATCAACCGCGTGGTCGCCTTGAAACCTGCGGGCATGACCCTCGCGGTGCATCTGTGCCGCGGCAACTTCAAGAGCGCGCACGCGGCCGAAGGCGGATACGAGCCGGTGGCCGAAGCGCTGCTGTCCGAGATGAACGTCGACGCGTACTTCCTCGAGTACGACGACGAGCGCAGCGGCGATTTCCGGCCCCTGCGGTTCCTGCCGAAGGGCAAGGCGGTGGTGCTCGGCCTGGTCACCACCAAGCTCGGCGCGCTCGAAACCCGCGACGACATCCGGCGGCGCATCGACGAGGCGGCGAAATACGCGCCGCTCGAGCAGCTGGGGCTCTCGCCGCAATGCGGCTTTTCGAGCACCTGGCACGGCAACGACATCCAGGTGAGCCAGCAGGTGGCGAAGCTGCGGCTGGTGGTCGAGGTCGCCGAAGAAGTGTGGAAGTGAAGCCGGCATGCCGATAACCCACATGCAGCACTTCATGGTGTTGGCCAAGGATCTCGAGAAGACCCGCGCCTTCTACTGCGACGTGCTCGGCCTGAAAACCGGGCCCCGTCCGCCGTTCAATTTCGATGGACTGTGGATCTACGCCGGCGACGTGGCCTGCATCCACGTGGGAGCGCGTGCCAGCTACGACGCCACCTCGCGCACCGCGGCGAACCCCGCCGACCCGAACGACCACGGCAGCGGCAGTGTCGATCACATCGCGTTCGCGGCCACGGACTACGACGAGCTGGTCGCGCGGTTCGACCAGTACGGCATCCGCTATCGCAGCACGCGCGTGCCCGGAAAGGATCTGCGCCAGCTCTTCGTCTTCGATCCGGACGGCATCCAGATCGAGA
>JBIOZI010000153.1:0-6087 GCA_044871085.1 Steroidobacteraceae bacterium | reverse complement strand
TGGGCTCGTTCCCGCACGAGTTCTCGGGCTACCGCCACGTGTCCGACGACGCGACCCGCGCGCTGTTCGAGTCGATGTGGAAGGTGCCCATGTCGCACGAGCCCTGCACGTTGTTCTGGCCGCGCAGCGGGCTCACACCCACGCCCTCGCGGCCGAGATTGCCCGTTGCCATGGCGAGGTTCGCGATGCCCATGACCATCGTCGTGCCCTGGCTGTGCTCGGTGACGCCGAGGCCGTAGTAGATGGCGCTGTTGGGACCGCGCGCGTACAGGCGCGCGGCGCCGCGCAGCTCGGCCGCGGGCACGCCGGTGATCTTCTCCATCGCCTCCGGCGAATTCACCGGGTCGGCGACGAACTGCTTCCACTTCTCGTACGACTCACGCTCGCAACGATCGGCGATGTAATCCTCTTTGGCCAGGCCCTCGGTGACCACCACGTGCGCCAGCGCGTTGATGACGGCGACGTTGGTACCCGGCAGCAGCCGCAGGTGGTAGTCGGCCTCGACGTGCGGCGTCTTCACCAGCGCGATGGCCCGCGGATCGACGACGATGAGCCTGGCGCCCGCGCGCAGCCGGCGCTTCATCTGCGAGGCGAACACCGGATGCGCCTCGGTGGGGCTGGCGCCGATGACCATGATGACGTCGGCCTTCTGCACCGATACGAACTCCTGCGTGCCCGCGGATTCGCCCAGGGTGTGCTTGAGCCCGTATCCGGTCGGCGAGTGGCACACGCGCGCGCAGGTGTCGACGTTGTTGTTGCCGAACGCCGCGCGCACCAGCTTCTGCACCAGGAAGGTCTCCTCGTTCGTGCAGCGCGAGGACGTGATGCCGCCGATGGAATCCCTGCCGTATTTCTCCTGGATGCGCTTGAACTCGGAGGCCGCGTACGCCAGGGCTTCGTCCCAGCTCACCTCCGTCCAGTCGTCGGTGATCTTCCTGCGGATCATCGGCTTCACGACGCGGTCGGCATGCGTGGCGTAGCCATACGCGAAGCGGCCCTTCACGCAGGCGTGACCCTGGTTGGCGCGGCCATTGCGGTTGGGCACCATGCGCGCCACGGCGCCGTCCTTCATCTCCGCCACCAGCGAGCAGCCGACACCGCAGTACGCGCAGGTGGTGGGGACCGCCTGCTGCGGCAGGCCGGAGGTCAGCAGCGACTTCTCCATGAGCGCGCCGGTGGGACAGGCTTCGACGCAGGCACCGCAGGACACGCACTCCGATTCGAAGAACGGCTGATTCTGCGAGGCGGATACGCGCGACTCGAGTCCGCGGCCGTCGATGGTCAACGCGAAGGTGCCCTGCTGGTCCTCGCAGGCGCGCACGCAGCGCGAGCAGGCGATGCACAGGTCGTTGTCGAAGCGGAAATAGGGATTGCTCGTGTCCAGGGGCGCCGGCGTATGCGTGTGCCGCGGAGTGCGTGCGCCCGCGTATCGCGAGGCGGCGATGCCATGCGCGTGCGCCAGGTGCTCGAGCTCGCAGCGGCTCTGCGGCGGGCAGCTGCCCATCGGATGCTCGGAGACGTACAGCTCGAGCACGCTGCGCCGCAGCTTCGTCAATGCGTCGCTGGTGGTGCGCACCTTCATGCCGCCCGCGACCTCGGTGGTGCACGAGGCGGGATATCCCTTGCGCCCTTCGATCTCGACCAGGCACACGCGGCAGGAGCCGAAGGCCTTCAACGTGTCCGTCGCGCACAGCTTGGGCACGTCGGCGCCCGCCAGCGCCGCGGCGCGCATGATCGACGTGCCGGCCGGCACGGTGACCGTCGCGCCGTCGATGTCGAGCGTCACGGGCTCGCCGGCTGCGGGCGGTGTTCCGAGGTCGTGATGTCCTTTCGCGTGCATGGCTATTCCCCAGAAAAGGGGACAGATCTATTTTCGCGAAAATAGATCTGTCCCCTTTTTCCTTCGAAGTCTTCGCTGAAATGCCTGAGGGCGCTGCGTACCGGGAACGGCGTCATGCCGCCGAGACCGCACAGCGAGCCCTTCTCCATCGTGTCGCACAGCTCCTCGAGCAGCGCCAGGTCCGCGGCGCGCGAGCCGTTGGCCGATTGCATCACGCGGTCGACGAGCTCCACGCCACGCGTCGAGCCGACGCGGCACGGCGTGCACTTGCCGCACGATTCGATGGCGCAGAATTCGAGCGCGTACCGCGCCATGCGCGCCATGTCGACGGAGTCGTCGAACACCACCACTCCGCCGTGGCCGAGCAGCGCATTCTTCGCCGTCAACGCCTCGTACTCGAGCGGCGTATCGAGCTCCGACTCCGGTAGATAGGCCCCGAGCGGCCCGCCGATCTGCACCGCCCGCACCGGGCGGCCGCTGGCCGTGCCGCCGCCGTACTCGTGCACGAGCTCCCGCACCGTGAGGCCGAACGCGCGCTCGACCAGCCCGCCGCGTTTCACGTTGCCGGCCAGCTGCAGCGGGATCGTGCCGCGCGACCGGCCGACGCCGTAGTCGCGGTAGAACGCCGCGCCGCGCGCCAGGATGGCCGGCACCGTCGCGAGCGTCACCACGTTGTTGACCACCGTGGGCTGGCCGAACAGTCCCTTGATGGCCGGCAGCGGCGGCCGCACCCGCACCTCGCCGCGCCGCCCTTCGAGACTCTCGAGCATCGAGGTCTCCTCACCGCAGATGTACGCACCGGCACCGAGCCGCACGGAAATGTCGAACGACCGGCCACTGCCCTGGATGTCTGCGCCCAGCCATCCCCCGCGGCGCGCGGCATCGAGCGCGCGCGCCAGCGTGCGCGCCGCATGCGGATACTCGATGCGCAGATAGACGTAGCCACGCGTCGCCCCCACCGCGAGACCCGCGATGGCCATGCCCTCGATGAGCGCGAAGGGATCGCCTTCCATCAGCATGCGGTCGGAGAACGTGCCCGAATCGCCTTCGTCGGCATTGCAGGCGATGAATTTCTGCGATGCAGGCTGATCGTGCA
Organism: Steroidobacteraceae bacterium; assembly: GCA_044871085.1. Classification (GTDB taxonomy): domain Bacteria; phylum Pseudomonadota; class Gammaproteobacteria; order Steroidobacterales; family Steroidobacteraceae; genus CADEED01. The sequence goes on along the minus strand of JBIOZI010000153.1, from coordinate 3,151 downwards.
CGGTCTGCCACTTGATGCCGGTGGGAAACGCCGCTCCGCCGCGACCGCGCAGGCCGGACTCCGTCACCACGCGCACGATCTCGGCGGCAGGCATCGCGAGCGCGGCGCGCAGCCCGGCGAAGCCGCCGTGCGCGCGGTAGTCGTCGACGTCGAGCGGATCGATGATGCCGAGCCGCGCGCTCGTCAGGCGCTGCTGGCTCGCCAGCCACGGATGCCGCGCGATGTCGCCCAGCGAGAGCGCGTGCGCTCCGCCGGTGAGCATGCCGGCCAGCAGCAGCTCGGGCACGTCGGCGCCGCGCACCGGGCCGTACGCGATGCGTCCCGCGGGCGTGGCCACTTCGACCAGGGGCTCGAGCCAGAACAGTCCGCGCGACCCGGTGCGAATGACACGCGCGTCGATGCCGCGGCCGCGCGCGCCGGTTTCGATGGCGCGCGCCACCGCGTCCGCGCCCAGCGAGCGCGCCGACGCGTCCCCCGGCACGTACACCGTCACCGCGCTCACGGGGTGACGCCCCAGCCCGACGCCAGCTCGTCGATGCGTTCGGCAGTCACGCGCCCGTGCAGCTCCTCACCCACCATCATCGCCGGCGCGCAGGCGCAGTTGCCGAGGCAGTAGACAGGCTCGAGCGTCACCCGGCCATCGCGCGTGGTCTCACCGAAGCCGATGCCCAGCCGTCGCTTGACGTGTGCCTCGAGGGCCTGCGCGTTCATGGACTGACAGGCCTCGGCGCGGCACAGCCGCACCACGATGCGTCCCGCCGGCGCACTGCGAAAATGATGATAGAAGCTCACTACCCCGTGCACCTCGGCGCGCGAGAGATTCAGGCCAGCGGCGATCAGCGGCACCGCCTCGGCCGGCACGCAGCCGAGCGCGTCCTGCACGGCGTGCAGGATTTCCAGCAGCGGTCCCGGCTCTGCCGCGAATTTCGCCAACGCGGCAGCGACGCTGCGCTCGACGTCGGCGGAGATCACGAGTCGCTCCGTGCGTGGCGCAGGCGTTCCGGATGCGAATAGACATTGCAGCCACCGGCACGCAGGAACGCGATCAGCGTGATGCCCGCCGCCTCGGCGAGCTCCACCGCGAGCGTCGACGGAGCGCCGATGGCCGCGACCACGGGTGCGCCGGCCATCATCGCCTTCTGCAGCAGCTCGAAGCTCGCGCGTCCGGACAGCAGGACCACGCGCTCGCTCCACGGCAATGCGTCGGCGGCGAAGCTCGCGCCGACCAGCTTGTCCATCGCGTTGTGCCGGCCCACGTCCTCGCGGCACGCCACCAGGGCACCTTCACTCGTGAAGATGCCCACCGCATGCATGCCGCCCGTGAAAGCGAACTCCATCTGCGCGGCGCGCAGGGTGTCCGGCATCACGCGCAGCACGGATTCACGCACCACGAAATCCGCCGCGTTCACCGCACGAATGCCGGCGCTCGCGGTGACCGCCTCGATCGATGCCTTGCCACACACGCCGCAGCTCGACGTGGTGTAGAAATTGCGCGCGAGGCGCTCGAAGTCGAACGGCAGGTCGGCGCGCACGGTCACGCGTACCACGTTGCCGCTCGGCCCGCAGGGCGCGACCGCGACGACGTCGCGCGCCTCGCGGATGACGCCCTCGCCGTGGAGGAATCCGAGCGCGAGCTCGCAGTCGTGGCCCGGCGTGCGCATGGTGATGGACAGCGAACGTCCGGTGCCGCCGTGATCCGCGCCGCCTTCGCGCGCCAGCCGGATCTCGAGCGGTTCTTCGACCGCAATGGCGTCGCTGCGATGCGCATTGCCGGCATCGCGCAATGCCTCGATGTGCACGTCCCGATGCGCCGGGCTTTTCATGCGGCCGAGTCTACACCCGACCGCCCGGACGCTTCGCTAGCGCCGGCGGGTGGCGCGCGCCAGAGCCGCGTCCACGGTATTGGACAGCAGCATGGCGATGGTCATCGGCCCCACGCCGCCGGGAACGGGCGTGATCCAGGCCGCGCGCTCGGCGGCCGGCGCGTATTCCACGTCGCCCACGAGTTTGCCGGCGTCATTGCGGTTCTGCCCCACGTCCATCACGACCGCGCCGTCGCGAATCCATGCGCCCGGGATGAAATCGACCTTGCCGACCGCGGCCACGACGAGCTCGGCACGCTCGACCTCCGCCCGGAGGTTTTTGGTACCCGTGTGGCACACCGTCACGGTGGCGCGCGCGAGCAGCAGCTCCAGTGCCATCGGCCGGCCGACGATGTTCGACGCCCCGACGACGCAGGCGCGCAGGCCCGTCAGATCAATCTGATATTCCTGCGCCAGGCGGATCACGCCCCAGGGCGTACAGGGGCGCAGCGCGGGCCGTTTCTGCGCCAGCAGCCCGGTGTTGACCGGGTGAAACCCGTCGACGTCCTTCGCCGGGTCGATGGCGTCCATGATTTCTGTTTGATCGAGACCCTTCGGCAGCGGCGACTGGATCAGGATGCCGTCGACCCGATCGTCGCGATTGAGCGTGGTGACGAGCGCCAGCAGTTCCTCGCGTGTGGTCGTCGCCGGCAGATCGTGCGCGAAAGACGCGAGTCCGCATTCCACGCATGCCTTGCGCTTGTTGCGGACGTAGATTTCAGACGCCGGGTCGTTGCCCACCTTGATGACGGCGAGGCCGGGGGCCCGGCCATGCTTCGAATGGAAGTCGGCGGCCCGCACGGCGGACCTCTGTCTTTCCTGCAATGCGACGGCCTTGCCGTCGAGAATTCTTGCCGCCACGGGTGCCTCGAAGGAACGGGGGCGCAAAATGTACAGCAATCCCCGCTGCGCTGCTCATCCGGCGGCTTGTCATCATCGCGCCCGCGCAGGCCGGCCGCCGGATCACGCGGCACCGATACTCACGAGAAGCGGGTGCTAGCTACCGTCATTGGCTCTGTCCAGCGCCGGATGTGCCGCGAGATCTGACGCCGGAATGAAAGCGGGGCAGTCGCCTGCCCCGCCGTTGGACCCCGGATGCCGGTCCGCTCAGTAGCGGTAGTGATCGGTCTTGAATGGACCGGTCTTCGCCACGCCGATGTACTTCGCCTGCGTGTCGGTGAGCTCGCTGAGCATGACGTTCAGCGTCTTCAACTGCAGGCGCGCCACCTTCTCGTCGAGATGCTTCGGCAGCACGTACACACCGAGCGGATACTTCGCCGTCTGCGTGA
>JBIOZI010000152.1:0-6227 GCA_044871085.1 Steroidobacteraceae bacterium | reverse complement strand
CGTCGTCACACCACGGATCGGACTTGTCGCCCTTCTTGCGGTCGCGCGGCGTGAGCTGGATCACGTGCGCGGAGTAGGGCCCGGGTGAGAACGTCAGCGTCGATCCCGTGAGCGTGAGCGTCGACTGCTGCACGTCCGCGGAGCCCTCGCCGGTGCGCGCCGCTTCGTCCTGCGCGATGCCGTAGCTGAACACCTTCGCCTTCTCGCCTTTCTTCAGGGCGGAAAGGTTGATGGTGGTGTTCAACGCCGCCGACGGATGCTTGTTGATGACCAGGATGCGCAGCGACCGGTCGTCGCCCGTCACCGCGTAGACACCGAGGTTGGCGTAGTCGCTGCTGGCCTGGACCACCTTCTCGCCGCCGCGCGCGAAGTCCTTGAGCAGCTTGTTCACGTAGAACGTCGGGTAACGGTCGGCCGGTCCCGCCGGGTCGGCGCTGCTGACGATGCCGTAGTCGCCGTAGCGACGCCAGCCGTACAGCGACACGCTGTTGTTGTTGCCGCCTTCCTGTCCATTGCGCAGGTCCCACCACAGCATGGCGTTGAACTCGGTCTTCAACAGGTTGCCCATGGCGTCGGCGTAGAACAGGCCGTTGACGAGGCTGGTGGTCTGTTTGCCCGGGTTGCTGAACACCGAGTTGTGCTCGGTCACCGCGAGCTCCACGTGCCGGCCCTTCGGCCCGAGATAGTCGGTGACCATCTGGCGCAGGGCGGTGGCGTCGTTCGCCCAGCTCGCGGCCGAGTTCAGCAGGAACAGGTCGCTTTCGCCGCCCGGGCCCTGCTCGTAGCGATGGTAGACCACGAAGTCCGGCGTGACGCCGAGCTGCCGCAGCGTGTCGAGCACGATCGGCGTCCAGCCCTTGTGTACCTCGCCGGTGCGCGCATTGGTGACCTGCTGCTCCGGGTAGTTCGAGAAGGCGTCTTCGCCGGTCACGATGACAGCGCCGATCTTGATCGACGGGTCGACGGCCTTCATCTGCCGCCAGTATTCCTTGAAGCGCGTGGCATAGGTCACCGGGTCGTGCGGCCGGGCGTTCTTGTCCGCTTCCCAGGTGCCGTAGTTCTCGTTGCCGATCTCCCAGTAGCGCACGTTGTGCTTCTTGACCTTGTTCGCGTAGCGCACCCAGGCCGCGGCTTCCTCCGGCGTACCGGTGCCGTAGTTGGCCGTGATGTACACCGCCGCGCGCGTCGTCGCCGCGGTCGCCACGAACTCATCGAAGCTGGTCGCCCAGTCGAAGTCTTCCAGCGTGCCGTCGGGCTTTTCGCTGCGGTTGACTTCCCAGTGATACACGTCGGAGAGCGAGCCGCCCGGGTAGCGCAGCGACTGGTTCTTGATCTCGGTCAGCAATGCCGTGGTGGTGGGCGAGGCGTATGCGCCGTCCCATACCGCCGCGTTCAAGCCGAACATGCGCCGGTCCACCTTGCGGATGCGCTGCTTCGGATTCACCGTGACCGACACCACTGCGGGCGGCGGCGCGAATTCGAGATGCACGTCGTCGACGAAGAACCGGTTGGCCACCGTGGCGCCGGCGTTCTCCTGCAGCCAGAAGCCCGTGAGGTCGGTGACGTTCGCGACGCCGAGCTGCGCCAGCGGAATGACCAGCTCCTGCCACTCGGGCGCCAGCGGCCCGATGTTGATCGCGGGCTGCGCGACGAAGTTGCGCAGTGCCTGGAGGTTCAATGTCTGGCCGCCGGTGGCGCCGCCATGAATCCAGAGTTTCAGGCTCTCGAACGTACCCGTCGTGAGGGCATTGTGCTGCAGGTACAGGGCCTCGAAGGCTTCGGCGTCGACGCCGATGGCGCTCGAACCCGTGTGGACTGTCGCCGTGTTCGCGGTGTTGGCATCCGCCCAGCTCCAGTTGTTCCAGCCGTTGACCAGGCCTTCCTGGTAGATAGCCATGCCGTTGACCGCGGGCGGCGGTGTGGGCGGCACGCCCGATTCCAGCACGATGGTGTCGATGTAGAACGTGGCCGAATCGACGCCGGCGATTTCCTGGAACCAGAAGCCATTGACGACGCGGTCGTCAACGCCGAGGTTGACGAGCGGCACCGTGACCTTCTGCCAGGTGCCCGCGACGAGTGGTCCTATGCGCGCGCCGGCCTGGGCGTTGTCGCCGATGATTCCCTGTACTTGGAAGATCTGCCCGCCCAAGGCTCCGCCATGGACGTAGAAGGTGAGATTCAAATAGCCGGTGGTATCGACGGGCGCGTCGGCAGCGCGCAGATAGAGTGCCGAAAAGGGCGCCGCCGTGACGGCCGCCGAGACGGCGCCCGTATTGGCAGTCGCGGTGCTCGCGAGATCATTCGCGGCCCAGCTCCAGTTCTGCCAACCCGGCGCGAGCGCCTCGTCGTAGATGGTGAGGTCGGTGGCGGCGAACGCCGTGCCGCGCAATGCGAGCAGCAAAGGTACGAGAAGAATCCAAAACGCGAGACGTGGACGCGCTGCCGAAGCATTCCCTGACTTCATGATGTTCCCCCTGAACGATGCGATCTGATTTCGGGCCGGTCGAGTGCTTGTTGCACCAGCGCGCTCTCGGGAGCACGGCCGGTGCACAGGATCAGACTGCGGCGGTCGCGGATTGAACCACAGGGACACGCGCGGCGTCAGCCGGAATTAGCCGTCGGCAGCGTTGCGGGAACATTGCAGGGAGCAGCGCCGCGCGGCGCGCGCGCCGCTCTTCTTGGAAAACAACGAGATGAGCGACGCGGACATGCGCGCGTCCACTTCTTCGTGGTCGACGAGACAAGGACAGGGACGAGACAAACTAGTCGCCCGCATTCCCTCGCGGGCGTTCCCGGACGGGGAGCCGGCGGATCCACTCCGTTGCGGTCGCGAACGAATCCTCCATGTTGTCGTGCCCCAGCCCCGAGAACAGCACGTAGTCGTAGTGATGCGTCGCCCGCAGCGGCTTCAATCGCGAGATCGACAGGTCCACCGGGACGCTGCCGTCGTTGTCGCTGAAGATCCAAAGGCCGGGGATAGTTAGTTTGTCGAGCGACTCGGCCGGGTCCGTATCCCGCCCGAGAAAATCCGGCCAGAGATATTTCTCCGTCCTCGCTTCCAGGGCCTCGCGGTAGGACGGAACGCTGCGGCCACCTGCGTCCGAGGTGTACTTGCTGAAGATGTCCTCCTCGCTCACCTTGCACACCGGCCCGCTCCACAACACGATGAACTGCGCGACGTCCGTCCTCTCCGCGGCCAGCGGCGCTATCCAACCCGCCTGGCTGATGCCGGAGAGCCCGACCGGAATTCCCCGCAGCGCCGGATGACTCGCCAGTGCCTTCAATGCCGAAACCGCATCGTCCGCCAGCAGCGAGATGTTCTGCCCGCTGACACTTTGTTTGCCCTCGTATTCGCCGCCCGCCTTTCCGGCGCCGCGCTTGTCGTAGACCAGCGCCGCGATGCCGTCCCGGGCGAAGCGTTCGGCCCAGTGCAGGTTCCTGGCTTGCGGTCCGGAGCCGTGCACGAAGACGACCGCGGCGTGGATCCTGCCGTCCGCCGGAAGCACGATGGACCCGGCGAGTTTCGTGTCATGGCTGACGAAAACGATTTCTTCGGTGCGCTGGGTCCCGGCGGCATTCGCGGGCTGCGCTAGCCCGGGGGCTAGCAAGGCGAGCAGGAGAAGGAGCCGGGTGTGCCTGATCAAGTTTGCGGTCTCCTTAATTTCATGCACTGCGTTGCGCACGCAGGTAAACAGACGCTGAAACCCCGGCCGGGGTTTGAATCGCGACGGGGTCCCTCTGGGCATATTCCGACACCACGCTGCAATGCAAATTGGTGGACGAATGCTTTGGGCGCGGAGCACAGTACCGCGCGCAACGCCGCACCTCATTAGCGCTCCCGCGCATGCGGCGCCCGCCACGACTGCAGGGAGGCCGTCATCATGCTCACCAGAATTGCCATCGTTCTCCTTGCGTTTGCGCCGTTCGCGGCACATGCGGACCAGGGAGTTTCCCGAACACACATCGACGACGCCACCGTCGCGCAGCTCCAGGCCGCGATGGCCTCGGGACGCCTAACTTCCGAAGCACTCACGCGCGAATACATCGCGCGCATCCTCGCATTCGACCAGAACGGCCCGGGCGTGAACTCGGTGATGGAGCTGAACCCCGACGCGCTCGCCATGGCGCGCCATGCGGATGCGCTGCGCCGCCAGGGCAGGGTGCTCGGACCATTGCACGGCATTCCGGTGCTGCTCAAGGGCAACATCGACACCGGCGATCGCATGCAGACCACCGCGGGCTCGTTCGGGCTTGCGGGCGCGCCCGCGCCGCGCGACTCCACCGTGGCCGCCAAGCTGCGCGCCGGTGGTGCGGTGATCCTCGGCAAGACGAACCTGTCCGAGTGGGCCAACTTCCGCTCGTTCAACTCGGTCAGCGGCTGGTCCGCCGTCGGCGGGCAGACGAACAATCCCTATGGCATCAACCGCAATCCCTGCGGCTCGAGCGCCGGCTCCGGCGCCGCGGCCACCGCGAATTTCGCGGCGGTGTCGCTGGGCACGGAGACGGACGGCAGCATCGTGTGCCCGGGCAACGCCAACGGCGTGGTCGGCATCAAGCCGACGGTGGGCCTAACTAGCCGGGCGGGCGTGGTGCCGATCTCGCACACGCAGGACACCGTCGGGCCGCACGGCCGCACCGTCGCCGATGCGGCGATCGCGCTGTCCGTCATCCAGAGCCGCACGTCCGACGGGCGCGACCCCGCGACGGCGGGGGTGCCGCTGGGCTGGCAGGGACGAGCGCGTCCCACGAACATCCCGGCGGATTACACCCGCTTCCTGGATCGCGACGGCCTGCGCGGCGCGCGGCTCGGCTTGACGCGCCAGGGCATCGAGTCGGCACCGGCGCAGGTCAACGCGGCGTTCGACGAAGTGGTGCAGGCGCTCGAGGACGCGGGCGCGACGGTCATCGATCTCGATGCCGCCGGTTTCCAATTCGCGCCGGCCGACGGCGAGTTCCTGGTGCTGGTGTACGAGTTCCGCGACGACCTGCGCAACTATCTGGCGACGCGCACGCGCGTGCCGCTCGCGGGCAAGACGCTCACCGAGGCCATTGCGTTCAACACGGCCAACGCCGACAAGGAAATGCCTTTCTTCGCGCAGGAGATCTTCGAGCTCGCGAACTCACTCGCGCTCGGGCCGGATGCGCCGCAGCCGGACTTCGACAACATGACCTACAACCAGGCGCTCGAGATCGACCGGCTGTCGGGTGTGAACGGCATCGACAAGGCGCTGCAGGATTTCGATCTCGACGCGGTCGTGGCGCCCACCGACAACCCTGCCTGGGCCACGGACCTGCTCTACGGCGATCACTTCCTCTTTGGCAGCTCAGGCCTCGCGGCCGGCGCGGGTTATCCCATCGTGCAGGTACCGGCGAGCATGGTGTTCGGTGCGCCGCTCGGCTTGAGCTTCTTCGGCACGGCGTTCAGTGAGCCGACACTCATCCGGCTGGCGTCGGGCTTCGAGGCCGTCACGCGGGTGCGGGCGGAGAATCCTCCGACGTTCGCGCTCATGCTGCCCGATGACAACATCGACGGCACGACGCTCAGGAAGCCGCGCGCCGCGTCCGGGCAGCGGGCGAGGCAGCAGAGGGCGCAACCGGCGGCGGCGAAGCCGTGGCGTCCCAACCGGATGTGACGGACCGGTCGCCGGGTGGTCAGATCTTCGCGGGGGCCGCTGCGATGGGCACGAGCACCCGCTCGCGCTCGTGTTCGCTCAATATCAGGAAATAGTGCAAAGCGTCCGCGACGATCAGCATGACGAAGAACGACACGACGGTGTCGGAGAGGAAATGCGCGCCCGCGGCGATGCGGCAGAAGGATACGAAGGTACCGAAAACGAGTGCGCCTGCGAGTACCCGGCGTCTCCTGCTCAGCGCCAGCGCCAGCGCGATCGCGAAGAAGCCGGCGGCGCCTTCTCCCGATGAGAACGAGCAGTTCTTGCTGCATTCGTTGCTGACGACGAAGGGCGGCGTGAATGCCTTCGTTCCGCCGAATTCAGCGACGTCCCTGGGACGCGCCCGGCCGAAGTTGTCTTTGAAGGTCACGTTCACGATCAGGCCGGCTCCCACGATCAACACCAGCGACAGGTACACCACCCGCTTGCCGTCGACTCCAGCCCAGTGCCTCTTCCACACCTTGTTGCAAACGTAGAGTGCGATGATCGTGAACATGCTCACGGCGAGGAAATATCCCATGGCGGCGTGCATCGCGGTCTGCCACCAGCGCTGGC
>JBIOZI010000151.1:0-7074 GCA_044871085.1 Steroidobacteraceae bacterium | reverse complement strand
GCGTGCCGACGTCGAGGACATCATCAGCCTGGTCAACGGCGCCATCGAGAGCACGCGCGCCATGGCGCGCGGCCTCGCGCCCGTCGGTGCCGATCGCGGCGGTCTGATCGCGGCGCTGCAGTCGATGGCGGTGCGCGGCATGGAACGCTACGGAGTACGCGCGCAGTTCAACACCTCGCTCGGCGAGCCGCTGACCCTGGACGATGCTGCTGCAACGCACTTATATCGAATAGCGCAGGAGGCGTTCACCAACGCCATCCGTCATGGCCGCGTGACGCAGGTAATTATCGAGCTCGCCACGACAGAAGGAATTTTAACGCTCAGTGTTCAGGACAATGGTAGGGGTTTCGATGAGCGAAACGCGAGCAACAACGGCATGGGCCTGAAACTCATGCGATATCGCGCGCAGATGCTGGGGGGAGATGTCACCATCGTGAACAACAAGGCCGGCGGGGTCATCGTCCGCTGCACGTGCCCGCATCGCGCGCCGCTCGCGGGCGATTCCGTTCCGCGCGGAGGCTTTCCGCTCAAGGAATGATCGAATTCGATTGAATTCGACTATTGAATCGGTCTAACTATAGGTACGCATACGTAGGGCAAAGGATTGACGCTATGCCGCATCTTCGTCACGATTCGAATGCCTAATAAATGCGCGTAGGGGAGCGATCATGACCGCAGCCATGGCCACCAAGCGCCAGATTCTCATCGTGGACGACCATCCGATCGTGCGGCAAGGACTGCGGCGCATGTTCGAGGCCGAGGCGGATCTCACCGTCTGCGGCGAGGCCGACAGCGAACCGGCCGCGCGCGAGGCCATTCGCGCACGCAAACCCGACATCGTGGTGGTCGATCTGTCGCTCGAGCGCGGCGACGGAATCGAACTAGTCAGACAAATGCACGCCGAAATGCCCGAGTTGCGCATGCTCGTGCTGTCCATGCACGACGAAACAATATATGCGGAGCGGCTGCTGGCCGCCGGGGCCATGGGCTACATCATGAAGCAGGCGGCGTCGGATCAGCTGCTCATCGCCGTGCGGCGGGTGCTCGACGGCCGTACTTATGTCAGCGAAACGGTACAGCGCTCGCTGGATCAACGCGCGGGCGAAAACCGCTCGGAGACCAACGATCCCGTGGCGCGCCTGTCGAATCGCGAGGTCCAGATCCTGAACATGATCGGCCGCGGCATGAGTTCGCGCGAAATCGCTCAGGAATTCACACTTTCGGTCAAAACCATCGAATCCCACCGCCAGACCATCAAGCACAAGCTGGGCCTGGCCACGAACAGCCAGCTCCTGCAATACGCCATGAAGTGGTTCAGCGGCGGTACCCAGCGCCAGTAGGACGGGTGGTGCCTGGTCGGGATTCTCGGGATTGAGAAATGGGGACATTCGCCATTTCCTGAGCAAAAGGGGACAGACCTCGTCCAATCGCGACCAGATTGGCGCCGCACCGGAGAGTTCTGTCCCCTTTTGCCCGCGAAGCGGGGAAATGGCGAATGTCCCCATTTCTCAATCCCGAGAATCCCGACCAGGCACCACGCTCGCCCTGGCAAACTGGCACCTCTTCAAACCTGGGCGGTCCTCCACCCCTCTAATTGGTAAGGTGGGAACAGATTGACCTCTGTCCCCGCGCTTCCACGGAGAGACGCTTGGCGGACGGTGCAACAGCTCGAATGACCACAACCGACACGGTCGTCGGATTCGACGTCGCGCTCATCGAGCGCGCGCGCAAGGGCGACACCCGGGCTTTCGAACGTCTCTATCGCGACCATGTGGGCCGCGTGCACGGGCTGTGCCTGCGCATGACGCGCAACCCCGACCTCGCGGCGGACTGCGTCCAGGACGCCTTCATCAAGGCCTGGAAGGCGCTGCCCAAGTTCGAGGCCCGCGCGAGCTTTTCCACCTGGCTGCACCGGATCGCCGTGAACACGGTGCTGGAGAAGCGCCGCGGCTCTTCGAACAACGAGGTGCCGGTCGAGGACCCGACCGAGCTCGAGGATCCCGTCATGGTCCTCGACTCGCCGGTCGAGGAACGCGAGATCGAGGCCGCCATCGAATCCCTGCCGCAGGGTGCGCGCGACGCGCTGGTGTTGTGCGGCGTGTATGGCTACGAACATTCGGAGGCCGCGTCGATGCTCGGCATCGCCGTCGGCACCTGCAAGGCGCAGTTGCATCGGGCCCGCGGCCTGATGCGCGAGAGACTGGAACGAGGTGTGCGATGAGTACCAAGTGGGTGACCCGCATCGACGAGCTGACCCAGAGCGTGCCGCCCGAGCGCGACCTGTGGCCTGCCATTGTCGCGGCCATCGAGTCGGACAAGGCCGCGGCCATCGGCGCCGCGCCGGCGCACCGCAGGGTGTGGCTGCCGGCGGTCGGCATGGCCGCCGCCATCGCCCTGGTCGCCGTCGGAGTGGTGATCGGCATGCGGCTGCAGCCGCCGCTGCAGACGACCGCCGGCACCCGGGCGCCTTCCACCGATGCCAACATGATTCGCGCCGAGTTGCGCGACCAGAAATACCGTGCTCAGCGCGACGCGCTCATGGTCGAGGTGCGCAACCGTCTGCAGGCCATGGCTCCCGCCGAGCGCGCCAAGGTCGAGGCCAGCCTCGACACGCTGAAGCGGTCGATCGCGGACATCGAAGCGGCGCTCGGGCGCGACCCGGCGAACGCGTTGCTGCAAGAGTTGTTAGTGAATTCCTGCCAGGAAGAAATGCGCGCGCTGACCGCGGTGCGCGATACCGGCAGCCAGGAGATCTGATCATGAGTGTCGAGAACGTGCGTCGCATCGGTTGGCTCATCGCGGGCGTATTACCGCTCGCATCACAGGCCTCCGATGGTACCGTCGATCGCAAGGTCGCGGCCAAGCCCAACGGCGAGGTGGTCATTTCCAACGTCGCGGGCACCGTCGAGGTACGCGGCTGGGATCGCGACGAAGTGCAGGTCACCGGCACGGTCGACGATGACGTCGACCGCGTGGATCTCGAGACTTCGGGCGGGCGTACCATCGTCAAGGTGATCCTGGCGCGCGGCATGCATCGCGGCGTCGAAGCCGAGATCGAAGTGCTGGTGCCCAAGATGAGCACCCTCGACGTGACCACCACGAGCGCGGACATGTCCTCGCGGGGCGTGCTCGGTTCACAGCGCCTGCACACGACGAGTGGCGAGATCACGGCCGAGATCTCGGCCAGCGATTCGGAAGTGCGCTCGGTGAGCGGCGACCTCACGTTGCGCGGCAGCGGCAAGCCGATCTCGCTGCGGGTGTCCTCGGTGAGCGGCAGTCTCGACCTGACCAACGGCGCCGGCAAGCTCGAGGTCGTCACCGTGAGCGGCGACGCGCGCTTGCAGATGGTGGAGGCCAGCGAGGTGCGCGGCCGCACCACTTCCGGCAACCTCGAGCTCACCGCGAAGCTGACCAACGACGGCCGTGTCGAGGTCGACAGCGTGAGCGGCGACGTGACGCTGCGGCTGGCGCCGCGCGGCGCGTTTGCCGCGGACATCGAGTCCTTCAGCGGCGACATCAACGGCTGTCTCGCGAGCAAGGTCGAGCGCGTCAGCAAGTACGGGCCCGGCACGCAGCTCAACATCCGCACGCCCGAATCCGGCGCGTACGTGCGCGCGAAGACGTTCTCCGGCGACGTCGACATCTGCGACGAGCGCTGATCGCCGCGGCGCGTCCGCGGGCCTTTGCGCCATCCGCCGCGGCCGACTCGTTACAATGTCGGCCGCGTGCGTGTTCTCAAATGGATTGCATGGATCGTCGGCGGCCTGCTCGCTCTCGCCATTGTCGGCGTGCTGGTGGTGGTCTGGTTCGTCGATCCGAATCGTTTCAAGCCGCAGATCGAGGCCGCCGTCCGGGATGCGACCGGGCGCGAGCTCACGCTGGACGGCGACATCGAGCTCGGGTTCTTCCCGTGGCTCGCGCTGCGCGCGGGAGAAGGCCGCTTCGGCAATGCGCCTGGGTTCGGGCCCGAGCCCATGCTCGCGTGGCAGAGCGCGCAGCTCGGCGCGAAGCTGTTCCCGCTGCTGCGCGGCGAGCTCATCGTCAGCCGGGTGCGGCTGAAGGGTGCCGACCTGCACCTGGTGCGCCGCGCCGATGGCAGCGCCAACTGGCAAGGCATCGGGCCCGGCCGGCCCGCGAAGCCGGCGCCCGCCGATCCCAAGGAAACCACGTCGATCACCATCGACGGCATCGAGATCTCGGGCAGCCGGCTGTCGTTCGTGGACGAGGGCGCGCCGCGCCGCGTAGAGATCACCGGGCTGAGTCTAACCACCGACGAGATCGACTCCGCCGAGCCGATCACCGACACGGAGATCGCGGGCACGCTGCACATGGATGGTTTCGCGCCTGCCGGAGTGCCGTTCCGCGCGGCCGTGCCGGAGGCGGTGTTCGGCCACGACTTCGCGAGCGTCGAAGTGAAGGAATACGAAGTCAGCTTCGGCGGCTTCGAGGCCGAGGGCCGCGTTCGCGGCACGCTCGCCGAGCCGATGAAGCTGGCCGGCGCCATCGGCACGAACGAGTTCGATGCACGTGCACTGCTCGCGGCGGTGGGCATCTCCGCGCCGAAGACCACGGATCCCAAGGCGTTGAGCAGGATCGCGGCCAAGGCCGACTGGGCGCTCGATGCCGGCGCCGTGGCCGTGAATTCGCTGGCGCTCACGCTGGACGACACGCGCTTCACGGGCCGGTTCGCGCGCGGCGCGGGCGAAGGCGCGGTCGGCGAGCTCGCGCTGCGCGGCGACATGATAGACCTCGCGCGCTACGTGCCACCGGCGGATCCGGCCAGCGAGCCGTTCGTGCTGCCGACGGCGGCACTGAAGGCGCTCGCGTTCCGCGGCACCGTGGAGCTCGAGCAGGCGACCTACGGCGACACTGTGATGAAAGGCGTGACCCTGCGGCTGCTGCTCGACCGGCAAGGGCTGCGGCGGCAATGAGAAAGAGCACGGACCGGAAATGGGGACATTCCTCGTTTCCTAGCAAAAAGGGACAGGCCTCAGCTTCGGGCGCAGGTGTGAAACATGTCCCCATTTCCCCGAAAATAGATCTGTCCCCTTTTTCTTCGCGGCTCGTCGCCTGGCACGCGAAGTCCGGCCGTCACGATCTGCCCTGGCAGCGTGACCGCAGCGCCTACCGCGTCTGGGTGTCGGAGATCATGTTGCAGCAGACCCAGGTGAGCACCGTCATCCCGTACTTCGAGCGCTTCATGCAACGGTTTCCCGACGTGCGCGCGCTGGCGGATGCGCCCGCGGACGAAGTGCTGCACCTGTGGGCGGGCCTCGGCTATTACGCACGCGCGCGCAACCTGCAGCGCGCGGCGCAGATCGTGCGCGACGCGCACGGCGGAGAATTCCCACGCGATATTGACGCGGTCATGGAGCTGCCGGGCATCGGCCGCTCGACCGCGGGAGCCATCCTCGCGCTGTCTGGCGATGCGCGGCATCCCATTCTCGACGCGAACGTGAAGCGTGTGCTCGCGCGCCACCAGGCGCTCGAGGGCGCGGCCGACGATCGCGCGACGGTCGAGGCGCTGTGGGCGCTCGCGGAACGGCACACGCCCGCGCACGACGTAGCTATCTACACGCAGGCCATCATGGATCTCGGCGCCACGATCTGCCGGGCGCCGAAACCCGCCTGCGAGATGTGCCCGGTCGCCGCCGACTGCGGCGCGCGCCTGGCCGGCCGCGAGTCCGAGCTGCCGGCGCCCAAGGCACGGCGCGCGGCGCGCAAGCGCAAGCGCGCGGTGATGCTGGTTGCGCGCCGCGCATCGGAAGTGCTGCTGGTGCAGCGGCCGCCGAGTGGCATCTGGGGCGGGCTGTGGTGCCTGCCCGAGTTCGCGGATCGTGACGCGGCGGAAGCCTATGCCGCCGCCGAGCTCGCGCATGCGAAACTCGCGGACGCGACGCTGCCGGAAATCGAGCACCGCTTCACCCACTTCGACCTGGTGATAACGCCCGTGGTGGCGCGCTGCCGTGGGTCCGCCGGGGTGAAGGAAGGGGCGCTTTGGTATGACCTCGCGCGGCCCGCGCGCGTCGGGCTGCCGGCGCCGATCAAGAAGCTGCTGGGTAGTTTGTCGGACGGTATTTCGCCGGAAGGAAGGGTCTCATGAGAATGGTCAATTGCGTGCTGCTCAAGAAAGAAGCGCCGGGGCTCGACAAGCCGCCGTACCCGGGCGAGCTCGGCAAGCGCATCTTCGAGAATGTCTCGAAGGAGGCGTGGCAGCAGTGGGTGAAGCACCAGGTGATGCTCATCAACGAATACCGCCTGACGCCGATCGAGCCCGCGCATCGCAAGCGCCTCGAATACGAGATGGAGAAGTTCTTCTTCGGCGGCGGATCGGAGGCGCCGAAAGAGTACGTGAGGCCCGACTGAGATGGCGTACACCCTATCCGAGATGCATTTGCGGTCGGCCTTCCGGGGCGAGCCCGTGGCGATGTACGACTTTCAGGTCGACACTTCGGTGCTTGCGCTCGGCGAGCTGTGCATCACCTCGGGCCGGATCCTGGCGAGTGATCCTTTCGTGGTGCCCGACGCCGAGCCTTTCACGCTCGAGGTGCCGAATGGAATGCACGCGGTAGCCGTGGCGATATCGCATGCGCCCGAAGGCGATCAGCGCATTGCGTACGCCCGCGTGCGGTTCACCGACGCCGATGCCGTGCGATGGGAGATGGCACGTACCGCCGGACAGCGCGTCGACAACCTGGACGACGATGCCTTCGTCGGCTACGGCGTGGATTCCGGCAGCGGATGTTTTGCGGACCCCGTCGCGGGGCAGCTGCTGGCCGGGCGTTTCGAGCGCGACAAGAAATACTTCAAGACGATCACCCAGGAGATGAAGGCCAACTACGTGCATACCCGCGACTGGGCCAACGTCAAACCCGCCGCGGATCGGCCGGAGAACGTGATCCTGTTTACCGCCGGGCTGGGCGATGGCTCCTATCCATCGTTCTTTGGATTCGATGCCGGTGGGCGGCTCGCGCAGCTCGTCACCGATTTCGGCGTGCTCGTCGTTCACGACGAACCGCAGGGCGGCACCGGAAAGCCCTGGTGGAAATTCTGGTGAGTGGGCGCGGCGCGGTG
>JBIOZI010000150.1:0-4853 GCA_044871085.1 Steroidobacteraceae bacterium | reverse complement strand
TCGACCGCCAGCACGCGTTCAGCGGCCAACAGGCCCTGCACGTGCTCACGCCGGCGGGCGCTGAATATCGTCGCGGCTACGTCGCCATCCATCTGCACAATCCGTTGCCGCAGCTGCAATCCGGGTTCTTCGGTCGCGCGATGGTGTGGCTGGATGCGGCGCCGGGCACGCAGGACGTGCATTGGACGCTGCTGCAGGGCGAAGGCCGCTCGGCCGACGATCGCTACAACTCGATCTACCGTCTCGGCCTCGAGCATCGCGGGGGGACGCAGCTCATGGCCAACTTCGAGACCACACCGCCGCTCCGGACCGACTGCCGCCAGCAGTCGACGCGCACGTTGCCCGTGCGTCGCTGGGCCTGCATCGAGTGGCAATTCGCGGTGGCGTCCAACGAGCTGCAGTTCTGGATCGACGGCAAGCCGATCACGCACGTGGTGAATCGCGTCCCGGACGTGGATGCCTGCCGCGGCGATGATCTCGGCGGCCAATGGCTGGCACCGCCCCGCATCGACAGCCTCTACATGGGCTTCGAACGCTACGGCGACACGCCGGTCGATCAGAACCTGTGGCTCGATGACGTGGCGCTGTCGCGGCAGCGCGTCGGTTGTCCGGCGAAGAAGAAGTGAGGAGAGGGCGATGAGAGCGACCGAGTTCCTGCTGGCCGGCGTGGCGAGCGTGTTCACCCTGGCGGCCCCCGCGGCCGAGCCGGTCGCCAGGCCCGCCGCCCAGCCCGCCGTGCCGACGCCTGCGCTGGTCGCGGATCCGCTGGTCATCGAGCCCGCCGCCATCGATGCCGCGCTCAAGAGCATGGTCGACAGCCAGAAAGTCGTCGGCGTTTCCGGCCTGGTCTTCCAGGGCGGCCGGGAAGTGTATTTCGGCGCGTTCGGCTTCGCCGATCGCGAGAACAACAAGCCGATGGCGCGCGAGACGGTGGCGCAGATCTACTCGATGACCAAGCCGGTGACCGGGGTGGCGCTCATGAAGCTCTACGAACGCGGCAAGTTCCAGCTCGACGATCCGTTGGACGCGTACGCGCCCGAGTTCGCCAACCCGAAGGTGTACGCGGGCGTCGACGACGCTGGCCAGCCGAAATACGAGGCGTTGAGACGCAAGATCACCCTGCGCGACCTGATGCGCCACACCGCGGGCTTCGCGGGCGAAGACGACAAGACCGCGGTGGGCGACATCCTGCGGCAGACCGATCCGCGCGCCTTTACCAACTCGTTGCCCGAGTTCGCGCAGAAGTTCGCGTCGGTGCCGCTGGCCTATCAACCCGGGACGCGCTGGGTCTACTCGTACGCCGTCGACGTGCAGGCCTATCTCACGCAGAAGATCTCGGGTGTGCCGTTCGACAAGTTTCTCGAGCTGCACATCTTCAAGCCGCTCGGCATGGGCAGCACGCGCTACACCATCCTGCCGTCGGATCCGGATCGCCCGCGGCTCGCCGCCATGTACATGCGCAACGACGACGGCAGCTTCACGCGCCAGCCCGACGAAGAGGCATACAAGTTCAACGGCCAGGACTGGCCGCTGAAGCCCGGAAACTTCGGCCTGGTATCCACGATCGACGACTACATGAAGTTCGCGCGCATGCTGCTCGGCGGCGGCAAGCTCGGCCGCGTGCGCATCCTCAAGCCCGAGACGGTGCGGCTCATGGCCACGGACTCGATGCCGCCCGAGGTGACCGACAAGTCATTTCTGCCGGGCAAGGGTCAGATGGGGTTCGGCATCGATTTCGCCGTGCGCATCGCGCCGCCGAAGGATGCGCAGGAGCCCTCCGGCGCCGTCGGCGAGTTCTTCTGGGACGGCAAGGCCAACACGCTGTTCTGGGTGGACCCGAAGAACGACCTCGCGGCGGTGCTGTTCACGCAGTACTTTCCGCCCAGCGCGCGGCCGCTGCACAAGGTTTTCCGCGACGCGGTCTATCGCAACGACCCGGTTGCGCTGGCGCACTGAGAGGCAAGGATGGCTGAGAAGCTGGGTTTCGGATTCATCGGCGCCGGCGCCATCGCCGGCTTCCACGCGCGCGCCGTCGCGGCGTCGAACGGCGGGCGGGTCATCGGCGTAGCGAGCCGCCGCAAGGCGGCGGCGGAGGCGTTCGCCGCCGTGCACGACCTGCCGTTCGCCACCGACGACGTGCAGGCGCTGCTCAAGCAGCCCGGGCTCGACGCGGTGTGCATCACCACGCCCTCGGCGATGCATCTCGAGCCCGCGCTCGCGGCGATCCGCGCGCGCAAGCATCTCATGATCGAGAAGCCGCTCGACTCCACGATCGAGGGCACCGACCACATCCTGCACGAGGCGCACAAGGCCGGCGTGCGCGTCGGCTCGATCTTCCAGGCGCGCTTCGGCGACGCCGCGCGCACGGTCAAGGCCGCGGTCGACGCCGGGCGCTTCGGCCGCATGGTGCTCGCGAGCTGCTACGTGAAGTGGAATCGCACGCGCGACTACTACACGGGCTGGAAGGGCAAGCTGTCCGAGGATGGCGGCGGCGTCATCATGAACCAGGCCATCCATGGCGTGGACCTGCTGCAGTGGTTCGCGGGCATGCCCGTGGAAGTGTTCGCCTGGACCACCCAGCGTGTGCACGCCATCGAGTCCGAGGACACCTGCGTCGCCGCGTTGAAATTCGGCAGCGGCGCGTTCGGCACCATCGAGGGCAGCACCGCGGTGTGGCCCGGCTGGTCGAGGCGCATCGAGATCTGCGGCGAGCACGGCTCGGTGGCCATGGAGGATGACGACATCGCGCAGTGGGATTTCCGCGAGGCACGCCCCGAGGACGAGAGGATCCGCGCTGTGCGCGAGAGCGCGGCCATGGGCTCGGGAGCCGCGGCCCCCATGAACATCAAGATCGAGGGGCATCAGCGCCAGATCCAGGACTTCATCGACGGCATCCGCGAGCAGCGGCCGTTCTTCATCGAGGGCCGGGAGGCGCGCAAGGCCGTGGCACTGGTCAGGGCGATCTACGATTCGGCCGCTTCCGGGAAATCGGTGCGCCCCGACGGCGCCTGACACCGTGGGCAGGCGTGCGCCGGCGATCTGCGCCGTTCTGATCGCGGCCTGCGCCGCTGCTTCCGCCCCGGGCACGGGCGCCGACGGCCCGTACGCGTCGCTGCTGAAGCACCCTGGCGTGCAGAGCGCGCTGCGGCTGCTGCGCGCGGACGACGGTCGCACGCTCGAGGAGCAGATCGCCCTCGCGCAGCTCGCGGCGCCGACCTTCGCCGAAGCGGCGCGCGCGCAGAGCTTCGCCGGCCGGCTGCGCGCCGCGGGCCTCACCGACGTGACCATCGACGCCGCCGGCAACGTCATCGGCAGGCGCAAAGGCACCGGACGCGGCCCACTGCTCGTCGTATCGGCGCATCTCGATACCGTGTTCGCCGCGGGCAGCGACGTTTCCGTGCGGCACGACGACGGCCGATATCACGGTGCCGGCATCTACGACGACGCGCGCGGTCTCGCCGCGCTGCTGACCACGGTGCGCGCGCTGGAGCAGGCGCGGCTTCGCACCGTGGGCGACGTCTGGTTCGTCGGCACGGTCGGCGAAGAGGCATTGGGCAATCTCCGTGGCGTGAAGGCGCTGTTCGCCGACCATCCGCAAATCGACGGGTTCATCTCGGTGGACGGCGTCGATGGCCCGGCGAATGTGGCGGCCGGGCGCCACGAGATCGTCACGCAGGCGACGGGCAGCCGCCGGTGGGAGATCACCTTCGTCGGGCCCGGCGGCCACAGCTTCGGCAATTTCGGCAATCCGAGCGCGGTGCACGCGCTCGGGCGCGCGGTCGCGGGCATCGCGGATCTCGACACGCCCACCGATCCCAAGACCACCTTCAACGTGGGCGTGGTCTCGGGCGGTACGGGAGTCACCGCCATCGCGGCCGAGGCCAAACTACTGATAGACCTGCGTTCGAACGACGCCGAAGCGCTGCGCGCGCTCGAGCAGCGCATGCAGGAGATAGTCGACGCGGCCGCGGCGGCCGAGAATGCGCGCTGGAGCTCGCGCGCGTTGAGCGTGCGGCGCACGCTGCTCGGCGATCGACCCGCCTCCACGCGCATCTCCGACACCGCGCTGGTGGATGCGGCGGTGGGCGCGTACCTGGCGCTCGGGCAGCCGGCGCCGAAGACCAGCTTCGCCAGCACCGACAGCAACGTGCCGCTGGGCCTCGGCATTCCCGCGGCCACACTGAACGGCGGCGGACGGGGCGACAATGCGCATTCGAATGCCGAGTGGTACGAGCCGGTCGACGCGTGGCTGGGTCCGCAGACGCTGCTGCTGACCACTGTGCGGCTGGCCGGTATCCCATCGGTGAGCAAGCCGGCGCTCAGGGCCCGGCCGCACACGCGTTGAGGCCGGATCGGTCATCGTTTCACGGCGATGGCCTCGATCGGCTATTTCAGCAGGCTGCGCAGCATCCACGCCGTCTTCTCGTGCACTTGCAGGCGCTGCGTCAGCAGGTCGCACGTGGATTCATCGCTGGCCTTCTCCGCCGCCGGGAAAGCCGCGCGCGCCGTGCGCGCCACCGCTTCGTGGCCGCTCACCAGCAGCCGCACCATGTCCATGGCTTCGGGCACGCCGTCGGTCTCTTCGATCGACGTGAGCGTCGCGAATTCCTTGCCGGTGCCCGGCGCGGGATAGCCGAGCGAGCGGATGCGCTCCGCGATCGCATCGAGCGCATTCCACAACTCGGTGTACTCGTCCATGAACATGAGATGCAGCGTGTTGAACATCGGCCCTTCCACGTTCCAGTGGAAGTTATGCGTCTTCAGGTACAGCGAATACGTGTCCGCGAGCACCCGTGACAATCCCTGCGCAATCTTCTCGCGATGCTTGTCGCCGATGCCGATGTCGATCGTCG
>JBIOZI010000149.1:0-6939 GCA_044871085.1 Steroidobacteraceae bacterium | reverse complement strand
GCGCATCGGCGAATACCACGTGCAGGTGCAGATCGACGCGGCCACCGATTTCAGCCTCGACGACAGCGCGCTGTACGCCACCGGCTCCACCAGCTCGCGCCGCCGCAAACCGGCTCCGGCCGATCTCGGCGCCTCCCTGCGGCTCGAGAATCTGCTCGAAGCCAGTGAAGACCTGTCGAGCGACCAGCTCAAGCCCGTGAATGCGTTCGGCCAGGCCGTCTCCACGCGCACCCGCGCACTGCATGCCGCGGCCTCGCTGCCCGAGGAGCCGTCCACCGCGCCCGAGCTCGACGTCACCTCGGAAGCGGTCGCGCGCCGCATCGCACGCCTCGCGCGCGCGACCGAGAAGCAACAGAAGGACAAACAGCAGAAGCCGCCGCCGGCTCCCGCTCCGGTGGCCGCCACGGCGCCGGCTCCACCGCCCACCGGCCCGCCCTCACACGAAAATACCCCAGGCCTGCAGGCATTCTGCCGCGGCGCAGGCATCGGCGTGGAAACGCTGCCGCTCGACGCGCACGCGCGGATGCTCCATCTCGCCGGCCAGCTGCTGCGTGAATGCCTCTCTGGCCTCAAGGAGAGCAACCGCGCCCAGCAGGACCAGCGCAATCAACTGCGCGTCACGTATCAGAAAGAACCGAGCGACCTGCTTCCCTCGCTCGAGCGCCACAGCGTCGAGGAGCTCATCCAGGAGCTGCTCAAGGCGCACGACAGCCGGCGCTTCGACGCCGTGCACTGGCTGCGCGACGCATTTGCCGGCGCGCGCCGCCACGATGACGCGATGCTGCGCGCGATGTTCGGCGCGTTCATGGATTTCGTCGGCCGACT
Source organism: Steroidobacteraceae bacterium (assembly GCA_044871085.1). Classification (GTDB taxonomy): domain Bacteria; phylum Pseudomonadota; class Gammaproteobacteria; order Steroidobacterales; family Steroidobacteraceae; genus CADEED01. Next base: position 6,114 of record JBIOZI010000149.1, on the reverse strand, counting down.
CGACCCGCGCGACCTCGCCACGCGCTTCGAGCGCAGCGCGCGCCGCAAGACCATGGGAAATTGGGAGCTGTACGGCGAGTTCTATCGCAGCCTGTGCGACACGCCCGGAAACACTTTGCCGCACATCTTCGTCGAGACCTTCGCGCAAACCTATGATCAGACCGCGCGCGAGACCGACGGGGATGCGCGCCACAACGCCGCCTGATTCATGCGCGGCCGCGCTGCGCCAGGGCACGGCCGCCGCGCACGCGACGGCCGCCCCCTGACTGACTGATCACCGCCGCGCCATCACGGCCGGGCGCCGATTCCGTCGTCATCGTCCTCGTCGTCTTCAGCCTCCTCGTCCTCCTGCTCGATGGTCGGCTGGTCTTCCACTTCGTCCAGGTCACGCCGTTTGCGCCCGCGGCGCTGCTCGGCGCCGAGCTGGGTGGGGTCGCCTGGCTGCACTTCATCGTCGTCCGGCGGCAAAGTTGCCGGATTTTTCCGGTCCTTCTGACGCTGGTCCTGGGTCTGTCCGCGATTGGGCATGTGCTCATCCTCGTTGTGTCGAGACCCGGGCAACGCTACAACCGGCCGCGGGATGCTCTAAGCCGTGCCGGCGCAGGATTCGCATAGTCGGATGCCGACAGCCTGTGGGATTCACGTGCCGTCGAAAACCGCCGCCGCCGTTCGTTTGGGGTATGAAACCGGCCTGTCGCCGGCGACGAAGGAATCGCCATGAAAGAGTATCTATTGAGTGTGTGTTATCCCGCGGGCGGCACGCCGCCGCCGCCGGATGAGCTCCAACGCATCATGAAGGACGTTCACCAGATTCAGCGTGACATGCAGAACGCCGGAGTCTGGATTTTTTCGGGCGGGCTGCATCCGCCGAACACGGCCTCGGTGCTGCGCCAGCGCGACGGCGAGATCGTGATCACCGACGGGCCGTTCATCGAGAGCAAGGAGCAGATCGGCGGGCTCACCGTGATCAAGGTGGCCGATCTCGATGCCGCCCTCGACTGGGCGCGTCGGCTCACTCGCGCCATCGGAGCGCCGATCGAAGTGCGTCCTTTCGTGGAAGGTCACTGACGGAGGGCGACTGAGCGAGATCGAAAACATCTTCCGCCGCGAATACGGACGCGCTGTCGCGGTACTGACCCGCTCCCTCGGCGACATCGAGCTCGCCGAGGAGGCGGTGCAGGACGCCTTTGCCACCGCGCTCGCGCGCTGGCCGGCGGAAGGAGTGCCGCCTGCGCCCGCCGGCTGGTTGATCACGACCGCGCGCAACCGCGCCATCGACCGCCTGCGCCGCGAGCGCTCGCGCGATGCGCGCCACGCAGCCGCGATGGAGCTGCTGGCGGGCGAAGCCGAATCAGGAGACGACGCCGTGCAGGACGACCGCTTGCGCATGATTTTCACGTGCTGCCACCCCGCGCTCGCCACCGAGGCGCAGCTCGCGCTCACGCTGCGGCTGCTCGGCGGCCTGTCCACGGCCGAAATCGCGCGCGCATTCCTGGTTTCCGAGCCGACGCTCGCGCAGCGCATCGCGCGCGCGAAGGCGAAGATCCGCGCCGCCGGCATTCCGTACCGGGTGCCCGAGGCGCAAGACCTGCCCGCGCGGCTGCGCAGCGTGCTCGCGGTCATCTATCTGCTCTTCAACGAGGGCTACCGCGCGAGCTTCGGTGACGCGCTGATCCGCGACGAGCTGTGCGACGTGGCCATCCGGCTCGCGCGCCTGCTGGTCGAGCTGTTGCCCGGGGAATCCGAGGCACTCGGCCTGCTCGCGCTGCTGCTGCTCATCGACGCGCGGCGCGCCGCGCGCACCGACGGGCAGGGTGCCTTCGTGCGGCTCGGCGAGCAGGACCGTGCGCTGTGGGACCGGGCGCGCATCGCAGAGGGCCAGATGCTGCTGCGCGAATGTTTGAAGCGCGGACAGCCGGGGCCGTACCAGCTGCAGGCGGCGATCAATGCCGTGCACGGCGATGCGCTGCGTGCGCAGGAGACAGATTGGCGGCAGATCGTGGCGATCTACGATCAGTTGATGGCGATGACGCCGAGCCCCGTGGTGGCGCTGAACCGCGCGGTCGCGGTCGGAGAAGTGGAAGGAGCGCAGCGGGCGTTGGAATTGGTGGAGGGACTGGAGCTGCAGGCGTATCACCTGTGGCATGCGGTTCGGGCGGATTTGTTGCGCCGGGCCGGAAGGGACGCCGATGCGGCCGAGGCATATATCGAGGCGATCGCGCGCTGTGAGAACGCGAAGGAGAAAGAGTTCCTGGAGCGGCGCTATCGGGAGATCGCGAAGAACTGAAATTGGCAGAAGAGCGCAGCGCGGACCGGTTGTGCCCGTTCCATGCACGTGAGTTCGAATCTCACCCGCGAGACATCGTGATGAGAAATGGCGGAGAGGGTGAGATTCGAACTCACGTGCCGGAATTACCCGACCATCCGATTTCGAGTCGGCGCCGTTATGACCGCTTCGGTACCTCTCCGCGCCTGGACCGACGGCTCCGTCGAAATTAGGGCCGTCCCAGCGGGGCGCGTATTCTAGCCGAGCGATGACCAAAGCCAAGAGGCGGAAAAACCTGACGAATCGACGAGGTTTCGTAGCCCTTGCGCTGGCCGCGTTCGGCGCGGCCCTGCCCGTGGCCGCCGCGGCTGCGCCCGCCCCGCCCGCTCCGGTACCCGCCAAGCCCAAACCGGTGACCGCGAAGGCCGCGGCAAGACCGCCTCAGCAGCGCGCGCGCCTGCCACGCCGGCTGGCCCACGATTTCCACAGTCACATCGAAACCCGCCTGCCCCATCTGCGCGCCCCGTTCGAGGCCGCGGCCCGCGAGACGGGCCTGAGCTGGCGCATGCTGGCGGCGCTGGGATACCAGGAGTCGCGCTGGCGGCCCGCGGCGGTGTCACCGCGCGGCGCCCAGGGCGTGATGATGCTCATGCCCATCACCGCCCGGAAGATGGGGGTGAGCAACGTATTCTCCGCCGACGAGAACATCCGCGCCGGCGCACGCTATCTGCTCTACATGAGAGAGCGCATTCCCAAGCGCATCCGCGATCCGGACCGCACCTGGCTCGCGATCGCCGCCTACAACATCGGCATCGGCCACCTCGAGGACGCGCGCATCGTCACGCAGATGCGCAAGAAGAACCCGGACCGCTGGGTCGACGTGCGCGCCAACCTGCCGTACCTCTCCGACCCGCGCTGGCACAAGCGCGTGAAGCGCGGCTACGCGAACGGCCGCGAGACGATGCAGTTCGTCGAGCGCGTGGCGCAGTTCCACGCCATCCTCGAGAACGTCGTGCCGGACCGCGTCGTCAAGAAAGACTAACTGGAAGGCGGCCCCAGCGGCCTGATCTTGATGCTGCGGAAGCTGACCGCGTCGCCGTGATCCTGCAGCAGGATGCGGCCCTTCGCGGCGGCGCCGAAACCGGGCGTCGCCTTGAACTTGCTGGCCGCCAGGTGCGCGCGATACTCGGCCGATTGCCGGTTGAACTCGAGCACCTTCACGCCGTTCAGCCAGTGCTCCACCGAGCCGTCCGCGCGCGCCACGATGCGCGCGTGCTGCCACACGCCCACCCTGGGAGCGACGCCGAGGCTCGTCTTGACCGGGCCGCGCGGCAGGATGTCGTACAGCGACGCGAGCGTGCGGTTGCCGTCGATGCCGAGCCTGGCGTCCGGGTGGCGCTCGTCGTCGAGGATCTGGTATTCGAGGCCGAGCGGCGCGCCGCTGGCCGGGTCGCGCGGCGACGTCAGTAGATAGAAGATGCCGCTGTTGGCGCCGGCGCTCACCTTGAACTCCATCTGCAGCTCGAAGGCGCCGAACTCCTCGTCCGACATGATGTCGCCGCCGCCTTCGTTCGCACCGTGGGCGACCACCGCGAGCTCGCCGTTGGCCAGCGACCAGCCGTGCGCCGGGAACCCGCCGTCCGCGCCGCGCCAGCCCCGGGCGGTCTTGCCGTCCCACAGCAGCCGCCAGCCCTGCGCCCGCTCCTGCGGATCGAGGTAGTTAGGCAGGCGGTTGCGGATGAAGATGCCCATGGGCGCCGCGGGTTTCAGCCCCTTGGTCTGCAGCCGCAGGCCGCGCCAGCTCACCGTGCGGCCGGCCTCTTCCGGACTGTTGACGCTGTGTACCTGCAGGCCGAAGAAGCCGCGCTCCGTGAGGTCGTCGATGACGTCCGATGCGGCGCCGCCGTTGATCCACACGCGCGTCCGGGGCCCGATGGCCTCGATGCGGAAGTGGTTCCACTCGCCGAACTTGTACAGCGCCTTGCCCGGCGGGTTCAGGTCGCCGGGGTACAGCCAGCCGCGCCGCGCCTCGTCGTAGATGCCGCCGCTCCACTGGCGATCGGACGGGTCGACCTCGGCCTGGGTGCCGTGCACGCGGCCGTTCTCGAAGTCCGGGGTGCTGTGGCTGCGGAACTGCACGCCGGAATTGGTGGGCCCGACTTCCTGGCGCACGTCCAGCTCGAGGATGAAATCCCCGTATTCCTTTTCGGTGACGAGAAAGCTGTTCGGAATTCCCGCGCGTGTCGTGCCGACGATGACGCCGTCGACCACCTTGTATTCCGCGCCGCCTCCGAGCGGCTTCCAGCCGGCGAGAGTCTTGCCGTCGAACAGCGTCTCGCCCTGGCCGGCCCAAGCCATGCCCGTCACCAGCAGCAGCGCCAGCGCGTCGATCCTCCGGTGCATGGCCGAGCTACTTCGCGATGTCGGCTTCGACCTGGATCGCGAGCTTCACCCACATCGCGAAGCCGTAATCCTTGCCCCACTTGATGCCGAAATCCTCGCGATTGATGGTCGCGGACGCGTCCGCGCCGCAGAACTCGGCCTTCTTCATCGGATGCTGCATGCACTTGAACGAGCGGATGGCGAGCGTCACGGGCTTGGTCACGCCGTGCAGCGTGAGGTTGCCCTGCACCTCGGTGGGCGCGCCGTCCTTGAACTTCGTGAACGTGCCTTTGTACGTCGCCGTCGGATATTTCTCGACTTCCAGGAAATCGGGCTTCTTGAGGTGGTCGTTCATGTCCGTGAGGCCGGAGTCCACCGAGGCCGTGTCGATGGTCACCTCGACGGTGCCGGTCTTCGCATCGCGGTCGAGCATCACGGTGCCCGTGGTGTGCTCGAACTTGCCGCGCCATACCGACATGCCGCCGAAATGATCGGCTTCGAAACTCGGATAGGTGTGCTTGGGGTCGACGACGTATTTCACGGGCGCGGCGCTCGCGGCCGTGACGGCACCGAGCGAGAGCAGGACGAGAATGCGGGTGGAGCGGACCATGTGCGGCCTCCGTTGTGTTTGCGAGCGGTGCGGGACGCTAGCACACTCGCGCGCTCCGCCCCATCCTCGCCGCTCCTACATCGCGGGGGTCTGCGGTCCGCGCCGCAGCCCGGCGAAGAAGCCACTGAGCAGCTCCGCGCACTCGTCCATGAGTACGCCACCGAACACGTCGACCCGGTGGTTCATCGACGGCAGCGCGAAAACATCGATGGTGCTGCCGGCGGCGCCGGCCTTGGGATCCCAGGCTCCGAACACCAGCCGCGCCACACGCGCATGGACGATGGCCGAGGCACACATCACGCAGGGTTCGAGCGTCACGTACAAAGTCGTGCCGCCCAGCCGGTAGTCGCCCAGCGCCAGGCCGCCGGCGCGCAGCGCCTCGATCTCGGCATGGGCGGTCGGGTCGTGCCCCGCGATCGGCCGGTTGGCCGCGACCGCGAGCACCGAATCGCCCCGCATCAGCACCGCGCCCACGGGAACTTCGCCCGCGATCCGGGCGGCGTGCGCGGCCTCGAGGGCCAGCCGCATGAAATCGACGTCTGTACGTGGCGGCATATCGATACTTGAGGGAAGTCCCTAGTGCCAAAACCTCATCAAACTACTACTGTTCGAATCGCTTGTAACCGGTTGGGCGCACAGGAAGTTGTGCCCCCGGTTAACCGGAGAGGGAAACATGCTCGCGGCACGCTGGCGGTCCGACCCGCGAACCATCCGCACGCGCGCCGCGCCGCGTGCGCGCTCGCGCGCGCCTAACAATCCGGTCCCGGCCCGCAGCGCATGAACGCCGCCGCGCGCCAGCCCGACGACGCGCAACGCTGGGTGGCGTTCTCGGTGGACGGCCGCCGCTTCGCGCTGT
>JBIOZI010000148.1:0-4745 GCA_044871085.1 Steroidobacteraceae bacterium | reverse complement strand
TGAGACCGGCGGCGCTGGTGGCCAGCATCGCGAGCGCCACTTCGAAGCCGCGGGTGCCGTAGACGAACGGCAGTGCGAGCATCAGGGCGTACCAGACCGCGCCGTCGCCCAGACGGCTGGCGATCTTGAAGAACACGCGCACACCCGTGTGTGCGACGCCGCGGTTCAGCCGCCGGCAGAGCCGGTATTCGGCCGCATCGAAGCGCGCGAGCAGTGAGCTGTGAGTACCCATGCGACCCCCAGTCTCGGTTGCTCACAATTCAACCACATGACGTCGAGATGACGCTTTTGTGTATCGGGCACTTACGTCACATCATTCAGGCGGCTCGTTACAATGCCCCATCCATGAAGCGGTCGCCTGCTCCTCTATATGTGACCTTGTCCGCGCTGGCGTTGGCCGGCGTGCTGGCCCCCGCCGCTCGGGCGCTGGATGCCATCGAGCTCGAGGTGCGCGAGCTCACCGTCGCCGGCGTGACGGTGTCGGGCGCGCGGATGCGGCTCGATATCCTCACGGACGAGCGAACCCGCCTGTCCGTACGGGCCGCGGCGGTGCCCCTGCCCGATCCGGTCGGCGTGCTGTCCGAGCTCTCGCTGGTGTGCGACGCGCCGGTCATCGCGGAGCCGCGCTTTGCCTGCGACACGGGGCGGCTGACGGGACGCGGCGGCCCCACCGGTGCGATCGCGCTCGCGGTCGGCGCGGCGCTCGACACCGGTACCGCAGTCACGTCGTTTCGCGGCAGGGGCCAGAAGGTCGCGGGCACGGAGTTGTCGTTCGAGGGCGAGTTGAACGCGCAGGGCTGGCGGCTGGCCGCGCGCACCGGCCAGGCGACGGTGGCCGAGCTGCGCAAGTTCATCGCGCCGTGGTTCACGCTGCCCGCGGATCTCACGATGGAGGGCCGGGCCACGCTCGAGGCCACGCTGTCCGATGCGGGCCAGGGCCTGGTGGCCGAGGCCGCCGCCAGGCTCGAAGCCATCGATTTCACCAACGAGGCCAGCACGCTCGTGGCCGACAAGCTCGGCGCACAGGTGCGCGTGAGCGCGCGGCCCGATGCGGCGAATGCGCAGCACACCGCCCTCGTCTTCGGCGTCACGGGCTCGCAGGGACAGGCTTTGTTAGGCCCGGTGCTGCTGGACCTCAAGGCGAACCCGCTCGACCTGCAGGTACACGGCGTGCTCGGGGGGCAGCTGCTCACGGTGAGCGCGCTGGAGCTGCACCAGAAAGACCTGCTGGACCTGACGGGCGCCGGCCGCGTGAATCTCGCCGGGGACACGCCGCTCGTCTCCGGTGAGCTCAGCTTCGCGAATTTCCAGTTCAATTCGGGCTACCCGAGCTACATGCAGATCACGCTGGCCGCCAGCATGCTCGGCAACCTGGATGCCGCCGGCGTCGTGAACGGCACGATGTCCGTGGCCGACAACGGCATCACGCTGCTGCACGTGCTGCCGCTCGACGTCGAGCTGCACGACAAGAAAGGCCAGCTGCACCTGTCGAAGATGAAGGGCAACGTCTACTGGACCCCCGCCGGCGTGGAGGCGAGGCCTTCGAACGTCTCCTGGGCCGCCGGCGGCGCGTTCGGACTTTCGGGCGGCGCGGCCGAGCTCGAGTTCATCGCGCAGGGCGCGAACTTCGCGCTGCTGCGCCCGGCCAAACTACCCGTGTTCGACGGCGGCCTCGCCATCGACAATTTCGCGATGGGCAACCTCGGCGCGAGCAACATGCAGGTGTCGTTCTCGGGCGCGGTGGAGCCCATCAGCCTGCCGCTGCTGTGCAAGGCGTTCGGCTGGCCGGAATTCTCGGGGACGATCGCGGCGAAGGTTCCCGGCATCACGCTCAAGGACAACGTGCTGACGTTCGACGGCAACCTCGAATCCGACGTATTCGGGGGACACATCGTCGGCAGCGGCATGCGGCTGCAGGATCCGCTGGGCAATTTTCCGCGGCTGTTCGCCGACGTGCGCGCACGCGATCTCGACCTCGAGCTGGTGACGCGCACCTTCGAGGTGGGCAACATCAGCGGCCGGCTCGAGGCGGACATCCTCGGCCTCGAGCTGTTCGACTGGTCGCCGGTGGCGTTCAACGCGCGCCTCGCGACTCCGAAGGGCGACAAGTCGCGGCACAAGATCAGCGCGAAGGCGGTCACGTCGCTGTCCAATGTCGGCGGCGGCGGAGGCGGCGTCGTACAGGCGCTGCAATCGGGCGTGCTGCGTTTCTTCGACGAGTACAGCTACGACAAGCTCGGCATCACCTGCAGGCTGCGCGACGACGTCTGCGAGATGGCGGGCATCGAGCCCGCCGGCGTGGGCTACTACATAGTCAAGGGCGCCGGCATACCGCGCATCGACATCGTGGGAAACTCCGGCCGCGTGAGCTGGAGCCAGATGCTGGCCTCGATTTCCACGGCGGATTTCGCCGGAACTACTACGACCCCCTGATCGGGACCGATGATCGGGACCGATCGCGAAACTCGGGCCGGCGGGCCCGATGGACTTGATGGCCCACCGGGCCAATAATCGCGGCTCTTTTTACGGTTTCTTTTTTACAGATGGGCATTCAGGACGCATTCATCGGTTCGCGGTGAAGATGCACGCCAGGTTTGCGCATCGAACCCAGGAGACATCAATGCGACGCGTATTGCCGCTCAAGATCGCGCTGGCGAGTTTGCTCATCGCCGCGTGCGTCACCATCAACGTGTACTTCCCCGCCGCCGCCGCCGACAAGGCCGCGGGGCAGATCATCGACGACGTCATGAATGGCGGCGGCAACAAGAGCAACGCCACCACGCCGCCGCAGTCGCGCCTGGCTCCGGCGCGCGAGGACGCGGGGTTGCTGGCGCGCGCGTTCGGCGACGTTTTGTACGCGCTCGTGCCCGCCGCGAACGCGCAGGGCGCCGAGGCGGCCATCAACACCACCACACCCGCGTCCCAGCGCATCAAGGCGTCGATGACGGCGCGCTTCCCCGACCTCGAGAAATTCTTCTCGAGCGGCGCGGTGGGGCTCACGAAGGACGGCATGGTCGAGGTGCGCGATCTGAACTCCGTCGCGCTGCCGGACCGCGCCACGGTCAAGCGCCTGGTGTCCGAGGAGAATTCGGACCGCGGCCAGCTCTACACGGAGATCGCGCGCGCCAGCAGCCACCCGGAGTGGGAGTCGGACATCCGCAAGAGCTTCGCGAAGCAATGGGTGCAGGCGGCCAAGGCCGGCTGGTATTACCAGGGCGACGACGGCGCCTGGAAACAGAAGTGATCTAGTTAGATCACGGCGCTGGAAAAAGATGACGGGGCCCGTTCCGCAAGATGGATCGGGCCCCGTTTTTTTCCGGCACCGCGGTTTGATCGTGGCCACGGGCATCGCGATCGCTTTCGTACTGGTCGCGCTGTGGCTGGTGCGCGGGCTGCAGGCGCGCATGGCATTTCCACGCGCGTCCAGCTACGCGCTCAAGCCGCAGGTGCGGGCCGCGGTGGGCGGCGAGGAGTGGTGGCTCGAAGTCGACGGCGACCGCGTGGAGGCGTGGATGCTGCCGGCGCAAACGCCCGGGCGCGCGCCGCTGCTGATCCACGCGCACGGCAACGGCGAGGCCATCGACACCTGGGCGGAAAGCGTCGCGCCGCTGCGCGCGGCCGGCATCGGTGTGCTGCTGGTCGAGTATCCAGGCTATGGCCGTTCGGGCGGCGATCCTGCCGAGGCCGCCATCATCGCGACGTTCGTCGCCGCCTACGACGTCGCGGTGCGCGATCCGCGCGTCGATGTGTCCCGCATCGTCGGCTACGGGCGCTCCATGGGCGGCGGCGCCATCGCGCAGCTCGCCGCGCGCCGGCCGCTGGCGGCGCTGGTGCTCGAGTCCACGTTCACCAGCCTGCGCGACATGATCCGCGGGTACGGCCTGCCCGACTGGCTCATCCGCTACCGGCTGGATACGCGCGCCGTCGTCGCGAAATTCCCGCAGCCCATCCTCATCATCCATGGAAACGCGGATGGCAACATCCCCGTTGCGCACGCCCATGCGCTGCTGGCCGCGGCGCCGCATGCCCGTTTGCACCTGCTCTCCTGCGGGCACAACGACTGCCCGCCGCAGTGGGAGCTGGTGCGCAGTTTCCTCTCGGAAATCGGCGTATCTAAGGCACCTGATCCGGAGGTAAGTCATGAAATCGATGCGCATCCCGCCCGTTAGCCACCGCCTCTTCCCGGCCGCGGTGACCGCCGCACTCGTCCTCACGGGCTGCGGACTGGCCGAAACCACCACCGTCGCCGCCGCGGAAGCCGAAGCCGCCGCGCAGCAGGCCAAAGAAGGCAAGAAGCTCGAAGAGAAGGTGCAGAAGGACATCGAAGCCGCGCAAGCCAAGGCCGCGGAGCAGCGCGCGAAAGCCGAGTCGCAAAGCGAATAGCGAGCTCCTCGCACGCCGCCCTCTGGGCTCGCGCTCTTTGACGCTCAGAACAAAGCGCGACGGATCTGTTTTCCGGTGTGCGTGCCGCGGCGAATGAATCCGCGGAGGGCGTGCCCGCAATGAGCTGAGTGGAGGCGGCGCGCTGCCAATCGCAAGGCACCCAGCCGTCAAACGACAAGCTACCGGCCAGAGTGCACCACTCAGGAGTGGCACGCCCCATCACCGACTCAACGGACGGCGTCCCTCAATCTTGTCATTTCAATCGTGAGCAGCGCCGCCGTAACGACACTCATTGCGGGCGCGCCCTCCGCGGATTCATTCGCCGCAACCCGCCCACACCCATAAATAGATCTGTCCCCTTT
>JBIOZI010000147.1:0-9215 GCA_044871085.1 Steroidobacteraceae bacterium | reverse complement strand
CGGACCGCGGATGTCCTTCGCGCGCCCGACCACCATGTAATAGGTGCTGTTGACGCCTTTGCAGCAGTAGTCGTACGAGACGAATAGATAGTAATGGTCCGGACGCGTGACGATGAACGGCGCCTCGATCGGCTTCGGCCCGCCGGCCGGCGCGCGCCGGCTCGCGAGGGCGACGGGGCGTGCCTTCGGATCCTTGGGCTTGCCGGTCGCGGGATCGAGCTCGAATAGTTTGATGCCGGTCCAGAAGCTGCCCAGCGACAGCCAGTGCCGCCCCTTGCGGTCGATGACGAAGTTGGGGTCGATGGCGTTGAAATCCGACTCGCGGGTGGATTCGACCACCGGACCCTCGTCGCGCCAGCCGTAGGCGGGGGATGCGGGGTCGAGCGCCGCGCTGGTCGCGAGCCCGATGACCGAGCGATTCGAGCCGAACGTCGACACGGAGTAGTAGAGACGATAGCGGCCGTTCACTCGCGAGATGTCTGGCGCCCAGAAGCTGCGCGCTCCCGGGATCATCTCGGTGGTCCAGGCCGGTAGTTTGTCGAACACGTGGCCGCGGAACGTCCACTGCACGAGGTCGGGCGAGGTGCGCACCTTGATGGCGGCGCCCGGCGTCTCGGAATTCGTGCTGTACACGTAGTAGATGCCGTCGGCGCGGATGATCACCGGATCGTGCACGCCGGTGACGTCGCCCGTCAGCCGCGCGTTGATCGAGCCCGTTTCCTGCGCGGCGGCGAGTCCGGCACAGGCGACGACGCCGAGCAATGCTCCCAACATCTTGCGTATCGATGCGCTCATGGCCGTCCTCCCGGCAGCACGACGAGCGCGACGCCCTGCCGCGGCACGCCGAGCTCGAGATCGATGACGCCGCGGCGCGGCCGCGGCAGGTCGAGTGGCTCGCCCACCAGCTCCGATGCCTTCTCGAGCTGGCCGTACTGCGCCGCGTTCGGTGATGGCGGCGCACCCATGGCCTGCCAGGCCGCGAACGCATTCGCGTGCGTGCCGTCGACGCGGAACACGGTCGCGGTGCGCGCGTTCTTCACGCCGCGCAGGGCCAGGCGCACGGCCGCATCCGCGCCCGGCAGGTCGTCATCGTGGTAATGCCACAGCAGCACCGCGATTCCACCATCCGCGGTGCGCGTCGCGAGCACGCCGACGTCCGCCTCTCCCCGCACGCCTTCGGCGATGACCGCATCGAGCGGAACCTGCGCGCTGCTCGTCGCCGCGACCCGCTCCGCCCCGAGCTTCGCGAACATCCGGAACACGTTGAGCACGGGTAGATTGACGCCGTTGGTCGCGAGCTGGCGATAACCGGCGAACCAGGGCTGGTTCTCGAACTCGAACGACCACGACAGCACGCCTTCGAGGTTGACGTTGCGCCGCTCTGCCAGCTCCCAGATGCGCGCGAAGCTCGCGGCCGTGTAGCTCGAGTACATCGTGCCGTTGCGATACGCATTTTGCGCGCCCGGACACGCCGCGCAGCCCTCCGGATCGCTCTCGCCGATGACGACGGGCTTGCGCGCGAGCTGCGGCACCGACAGCGCCTTCGTGAATCCGCCATCCACCTCCTTGAGATGCGTCGAGATACCCATGCGCACGTGGCCGTCGACGAACGCCGGGCGGCCCTTGGCGTGGAACGCGAGGAAATCGGTGGGCGTGCCGGTTGCGCCGGTGGCGTAGTTGGTGCCCGAGGTCACGTGCTTGAGGAAACCGTCCATGAACGCGCCGCCGGGACCGGCCACGTCGGGCCCGCCGACCCGCGCCGTGGGCAGCGCGCGCCGCACGCCGGCGATGGCGAAGTCGTGCAGCTTGTAGAACTCCTCGGGAGTGCCCTGCCAGTAGGTCGGGAAGTTCGCCTCGTTCCAGACCTCGAAGTACCACTTCTCCACTTCGGCCCGGCCGTAGCGCTCGACGTTGTGCCTGGTCCATTGGTAAACGAGCTCGCCCCACTTCTCGTAGCTCTTCGGCGGCCAGCTCCAGCCCGTCGCGATGAGGATGTACTCGAAGCCGGGGCGCCACGAATGCTGGTAGGGCGTGCCCGGCGGCGCGGTCGACAGCGCCTCGGGCATGAAACCGATCTGTAGATAGGGCAGGATGCCGCTCGAGCGATAGCGGTCGATGATGCGGTCGACGACGGTCCAGTCGTACACGGGCGTGCCGTCGGCCGCCTCGGTGTAGATGTTCGTGCTGCCCCACTTGAACGACGGAGTGCCGTCGCCGCTCGACAGCAGGTTGTGCGCGCGGAAGTAGACCGCGCCGTGCCGCAACCCGCCGAGCTCCGCCAGCAGCTTGCGGCCGTCCTTCATCGTGGCGTAGTTAGGCTCATCGGCGCCGAAGAAGCGCCACACGGGGCGCAGCGGACCGACGACGCGCGCGGCGTCGACGCTCACCGTGACGAGGCGCGGCGCGGGCGCGGACGTGGACGCGGGTTGGGCGGCGGCCGGTGCCAGCCACAGGCAGCACAGCCCGCCGCAGCAGGCCAGAAAGCGCGCGATAGACTCCATGAACGCCCCCACTGGTTGTCGTAGCGAAGCCTAACGCCTTCGCGGCGCCGGTTGCTTCGCGATTGCGGCGGCCGGGATACCGATTGAGTGATCCTTCGCGCCGTGCCTTTGCGTCGCGGGCGGCGATTGGGCATATTCGCGCGGCGCGGACGGTCAGCTTCAGAAGAGGGTACTCGTGAGAACCATGCTCCTGGCTTTGGCGTGCGCGCCGCTCCTGTCGAATGTCTGCCTCGCCGCCGAACCGGCGGCCGCTGCTGCTCCCGCCGCGGCGCCGCCCGTGGAATGGGTCGACCCGGCCACCGGCCATCGCGTCATCCGGCTGTCCACCGAAGCCGGGACCCGTTCGATCTATTTCCACCAGAACAGCATCACGCCGGACGGGCGCTACGTGCTGGTCGAAATGCAGGACGGCCTCGGCGTCATCGAGATCGCGACCCGCAAGAACATCCGGCTGGTGGAGGGCAGGGCGCGCGCGCTGTTCGTGGGGCGCAAGAGCGGGTTGCTGTATTTCTCGCGCGGCGAGAACGGGGGCCGGCCGGAGCAGCAGAAGCAGCTCGGCATCTACACGATGAAGCCCGGCGGCGGAAAGCCCAGGCTCATCGCCACCATCCCGCAGGGCTCCATCGCCTCGGTGAACGCCGACGAGACGCTGCTGCTGGGCTCGTACGCGGAACGCGAATGGCAGCTCGAGCAGGGCCCGCGCGATGCGCGTTTCGAGGCCAACTACCAGGCCAAGGGCAAGGACGGCAAGCCGCTCACGTTCGCGGAATCGAAGGAGGTGCGGCTGCTCGAACGCGAACAGGCGCGCATTCCGATGAAGATGTTCACCGTGGACACGAGGACCGGCGAGCAGAAGATCATCCACGAAACGAGCGACTGGCTCGGCCACCTGCAGTTCTCGCCGACGGATCCGCGGCTGCTGATGTTCTGCCACGAGGGCCCGTGGCATCGCGTGGACCGCATCTGGATGATGCAGCTCGGCGGACAGCCGCGGCTCATGCACCAGCGCACCATGAACATGGAGATCGCGGGCCACGAATTCTTCGACGTGGACGGCAAGGCCATCTGGTACGACCTGCAGACGCCACGTGGCGAGGTGTTCTGGCTGGCGAAGTCGGCGCCCGACGGCACGCGCACCTGGTACAACGTGGACCGCGACCACTGGTCGGTGCACTACCAGGTGTCGCCCGACGGCAAGCGGTTCTCGGGCGACGGCGGCGACGAGGAGATGGTCGCGCACGCCAGGGACGGCAAGTGGATCTATCTATTCACGCCGCGCGACATTCCGGATGTCGCCGGCATCTCGGCGCCGAACTCCGCTGCGCTGATCCACCCGGGAACCCTCGACGCCGAGCGCCTGGTGAACATGAAGGCGCACGATTACCGGCTGGAGCCCAACGCCCACTTCACGCCCGACGGCAAGTGGCTGATCTTCCGCTCGAACATGCACGGCGACGTGCACACCTACATGGTGGAGCTGGCGAAGCCCTAACTTCTCGCCAGGTACCAATGCCACACGACGCCGACCTCGGGGTCGGTGCGCTCGCCCGCGAAGCGCATGCCGAGCTTGGTCAGCACGGCGCTCGAGGCATTCTCCTCGGGCAGGGTGTGCGCGACGATGCCGCGCACGCGCCCATCGGCGAACGCGAAACGTACCAGCGCGCGCGCCACTTCCGTCGCGAAGCCGCGGTTGCGGTACGCCGGCGCGATTTCGTAGCCGATCTCCACCTCGCCCGCGGAGTTCGGGCCGCCGTGGTAGCCGCCGTTGCCGACCAGCGCGCGATTCGCGTGGTCAATGAACAGGTATCCACCCCAGGCACGCGGTGCGACACTCGCCACCGCGGGGTCGACGTCCATCTTGAGCAGGGCGAGCGCTTCCGGGTAGTGCGGCCAGTCATCCGGAATCGACACGCCGAGCAGGCGCCCGAGCGTCTCCCGTCCCGTGCGGAATGCGCGCCGATGCCGCGCCGCGATGGGAATGAGACGCAGCCGTTCCGTTTCGATCATTTCTCTTCGAGGCGGTGGCGCCAAGTCGCCTGGTAGTCGAGTAATCCGGCTGGACGCAGCGGCACCGCGGTGTTCATCGCGCCGGGCGGCGCGTCGGAACGAACATCGCCGCTCGGCACCACGCGCATCCCCGCCAGGAAGGCCGCGACGCGCGAGCCGCCGCCCTCGGGATAGATGCGCACCGTACCGACGGGCACGAGCGCCGCCAGCAATCGCGAGAACAACGGGTTCCGCGCCAGTGGGCCGTCGACGAAGATCTCGCCCGCGGCACCCAGCGATTCGATGAGCTGCGCCGTCATGAGCGCGGAGTACAGCGTCGCCAGCGCCGCGCGGCCCGGCGCGTCCAGCGACTCGCCACCTTCGATGCGGCCGGCGCGGCCGAGGTACGGCCCCGCGCTGGCGAAGGACGGCATCGCGATGGCGCCGCTGGCGATCACCTGCTCGAGGGCCTGCTCCGTGGGCGCCTCGTTCGTGCGCGCGATGGCCTCGTATTCGCGGCCGCCCATGTAGCGCGCCGTGGCCACCGGCGCGCCGAACGCGTTGACGTTCGCCAGCATGTCGCGCTCCTCGCGCAGCCGCCGCAGGTCGCCGCGATTCGTCATGACGATGGTCCACGTGCCGCTCGAGACCACCGTGAAGGCCTCGCGCTCGCGATCCATGAGGAAGCGCAGATAGGAGGCATTCGAATCGTGGATGCCGCAGGCCACCCCGCAAGACTCCGGGACGCCGGTGGCCGCGGCGATTTCGGCGCGCAGCGGCCCGAGCCGGTCGGCGGCATTGCGCATCGGCGCCATGAGCCGCGCCCAGCCCTGCCGGCGAACGAGCTGCGAATATGCCTGCTCATGCGGCCGCCACAGATCCGTATGCGTGCCCAGCGAGGTGACCTCCGCCGCCATGACGCCGGACAGCCGCCACGACCAGTACTGTGGATACATCAGTAGATGGGCGGCGCGCTCGAACAGCTCCGCGCGCCGCTGCTGCACGTGGAAGATCTGCCGGCCGAGATTGAGCCCCTGGGGCAGGCTCGGCGAAAAGGTGAGCGAGTACGCATCGCGCAGCGGCAGGTATTCCGCCGCCACTTCGTCGAAACAGGCGTCCTCGTAGTCGGGCGCGGCCAGCACCCGCCCCGCGGCATCGAGGAGCACGGCCGCCGCGCCATGCGCGATCGGGACGACGGCCGCGATGCGTTCGCGATGCGGCGCGGCGCGCAGGCTCTCCAGCAGCCAGGCTTCGATGGCCACCACGTCGAGCTCGCGGCCCGCGGGCCCGCGCACGACTTCGTTCGCGCGGCGCGCACTCCAGACTTCCCGGCCGAGCGCCGGATCGACCAGCGCGAGCTTCGCGTTCGTCTTGCCGACGTCCATGGTCGCGATCAACGGACTGCTCATCGGCGCTGCACCAGCGCCGGCACGGCGACCACGAGAATCAACAGCGCTCCGACGAAGATGGACATCACGATGCCGGGGATGTTCATGAGTCCGAGTCCGAATGTCACGAGCCCGAAGACCAGCGCGGCGAGCACGACTCCCAGGATGCTGCCCTTGCCGCCCCACACGGACACGCCGCCGAGGATCACCATGCTGATGATCTCGAGCTCCCAGCCCTGCGCGATCGACGGGCGCGTGGAGCCGAGGCGCGAGGTCAGCAGCACGGCCGCCAGGCCGCAGAAGAGGCCCGTCAACGCAAACAGCGCGAAACGATGGCGGTCGACGGCGAGGCCCGCGAACCGGGCCGCGGTGGGATTCGCGCCGATGGCGTACACGGCGCGGCCCCACCGGCTGCGGTGCAGGAACAGCGCGAACACCACGGCGCAGAACGCGAACAACGCCAGCTCGATGGACACCGGCCCGGCCAGGTAGCCCTGACCGAAGAGCGCGAACGATTCGGGATACTCCTTGAGCACGCGGTCGCCGAGCACCGCGTAGGCCGCGCCGCGAAACAGAGTCATCGTGCCGATGGTCGCGACGATCGACGGCACGCGTCCCAGCGTCACCAGCGCGCCGTTCAACGCGCCGGCCGCGAGCCCGGTGCCGAGGCCGATCGCCACCAGGCCCGGCGTCGCGATGCCCTGCGCCGCGCCCATGCCCATCGCCACCGAGGCGAGCGCGATGATGCCCGCGACGGAGATGTCGATCTCGCCGGCGATCACCAGCAACGCGAGCGGCAGCGCCACCAGCGCGCGCTCCGTGAAATTGAACGTGGCGTCGGACAGCGTGTCGACGCTGAGGAAGTACGGCGAGATCGACGAGAACACCACGAACTCGATCACCAGCACGGCCGCCAGCATCGACTCCCAGCGCAACAGCCGGGGCAGTAGTTTGGCGGCGGTCACGATGTGCGCGCCTCGAGTGTGGCGCGCCGGTCGATGCGCCGGCGCGCCGACAGCAGCACGGCGACCAGGATGACCGCGCCGTTGATGAACATCTGCCAGAAGGCAGAAATGCCGACCAGCGGCAGGCTGCTGCGGATGATGCCGATGAACAGGCAGCCGAGCACCACGCCCACCGCCGAGCCGACGCCGCCCGCTATGGCCACACCGCCTATGAGGCAGGCGGCGATGACCTGCAGCTCGAAGCCGAGCGCGATGTCGGTGTAGGCGACGGCGAACCGGGCCACCCACAGGTAGCCGCACACGCCGGCCAGCGCGCCGCACACGGTGTACGCCCAGAACTGCATGCGGCCCGGGTCGATGCCCGAATACGCCGCGGCCTCGGGATTTCCGCCCGCGGCGAGCAGGTGCCGCGCCGCGCGCAGGTGGCGCAACGCGAGCACGAACACCGCGGCCAGCGCGAGCGCCAGCCAGGCGAGCATCGAGAGCCCGAGGAACACCTGCCGAGGGAACTGCACGAATTGCGGCGACATCTCGTTCTCGTTCACCCACGTGCCGTGCGACAGTAGATAGATGACGCCGCGATACACGGACATGGTGCCGAGCGTGACGACGATCGGCGGCAACCGCAGCTTCCACACCAGCACCCCGTTGAACGCGCCGAGCAGCGCGCCCGCGCCGAGCGACAGCGCGAGCGCGGCGGCCACGCCCGCGCCCGGCCAGGCACGGTCGAGCTGCGCGGCCAGCATGCCGCACAGCGCGAGGTTCGCGGCGACGGACAGGTCGATGCCACGCACCAGGATCACCAGCATCTGGCCCAGCGCCAGCATCATGAGGATGGCGGTGTCGTCGAACAGCTCCGCGACGTTGCGGGCGCTCGCGAAACCGGGGAAGCGCCACGCCACCAGCGCGAACAGCGCGACGGTGAGCGCGCCGAACGCGGCATCGCGGCGCGCGGTGTCCGGCCAGCGGGAGCCCGGCGCCCTCATGCGTCACTGGCCGCGCGCAGCAGCGCTTCGCTGCTGGCGCCGGCGTGCGGAAATTCGCCGCGCAGCCGGCCGCGCCGCATCACCAGTACGCGGTCGGAAACGCCGAGGATCTCCGGCAGGTCGGAGGAGATCATGAGCACCGCGTTGCCGGCGCGCGCGTACTCGCTGGTCACCGCGTGCACCGCGGCCTTGGCGCCGACATCGATGCCCTTGGTGGGCTCGTCGAGTATCAGCACGCCGGGTCTGCGCGCCAGCCACTTGGCGATGACCACTTTCTGCTGGTTGCCGCCCGACAGGCTGTGCACCACCTGCTCCGGGCCCTGCGCCTTGATGGCGAGGGTGTCTATCCACTGCCGCGCCAGCGCGTTCTCGCGCGCGGGGCGCCACCAGCCGCGCGGCGCGAGCGCCGCCAGGTTCGGCAGCGCGATGTTGGCCGCCACCGAGAACGGCTGGATGCTGCCCTGCGACTGCCGGTCCTCGGGCACCAGCGCGATGCCACCGGCCGCCGCGCGCGGCGCCAGCGTGACGCGCCCCGTGTCCGCGCGATGGATGCCGAACAACACCTGCGCGAGCTCGGTGCGTCCGGCGCCGACCAGTCCGTAGAGTCCGACGATCTCGCCGGCGCGCAACGCGAAGGAGACATCGGCGAACTCGCCGGTGCGGCCCAGGCCCTCGACCCGCAACAGCTCCTCGCCGGGCACCGAGGCCACGCGCGGAAACAGCTGCGACACCGGGCGCCCGACCATGAGGCGGACCAGCTCGTCGCGGTTGGCATCCGCCAGCAATCCTGCGCCGACTGCGGCGCCGTCGCGAAACACCGCGTAGCGGTCCGCGAGCTCGAACACCTCGTCGAACTTGTGGCTGATGAACAGCAGCGCGACTCCCGCGTCGCGCAGTTTGCGCGCGATGCGGAACAGCTCGACGCACTCGCGCTGCGACAGCGACGCCGTGGGCTCGTCGAGGATCAGCACGCGCGACTCGGCCACCAGCGCGCGCGCGATCTGCACCACGTGTTTCTGCGCGATGCTCAAACTACCGGCGGGGGTGGTGGCGTCGAAGTCCGCGTCGAGCTCGCGCAGCGCCGCGGCGGCCCGCGCCGAGATCTCGCGCCAGCGCACCATGCCGCGCCGCGCGGGCTGCGTGTTCACGAACAGGTTTTCCGCCACGCTCAGGTTGTCGAACACCAGGCACTCCTGGTGCACCACGCCGATGCCGAGGCGGCGGGCGGCCCCCGGGTCGGCGATGCGAATGGGCGCGCCGTCGAGGCGCATCTCGCCGGCGTCGGGCTGGTGCACCCCCGACAGGATCTTCACGAGCGTGGACTTGCCGGCGCCGTTGTCGCCCAGCAGGCCCAGCACCTCGCCCTGCTTGAGATGGAGGTTGACGTCG
>JBIOZI010000146.1:0-30279 GCA_044871085.1 Steroidobacteraceae bacterium | reverse complement strand
CACGGACGTGAGCTTGCGGTACGAATCACCGGCAGACTGGCTCGTCGAAGCCTTCGTGCAGAATGTCGAGGAC
This sequence comes from Steroidobacteraceae bacterium, assembly GCA_044871085.1. GTDB lineage: Bacteria > Pseudomonadota > Gammaproteobacteria > Steroidobacterales > Steroidobacteraceae > CADEED01. Next base: position 30,206 of record JBIOZI010000146.1, on the reverse strand, counting down.
GAAGCGGTGAAGAACAACGTCGACCTGCGCGGCAACCAGCCGGGCACGGATGGTGTTCCAGGTTTCGTCGGCGTGGCGCGCGCCTTTTTCGACCCGCCGCGAACCTACGGAGTGCGCGGCGTGTATCGGTTCAACTGAATTCCGGTTGGATATGCCCTATGGATGGGGCAGAAAAGCGGGGGGTGGGGTCACATCAGGACGATGTCCCCACCCTCTGCCCATCTTGAGCTGACTGCGAGGCCCGGGAGTCTCCGCCCGCGACTTCAGTCGCGCTCGCCGAACAAACGCTCACCGAACAAACAAGAGACGCGCCGAAAACGAAGGCCAGTATCTCGGCCAGGCGGGGAGCCTCGATGCTCGCGGCAGTCATCGCCGAACCCAGCGTCGCGCCTTTCCGCAGCGCGACGACAAACGAAAATACGTCGGGTGCGATGAGTTGAACTTCGACGGACTCACCACGAATTCGCACCAAGAGGTGTTCCGCGCCCAAACATTGATCCATGGGCGGTGCATTGTCCCCTTGATTCGCTCGCCAGACACTGAATATCGGGAACGCCGAATAGACCAGCCGCAGCGAGGGCTGAAGCGCGAATATCACCTGCTCGAGCTCCTCCGGCGCGAAGCTGCGCAGCGATTCGACCCCAACCGCCGGAAGCTCGATGGAAATGCCGGCCTCCTCCCGCGCCCACTCGAGTGCCGCCAAATCCGCGAGCCAGGCGTACTCGCCGCCCGCCAAGTGGCCGGCAAGAAAAGGCGCGAACTCGCGGCCGGTCCAATGCAAGTCGCCGCTGCGAGATGGAAACCGCTCACGGTAGAAATGCGCGAGTTGGCGAAAGTAGTCCTCCCCCACTCGCCGCAATACGACGGGATACGCGCGCTCGAGCGCCTCACGAAACGTGATGGCGGAGTTGTTGCGATAGACGGCCAGGTTCGCAGGCGGAGTTGCTGCGCATGCGCTCGTGGCGTCCCGGAGCGCCGCCGCGAATGAGGCCTGCAACTCACGCAGCGAGGCCATGAATGCTCCCCAGTATCCGATCGGCATGCGCCGCTTCGGCGACCAGCGTCGCCAGCTCCGGAATGTCCGTATCCCACTCGATGAGTGTCGGGATCGCCCCGAACCGCCGCAGTGCAAAGGCGTACAGCTCCCACACTTCGTCGCACACCCTGGAGCCGTGGGTGTCGATCAGGAGTTGTCCATTGCGCGTGTGCCCCGCGAGGTGGATCTCGCGCACGCTGCCCAAGGCCAGGCCCGCGATGAACGCCCGGGCATCGAGGCCCAGATTCTTCGCGCTCACGTAGACGTTGTTGACGTCCAGCAGCAGTCCGCAGCCGGATCTCTCCGCGACGGCACCCAGGAACTCCCATTCCGCCAGATGCGAATGCTCGAACGTGACGTACGCTGAGACGTTTTCGACCAGCAGCTGCACACCGAGGAAATCCTGGGCTTCGGCGACCTGGCGCGCCAGCAGCTCCACCGCCTCGTCGGTGTACGGCAGCGGCAGCAGGTCGTTGAAGAATTCGCCGCCGGAGTGTCCCCAACAGGCGTGCTCGGACACGAGTGCCGGTTCGAAGCGCCGGATCGCACGTTTCACGCCCGCGAGGTGCTCGCGATCGACGCCGTCCGCCGAACCGAGCCCGAGCCCCACGCCGTGCAGCGAAAGCGGGTAGTTAGCACGCGCACGCAGCAGCGCCGCGACCGCCGCGCCACCCTCGTGGAAATAGTTCTCGGTATGCGCCTCGATCCAGCCGACGGCCGGGCGCCCGGTTGCGAACGCCACGTGGTGAACGGACCGCAGGCCGATCCCGGCGCGCGCCGGAACCGGCCCCGAGGACACACCTCGCACAGGGAGGGGTGTCACGGTGAATTACATCTTGGTCTCGCCCTTCACCACCTTGCCGCCCATCTTCTCGCACTCGCCCTTCGGCACGTACTTCCATTCGCCGGGGTCCTTGTCCTTCTTGGCCTGGCCGGCACAGGAATGGGTGGCGCTGGCGCAATCGTTCTTGCCCGCATCGGCGACGCCAGAACACTTCTCTTTCGCGCCGTCCGCGGCCGACGCCACGCCGCCCAACATCAACAGACTGCCGACGGCGGACGCGATGGCGATGGTTTTGAGATTCATGAGACTCCTCCGGTTGTTGTATTGAAATGACTATCCAGGCAAGCGGACCCGGACAAGCCCCCGTTTATTTCATGATCGGGGGTGGGACGCGATGTTCCCGTTCGCCGCGGCCCAGGGCAACTGTGCCGTCCGGCGATGCGGGCGGCCCTCGGGTGCACTGCACTAACAAATGCCGCGATCTTCGTGCGGCGACCCCTGACAGCGCGTCACCCCGGGCATTCGCGCCGCGAAACGGCCGCTGTAGATGGTTCCCAACAAAGAACCCCGTCTTTTGTTGCTCGCCCGCCCGTTTCTTTTTTCAATCCGGTTGTTATGCTCCGGGCACGGTTGCGCAAGTGCTGTTGCATGAGCGCACCAAGGGGATCGGAAAAAACACCAGCTGCCGTTCACGGCGCGCGAACACCGTGTCCCGGCAGCACTCTCTTGCAGGAGGGCTCATGCATTCTCATCGCTACCGCGGCAATAGCCGCGTGCTTGCGCTCGTGTGCGGCTTGGCCGCGACCAGCTCGTTAGTCATTGCCCAGGAAAAACCCGAAGAAGAAAAAGGGATGAGCGAGGTCGTCGTCACGGGCTCGCGCATCGTCAGGGCCGGTTACGACACGCTCGAACCAGCTTCCGTCGTCACCGCCGAATACATCGAGAGCCGCGGGCTCACCAACGTCGCCGACGCGCTGAACGAGTCGCCGGGCTTCGGCACGGGCGTCACACCGGAAGGTGGACAGTCCACCTTCGGCCCTGGCCTCAATTTCGTGAATCGCTTCGGCCTCGGCAGCAATCGCACGTTGACGCTCATCAACGGCCGGCGCTTCGTCTCCTCGAATGCGCCGTCGATCTTCGGGCCTGCCGCACCCGGCAACCAGGTCGATCTCAACTTCATCCCCACCGTGCTGCTCGACAGTGTCGAGAATCTCGCGGTGGGCGGCGCGCCCACCTACGGCTCCGACGCGATCGCCGGTGTCGTCAACGTGAAGCTCAAAAAGGATTTCGAAGGCATACGCGCCTTCGGACAGTATGGGCAGCTCTGGGAAGGCGGCCTCGACAGCAACAGCCTCGGCCTGGTCGGAGGTTGGAATTTCGCGGAAGACCGCGGCAACTTCACGGCGTCGGTCCAGCACAGCGAGCTCAAGGGCATGCGTGCGGTGGAAAACAACCGCTTTGCGCAGGCGCTCTCGTATGCGACGAACCCGCGCACGTCCATCCTCACCACCCAGCCCGGACGCCGGCCCGACAGCGACGGACGCGTGCATGGCGACGTGCCGTTCGATACGGCGGCATCGGACGGCATTCCGAATACCGTGCTGATCCATGACCGCCGCATCTTCCTGCTCAATTTCGGCGGCGTTGCCCTGCCGACCGGCGCCAACAACCTCGCCGATGGCCGGCTGCGCTGCTTCGGCGCCACCAACCAGACCTGCCTGCAGTTCGACCCGAGCGGAAATCTCGTGCCGTACAACCCGGGCAACAACTTCGGCACGCAGGATGCGTCGGGCGGCGACGGCCTGTACCTGGTCGAGACGCTGCAGCTCGCTTCCGACCTGGAGCGCTCCAGCGCCACCGCCAGCGTGAACTTCGACATCAACGACAACGTCGAGGTGTTCGCCGACATGTTCGCCTACAAGGCGGAGGCGCTCGAGATCGTCGATCAGACCGCGTACAACGCCACGATATTCGGCGGCGCGAGCAGCGCGATCACTCTGCCGGCGGATCATCCGACCCTGACGCAGCAGGCGCGCACCACGCTCGCCGGGCTCGGGGTCACCTCGTTCCGCATTTCACGGGCCCATCGCGATCTGGCCGAGAACAATGCGCGCTCGGAAGGCGAGCTCTACCAGGGCGTGGCGGGTGCGACGGGCCGTTTCGAGCTCGGCAGCCGCCGTTTCAATTGGGAAACGTACTTCAACTACGGCCGCAACGACACGACGTACTTCAGCACCCAGCTGAATCGCCAGAAGTTCGTCAACGCGCTCAACGTGGTCAACGTGGGCGGCCAGCTGCAGTGCTCGCCGACGCCTAACTACGCCAGCCTGGCCGCCAGCGGCGGACGCGTGCAGGTCGGTGCGGATCTGCCCGTGGCGGATCCGAACTGCGTGCCGATCGACATCTTCGGCGAGGGCCGGCCGTCGCCGGCGGCGCTCGCGTACGTGTCGAGCGTTCAGCGCTCGGACGCCGTGATCAAGCAGCAGGTGTTCAACGCCAACATCGGCAGCCAGCTGTTCGACATCGGCGGAGGCTCCATCGAGTACAACGTCGGCGTCGAGCGCCGCAAGGAGAGCGGTGAGTTCACTCCCGACGAGTATCTGGCCGCGGGCCTCGGCCGTTCGGCGCAGATCACGCCGAACAGCGGCGAATACACGACGAACGAATTCTTCGGCGAGGTGATCGTTCCGATCTTCTCCGACAAGAATGCGGTGCCCGTGGTGCAGGAGCTCACGATCACCGGCAAGGGTCGCCGTGTCGACAACTCTGTCAACGGCAAATTCACGGCGTGGACCGGGGGACTGCAGTGGTCGCCCATCAAGGACCTGCAGCTGCGCGGCAACGTCACGCGCTCGCTGCGCGCGCCGTCATTGACGGAGCTGTTCACACCGGTGGCGCCTCTGTTCACGTTCGTCAACGATCCCTGCTCGAGCTCGCTGATCACCACGGGCACCAAGCCGGCGACGCGCCAGGCGAACTGCGCGCAGTTCTTCCAGGACTACGGCATCCCCACGGGTGGAGCGAATGCGCCGTGGACATCGAATGCAGTGGGCGCGACGGTGCAGGGTTCGCTGGAGGGTGACGAAGGGCTGGCCAACGAGACCGCCAACGCCTGGACGGCCGGGTTCGTCTACCGTCCGCAATGGCTCAATGGCTTCGAGTTGGCGGTCGACTGGGTCGACATCCGCATCGACGACACCATCACGAACTTCACCGCCAACGACCTCGCTTCGGGCTGCTTCGACAACGACACGTACCCGAACCAGTACTGCGACTTCTTCACGCGCACCTCGGTGCCGGGCAGCGTTCAGCAGTCGGGCCAGATCACGTTTGCGCGCACCGGCTTTGCGAACGGCGCCTACCAGTCGATGGCGGGTGTGACGATGGAAGGCGGCTATCGCCACGATCTCGGCAAGTTCGGCAATCTCGAAGTGGCCTTCAGCTACTACCGGCTGCGCGAGGAGCTGCGCTCCGCGCTCGGCATCACGGTCACGAACTCCGAGGAGCAGCTCGGCAGCCCCACCGACACGGCGCAGGTCAACCTGATCTGGGAAAAGGGTCCGTTCGGCATGCGCTGGCAGACTAACTACGTCGGCAAGCAGCTCTACGGCCGCACGCTGAACGCGGACTCCCGCGACATCCTCGAGGTGAATGGCGACTACGTCCACAACCTGTCGCTGTACCTCGAGCCGATGGAGAACACGACGGTGCGCGTTGCCGTCACGAATGTCCTCGATGGCAAGCCGCCATTCCCGATCAGCGGCGACTCGTTCAACGGCAACTACGACTTCCTCGGCCGGCGGTATTCGCTCTCGGTCACGTACGATTTCGACAGCAAGTAAGGCATACGCCGTGTGATCAGGGCCGGGGGTTCTCCCCCGGCCTTTTTTTCTGGAGGCGTGCCGGTCGGCGCCGCACGGCCGGGCGGGCGGCGGAAGCGTATGATGGCGGCCGACTCCGCGAGCTCGCAGCCGGATTTTCCCATGGCAATCAATACGTGGAAGTGGACCCCGGTCGCCATTCCCATCTTCTACCTCGTTGCGGCGCATCTCGCCTTCACGCAGCGCTCTGCGGCCTTCGCCGCGCTGGCCGTGGCGGCGCTGTTCATCACCGCGATGGCGGCCTGCCGTGGCCCGCACGCGTGGCTGCTGCGAGCGCTCATCGCCCTCGCCGGCGGCGCGCTGGTCGTAGCGATCGCGCGCGGCGCCGCTCCCCCGGTCATCCTGTTCGTCCCGCCCGTCGCCATTCCACTCGGAATGTCCTGGCTGTTCGGACACACGCTCCTGCCCGGCCGGATGCCGCTGGTCGAGCGGCTGGCGCACATGTTCCATGCCCCGGAGCCGCTGGGCGACGAGCTCCTGCTCTACACGCGTCGCGTCACCTGGGCCTGGACACTGCTGCTCGGGGCACTGGCGCTGGCAAACCTCGTCCTGGTGGCAAACCTCTCGCCGGGCGGCTTGCTCGAGCTCGCGGGCCTGACGCCGCCCTGGCCGGTGACCGCGATCACGTACACCTGGCTCAGCAACGTCGCAACCTATCTACTCATAGGCGGCATGTTCGTGGCGGAATTCGCCGTCAGGCTGGTGCGGTTCCCCAACTACCGGTTCCGCGATCCGGCGGCCTTCATCGAGCGTGCCCGGACGCGGCTGCCCGAAATCATCAGGAACTTCCGCGGTGGCTGAGCAACGGGTCGCAACGCTGGCGGTGGACGCGGCGCATCCCATCTTCGCGGGGCATTTCCCCGGCGAGCCGATCGTTCCCGGCGTGATGCTGCTCGAGTGGGTGGTGCGCGAGGCCGCGGCGACGCTCGCCTGCGCGCCGGAACGGCTGCGGATTCGCGAGGCGAAGTTCTTCGAGCCGCTCAAGCCCGCACAGCAGGCCGAGCTGTACTTCGACGCGTCCGCCACGCGCTGCGTATTCCGCATCCGCAGCGCGGCGCGCGACCTCGCGGCCGGGTCGCTGGAGCGGGATCATGGCTGAGGCGCTGGAAGCGAAGTGGCAGGCGCGGCCCGAGGCCGGCGGACGCATCGGCAAGTGGCTGCTGCGCACGCTCGCGTTTCGCGTCGGACGCCGCTTCGCGCTGCTCATCACCTACCCGGTGGCGCTGTACTTCATGGTGCGCCGCGCCCCGGAGCGCGCGGCTTCGCGCCTGTATCTCGGGCGCGTGCTCGGCCGCAGGCCGCGGTTGCGGGACGTGTACCGGCACTTCCTCTATTTCTCGATCGTGACGCTGGACCGGCTGTATCTCATGGCCGATCAATTCGCGCGCTTCGACGTGGAGATCTTCGGCGTCGAGAAACTGCATGCCGCGCTCGACAAGGGCAACGGTGCGCTGCTGCTGAGCGGACATCTCGGCAGCTTCGACGCCCTGCGCGTGTTCCACACGCGCAACCCCCGCCGCATACCGATCCGCATCCTGCTCGACGTAGGCCAGAACGCCGGCCTCTCGGACCTGCTCAACGCACTCAACCCGAACCTGGCGTCCACGATCATCGATGCACGCCGGTCCGGTCCCGAGCTGGTGCTCGAGATGCAGAGCGCGCTCGCCAAGAATTCGGTGGTCTCCACGCTCGCGGACCGCATGCGGCCCGGCAATTCGCCGATCACCGCCGACTTCCTGGGTGCGCCGGCTCCTTTCCCCGCTTCGCCCTGGCTGTTCGCCGGAGCGCTGCAGGTACCAGTCGTCATCGCTTTCGGCCTGTACCGCGGCGGGAACCGCTACGAGCTCCACTTCGAGGAGTTTCCCTGCGAGCTGCCGCGCGACCGCGGCGCGCGGCGTGCGGCGCTGGCCGCGATCGCGCAACGCTTTGCCGACCGGCTGGCTCACTTCGCGCGTCTGGCGCCCTACAATTGGTTCAACCTATATGACTTCTGGAACCAGGCGCCCATTCGAACTCCTGCTGCTGCCGGCGATCCTGCTGATCGCGACGCGGGCGCCGGCGCTCGGGATTGATCATCTCGAGCAGCTGCTGAAGCGCACGCCGCCGGTCAGCACGCCATTCGTCGAATACCGGTTCTCGCGCCTGCTCAAGCGCCCATTGCGCACCGCCGGCGCGCTGGAATATCGCGCCGACGGGGTCATGGCGCGCACCGTCGAAGTGCCCTATCGCGAGCACGCGGAAATCGCGGGTGACGAAGTGCGCATCCGTCGCGGCGACCGGCCCGAACGGCGGCTGTCGTTGCAGCGCGCGCCGCAGATGCGCCTCTTGTTAGGCAGCTTCCGGGCGCTGCTCGAGGGGCGGCTCGAGCCGCTCGCCGCCGACTTCACGATGACCCTGCAGGAAAGCGGCGACCGGTGGCTGCTCTCGCTGAAACCGCGCGACGCGCGGCTCGCGCGCTCCTTGTCGCGCATCGACGTGCACGGCGCCGGCGACCGGCTGGTGTGCCTCGAGTCCGTCGAGCCCGACGGCGATGCCACGCTCACGTTGTTGGGCGCGCCCGACCCCGCCGGGGTCCGCGTCGAGCGCGCTGCGGTTGAGAAATCCTGCCGCGCCGGCAGTCCCGCTCCTGCGACGACCCCTTGATGAAACGCGGCGCGTGGATCGTGCTGGCGCTGTGGTGCGCGATGCTCGCGGCCGGCACGGCATGGATCCAGTCGCGTCTCGAGGTCTCCGCCGATCTGCGGCTGTTCATGCCGACCCCGCACACCGAGGCGCAGCGCCTGCTGGTGCGCAACATCGGCGAGAACCCGGCTTCGCGCCTGTTGCTGGTGGCGCTCTCCGGCGCGCCGCCCGGCGAGCTCGCGGCGCTCTCCGGCGCGCTCGCGGCGGCGCTGCGGCAGCGCCCGGAATTCGGCCTGGTCGCGAATGGCGACCAGGCGCCGCCATCCGTGCCGGACAAACTACTGCCCTATCGATATCTGCTCACCGATTCCTTCGACGCGGAAAAGCTGGACGCCGGGCGCCTCGCGCGCGAGCTCGACGAGCGGGTCGCGGACCTCGGGTCGCCGGCCGGAGGGATGATCGAAGAGTGGCTGCCCCGCGATCCCACGCTCGAGCTGCTGCATCTCGCGGCCCGCTGGCAGCCGCGTGAGGAACCGCGACACATCGGCGACGCCTGGTTCTCCGCCGACGGCACGCGCGCGCTGCTGCTGCTCGAGACACATGCGGCCGCCTTCGACCCCGACGGCCAGCAGCGCGCCCTCGATGCGTTGCAGACGGAGTTCACGCGCGCGCGGGAAACCGGCGCCGCGAACAGCACGGTCGCGCTGGCCGTGAGCGGGTCCGGGTATTTCGCGGCGGCCATCAAAAAGCGCACGCAGAGCGAGGCCACGTGGTTCGGCGGTGCGGCCACGATCGGCATGATCCTGCTCATGTGGCTGGCGTACCGTGACGTCCGCTTCACGTTGTTGGGAGCGCTGCCGCTGCTCTCCGCGGCGCTGGCCGGCCTCGCGGTGGTAGGCCTGCTGTTCCAGGGCGTGCACGGCATCACGCTGGCCTTCGGGTTCACGCTGATCGGCGTCGCGCAGGACTACCCGGTGCACTTGTTCAGCCATCTGCGCGCCGGCGAGACGGCGCGCGCCACCGCGCGCCACGTATGGCCGCCACTCGCCACCGGCGTCGCGAGCACCTGCATTGCCTATCTCGCCTTCCTGTTCTCCGGCGTCATCGGCCTCGCGCAGCTCGCCTGCCTCACGGTCACCGGGCTCATCGTCGCCGCGCTGACCACCCGGTTCCTGCTGCCGCTGGTGCTCGGTGCCCCGCGCCACGACGCGGCCGATTCCCGGCTGCTCGCCCGGCTCGATGCGCGCGTCGAACGGCTGCCGCGGCTGTACTTCCTGGCCGCCCTCATACCAATTGCCGCCGCGGTGGTGTTCGTGATCCGCGCGCAGCCGGGCAACGGCGCCTTCTGGCAGAACGACCTGTCGCGCCTCACGCCCGTGCCGGCGGAGCTGTTGCGCGCGGACGCCGCGCTGCGCGCCGAGCTCGGCACGCCGGACATGCGCCACATGCTGGTGGTCGCGGGCGACAGCGACGCCGGCGTGCTCGCGAAACTCGAGCTGCTCGATGTGCGCCTGGATGCGGCGGTGAGACGCGGCGCGGTCGCCGGATTCGACCACGTGGCGCGCTATCTACCCAGTCCCGCCACGCAGCGTCGGCGCCAGGCGGCGCTGCCCACACCGCAGCAGGCGCGCGAGATGCTGGCGAAGACGGCGGCGGAATCGCCCTTCGACGATGGATTGTTCGAACCCTTCGTCGCGGACCTCGAGCGCGCGCGGCAGTTGCCGCCATTGACGCGCACGGATCTGGGGGCCACGCCGCTCGCCCTGCGCGTGAACGCCGGCCTGTTCACGCGCGACGGCCGTTGGTACGGGCTCGTCACCTTTTATGGAGTGCACGACCCGGCGGCGCTCGCCGCGTTTGCATCCGCGGCGTCGGGAGTCACGTTCCTCGATCTCAAGGCGGCGTCCGAAGACCTGGTAGCCGCGCAGCGTTCCAAGATCATCCTGTGCCTGGAAATCGCCGCAGTGCTGCTGGTCGTGGTGGTGTGGATTGCGCTGCGCCGGGCCGGGCGCGTGGTGCGGGTGCTCGCACCCATGGCGCTGACCACCCTCGTCATCCTGGCGCTGCTGCGCGGCTGCGGAGTCTCGCTCACGCTGTTCCACCTCATCTCCCTGGTGCTCGCGGCGGGGCTCGGGCTCGACTACGCGCTGTTCTTCGAGCACGCGGAGGACGACCGGGCCGAGCACCGGCGCACGCTGCACGCGGTAGTCGTTTGCTCACTGTCGACGTTGCTGGTATTCGCGCTGCTCGCGTTCTCGACAGTGCCCATCCTGCAGGCAATCGGCGTCACCGTGTCCATCGGGGTCGTTTGCAACTTCCTGCTCGCCCTGACGCTCACGCGGCGGCGCGCGTGATCGACATCTCAGACCTTCTGCCGCACAAGGGCAGCGCGCGCATGCTCGAGCGTGTCGTCGCGTGGGACGCGGATTCGATCACCGCCGCCACCGCGACGCATCGCGCGGCGAACAATCCCCTGCGACGCGATGGCCGGCTGGCGAGCGTGCACCTCATCGAATACGGCGCGCAGGCCATGGCACTGCACGGCGCGCTGCGCTCGGCCGAGCCACGCGCCGCGCAACCGGCGCTGCTGGTCGCCGCGCGCGGGTTCCGTGCCAGCCGCGCTTGCATCGAAGATCTCGCGGGCGAGCTCACGGTGACGGCGCGCGCCCTGCTGATCACGCCTTCGAGCTGGCAGTACGAATTCGAAGTGCTGCATGCGGGCCTGAGCCTCGCGAGCGGCCGGGTCGCGGCCATGGCGCGCCCCGCGGCGCGCGGCGTTCACGCCGCGGGCTGAAACAGCAAAGACGTGGCGGTGGGAGCCGCGCCGGACAGCATGCGATCCATCGCATCGATGGCGGATGCCGGCGCGCCCGTCCGGGCACGCGCCAGGATCTGCGCGGCCAGCTCGTGCAACAACGCTACGTTGCCCCGGATGCGATCCTGGAAGCCGCGATCGTCGAGCTCATCGCCGAGACTGCGATTGAGCTCGGCGAACCAGGGCAGCGCCGCCTGATCGAGCATGCGGGGCGCGTTGGCCGCGGGCCGGGCCGCCGACCATTCGCGGAACAGCGCCTGCAGTTGTGTGTTGAGCCGCTGGACCGAAATGAGCTCGCTGCGCAGGCGCGACAGCGAGGCGAGATCCGTCAGCCGGCGTCCGAAGAAGAACTGGCAGAGGATTCCCCAGTAAAACGCGTAATCCCAGATCACCTTGACCGGCATGACCTCTGCGTCACCGAACATCGGGTACTGCCCGCGATACAGCTCGAGCGTGCTCTCGTAGAAGGAAAAATAGATCTGCTCGTACATCGGCGCGTACGTCGCCAGCGGGTCTCCGGCCTGCTCGTGGCTGATGAGCTCGCAGATGAACGTGTTGGAAATGGCGATGAAATCCGTGCCCGGCGAGTAGAACGGATCGAGGAACAGGCCGGCCTCGCCCGTGAGCGCCCAGCGGTCGGATGAGAACACCCGCTTGCAGCCGTACGAGAAACGCCTGAGCGCGACGAAATCCTGCAGCTTGTCGCGCTCGCACTGCACGACTTCGGCAAGCCGCGGCTGGTGTTGGCGCAGCCACTCGCAGGCGCGCTCGAAGGAATTCATCGTGCGCAGCGGATGCAGCGCCTCGTCCGCGACGATGCCGACGGAGTGCGAGCCGCTCGACAAGGGGATCAGCCACACCCAGTAGCCCGGCCCGACCAGGTGATTCGTCGACAGCCATCGCTCGCGCCGTTCGCAGCGCGCGTGCCAATGCGCATCGTGCGACCAGTCGTCGATGTCGATGCGCGTGCCCAGCCGGAACCACACCGCGTTCACGTGATGACCATTGTCCGTCTGCAGCCCGAGCTGCCGGCGCAACAGGCCGGCGCGGCCGCTGGCGTCGACTATCCACCGCGAGGTGAGGGTGTGCTCGGCACCAGCGCGCTCGTAGCGCACGGTGTGCAGGCCCGGGCCGTGCGGCTGCGCGGTGCCGAGCGTGATCTCGCGCACGGTCGCGCGCGTGTGGAAGCTGACTCCTCGCGCGATCGCCTCTGCGCCGAGATGATTCTCGAGGATGCCGCGATCGAGTTGATAGCCCGGAGTGTGCAGATAGCGGCTCGCACCGAGCTCGGTGACCCTGTCGATGTCGCGCTCACCGTCGCTGAAGAAGAAGCGGAAACCGAATTTGCGCAACTGGTGCTCGCGCAGGTGCGGCGCCAGCCCGAGAACCGTGTCGAGGTAGTGCGCGCCGATCTCGACCGTGGATTCGCCGACCTTGTGAGCCGCGGCCGGCACGGGGTGCGCCTCGCGCTCGAGCACTGCCACGGACAGGTCGGGCGAGGTACTGCGCAACTGCAGGGCGAGCGTCAGGCCGCCGAGGCCTCCGCCCAGGATGACGACGTCGGCGTCGTGCATCAGCTCTGGACGCGCATCGCGAGGCCGAGCGAGGGAGTCGCGAGGCAGACGATCTCGTGAGAGCCGCCGATCGCGAGTGCTTCCATGAGCGGCAGGCAGGATTCTGTCGAGTTGCCGGCGACCAGCGCCGCATTCTCGGGCCGCGGCAGACTGGCAACTCCGGGCTGCGTGGTCAGCATGAGATCGATCTGCGCCTGGCTGCGTGTGCCGCGCTCGGGCGAAACCACCAGCGCCACCGACAGGAGATGTTTGCTGCGCGCCACGGGCGCGAGCGGTCCGCGCGCATCGATGTCGTACGCGACCAGCAGGATGGGCTGGCGGTCGCTGAGCGCCTGTACGCATGTCTCGAGCAATCCCGCACCGAACGACTGCTCCCCCGCACTGAGCGCCGTATACGGACGACTGCAACCGGTGCCGATGCTCCAGTATCCCGCCGCGGCGTTGTGCACCGAGTTGTGGAACTTGGTGGGCGACACCAGCATCGGCGTGGAAGAGATCGTGGCGCACATGTAGTCGGTGATGCCGAGGTCGCCGTGCATCGAGCTGAACACGCAGGGCAGCGAGGCCGGGTCGCACTGCGCCGAGGCGCAGGCACGCATCGCAGACTCGATGGCGATGGCGACGGTATCCGGCGCGCGGCGCCGCTCGGTGGGCGCGAGCAGCTCGGGCGCCGGGCGTGGAGACGGCTGCGAGGGCGCCGGCTCGCGACCGGCGAGGATGTCGCGCGCGCGCTCCCAACCCGGCAGGCGCTCCGACCACAGCGCGATGCCGTCGATGTACAGACGCGCGGGTGTCTGGAGCAGGTTCACGCGGCTTCCGCGAATACCAGCACGCAGTTGCTGCCGCCGAAGCCGAACGAATTGCTCATCGCGAAGCGCACCGGTCCGCTGGTGCTGCCGAGGCGTACCTGCGGGCCGCAGGCGGCGTCGAGCGCGCGCGCGTTGAGATTTCCGGGCATGAATCCCGATTCGATGCTGAGCAGGGTGACGACCGCTTCGAGAATGCCGGCGGCGCCGAGCGCGTGGCCGGTCCAGCCCTTGGTCGAGCTGGCGTGTGTGCGTGCCGGGAAGAGCCCGGCGATGAGTTGTGCCTCGACCTCGTCGTTTTTGAGGCTCGCGGTGCCGTGCAGGTTCACGTAGTCGATGTCGCGCGAATCGATGTGCGCAGCGGCGAGCGCCGCTTCCATGGCCAGCCGCGCGCCGCGCCCGGAGGGGTGGGGAGTGGACATGTGGTGCGCGTCGCTGGACTCGCCATAGCCCAGCAATCTCGGGCCGCTGCCGGCGCGTTCCAGCAGCGCGAAGCCGGCGGCTTCACCGATGCTGATGCCGTTTCGCTGGGCATCGAACGGCCTGCACGGGTCTTTCGAAACCAGCGCCAGCGAATTGAAGCCGAACAGCACGCTGCCACACAGGGAATCGACCCCGCCCACCACCACGGCGTCCGCCACGCCGAACTCGATGAGTCGCGCGCCCTGCGCGAATGCCTTGGCGCTGGAGGAGCATGCCGTGGCCACCGTGACCGTGACATTGCGCAGCTCGAGCGCGCGCTCCACGAACGCGGCGGTGGAATGCGGCGTGTGCACGGCCTGGTACCGCAGGTCTTCGGGGAACTGTCCATCCGCGGTGAGCCGCGAATAGGCTTCTTCCGTCGCGCCGATGCTCGATGTCGACGTACCGAGGACGAGCGCGATGCGCTGCGCGCCGTAGCGCTGCCGCGCGGCGCGAACGGCTTCGAGAAAACCATCCTGACGCAGACCACGCCACGCGAGCCGGTTGTTGCGGCACTCGAATTGCGACAGTTGCGCGGGCAGCGGCTCGTCTTCGAGACCCGGCACGCGACCCACCCACGTGTCGAGCGGATCGCGCCCGAAATCGTTGTGGCGCAGGCCCGAGCGCGCCGTGCGCAGTGCGTTCAGCAGCTCCGCGCGCCCCTGGCCCGCGGCGCAGGTCGCGGTGAACGCGGTAACGCGAAGCGAGGGCACCGGATCGTCTCAGTTCGATTTTTCGAGTACGGCGAGCTGCATTTCCTGCTGGAACGCCGTGATGAGGTTGTTGATCCAGGCGGGATACTTCTTGTGGATCGAGGCCTCGCCCTTGCTGTTGACCTTGTAATCCATGTTGACGCTGTCGACGTAGCCGATGCGGATTCTCTTGTCCGCCATGGTGAATTTCAGCTTCACGACGTGCGCGCGCACGTTGAGCGTCGCCGCGATCACGTCGCCGCTGTCGCTGGTGAGCATCCAGCCGCGCTTGACGAGGGTCTTGCGCACGACGCTCGTCACTTCTTTCTGCGACAGCGCGGCGGGCGTGTCGACCGGTGGCGGGTCGACGAGCCTTGCCGCGCCCATCAGCAGGACGGCCACTGGTACGGCGAACAATGCCCTCGTCAGATTCGTGCTCACGCGTTTCTCCCTGGGGACGCCCGATGGGCGGTTATTTGACTCTGTTTTTCTCGATGTGCGCGGCCAGATTGCTCAGCGAGGCAAATATGCGCCGGTTGTCCTCGTCGTCGGACCGCAGCTGAAACCCGTAGCGCTTGGAAATCTCCAGCGCCAGCTCCAGCGCGTCTATGGAGTCGAGACCCAGTCCAGCACCGAACAGCGGCGCATTGGGGTCTATCTGCTCTGGCTTGACGTTCTCGAGATTGAGCGTGGTGACGATCATCGAAGCGACTTCCTGCTCGGCGTGTGTGATGGTCGTACTCATGGCAGGCGTGTGTTGCTCGAACGTCGCTGGAAGAGGCGGCTATTATAGCCATCGCAGGGGCATTCACTTTTCAAATGACGTCTCGAAACAACGCCGCCTCAACCAGCTTCGACTGTGACGTCATCGTCATCGGCGGAGGCCCGGCCGGCGCCACGGCTGCCACCCATCTCGCGCGCCACGGCCGCGCCGTCACGCTTTTCGAGCGGGATGCGCACCCGCGCTTCCACATCGGCGAGTCGCTGCTGCCGATGAACATCCCCATCCTCGAGCGGCTCGGCGTGCTCGACGCCGTCGAGCGCATCGGAATCCGCAAGCCGGGGGCGGACTTTCCCGCCTCCAATGAGCGGGGCTTCAACGTCTTCGAGTTCACGCGCGCTTTGGGCAATCCCCCCACCTACGCCTTCCAGGTCCAGCGGGCGCAGTTCGACGAAATCCTGCTTCGCAATGCCGAAGCGGCGGGCGTCCAGGTGCGTGAGCGCACCGAGGTGCGGACCGTCGCCTTCGACGCCGACTCGGCCACGGTGGAAGTGCGCGACGCTGCGGGCGAGGTGCGCCGGTTGCGCGCGCGTTATGTCGTGGACGCCTCGGGCAGGCAGACTCTGCTCGGCACCCAGCTCAAGCTCAAGGAGCGCAGCAGGCGCCATCGCAGCGCCGCCGTGTTCGCCCACTTCACGGGCATCGAGCGGCGCCACGAGCCGCACACCGGCAACATCAGTATTTACCGCTTTCACCAGGGCTGGATCTGGCTGATTCCGCTGCCGGACGGCATCACGAGCATCGGGGCGGTCTGCCTGCCGGAGCATCTGAAGCAGCGCGGCGGCGACCTCGAGTCCTTCCTCATGGACACCCTGCGCTCGGTACCGGGCCTCAGCGATCGCATGGCGAATGCGCGCCTCACCGGCCACCTCGAGGCCACCGGCAACTATTCGTACGAATGCCGCCGCATGTGTGGCCCGCGCTGGGTCATGGCCGGCGATGCCGGGGCGTTCCTGGATCCCGTGTTCTCGAGCGGCGTCTACCTCGCGATGCACGGCGCCGAACGCGCCGCCGAGCTCGTTCACCGCGCGCTCGACGGGGCGGCGGAGGCGCCTCTGCAGCGAGCCTACGCGCGCGAGATGCGCGGCGGGCTGCGCAAGTTCTCGTGGTTCATCGTGCGCTTCACCACGCCGGCGCTCGCGTGGTTGTTCGCGAACCCGCGCAACATCCTGCGCGTCGAGGACGCGATGGTCGCATTCCTGTCCGGCTGCGTCTTCGAACCCGGACCGACGCTGCGCCGGCTGCGCGTGTTCAAACTACTGTACTACGTCGCTTCGCTGTTCATGTGGCGCGAGACGCTGCGTCACTTCCGCGAGGTGCGGCGCAGGGCGGTGAGCTGACGTGTCCGGCAGCGCGGTTCCACGCCTGAGCGCGGTCGCACCGCGCATCGAATACCAGATGCGCGAGCCGGGCGCGACTCTGCCCGCCGATGCCCTGTTCGCCGTCGAATTCGGTACCAGCGCGTTCGCGGTCGCACCGCGCTGCGCGCGTGTGCGCCTCGAGCCGCTGCTGGGCGCCGGTCTCGTCGAGGTGTGGCGCGCGAACGGGCCGGTGCGCGGCGGTTTCGACGGGGAGATCCGCTACGCCACCGACGACCACTTCCTCGCGGGCGCCATCGAAGTGCGCGAGCGCGAGCACGGCGGGCTCGCCGCTGCCAGTGCCTATGCCTATCGCGCCATCACCGAATTCCAGGCCAAGTCCAACTACCGCCACGTGCTGCGCATCTGGAATTACCTCGACGCGATCAACCGCGGCGAGGGCGACGCGGAACGGTACCGCGTGTTCTGCGCCGGCCGCACGCAGGGGTTCACGCTCGCGCCGGCCCAGCAGTTTCCGGCCGCGACGGCCATCGGGCGCCGCGACTCCGAAGACGTGCTGCAGGTGTACTGGCTGGCCGGGCGCGAGCCCGGCATCGCGCTGGAGAACCCGCGCCAGGTCGCCGCGTACCGCTATCCACGGCAATACGGCCCGGCCCCGCCGGTGTTCTCGCGCGCCATGCTCGTCGCGCCGGACCTGCTCATGATCTCCGGCACGGCCAGCATCGTGGGCCATGCCTCCCAGCACGTGGGCAGCGCGCGGCGGCAGCTCGCGGAGATCTTCAGCAACCTCGACAGCGTGCTGCACCGGGCGCGCGCCCACGCACCCGCCCTGCCGGCGCGCTTCGGTCGCAGCACGCTGATCAAAGCCTATCTACGTGACCCGGGGCACCTCGATTTCGTGGAGAACGAGCTGCGCGCGCGGCTCCCGGCGGGTACGCCGCACCTGGTGCTCAGCGGGGATGTGTGCCGTTCGGACCTGCTGATCGAGCTCGACTGCCTGCACGCGGCGGAGTGAGGCGGCCGACGCGCCGCTTTCGTTCGACGCAGCAACCGCCGCTTACGGGCCGACTTGTCCGCGCGCCAGCTCCAGCAATTTCGCGCGCGACACCTTGCCGACCGCGTCGCGCGGAATTTCGTCCACCAGTACCAGTGGCCTCGGCAGGAACACCGCATCCAGGCCGGTCACGAGCTGCTCCGCAATCGCGCGCGCGCTGATGCCACGGCTGACTACCAAGGCGGCCACACGGTTGGCGACTCCGGAAGCGGCCGCCTCCGGCTGAAACGCGATTGCATCTTCCACGCCGTCGACCGCGCGCAGCCGCCGCGTGATGTCCGCCAGCGACGCGCGCTTGCCCGCGACCTCGACCAGGTCCGAATTGCGCCCCAGCGCGACGAATCCATCCGCACCGCGGTGCTCGAGCACGTCCATCAACTTCTGCGGGCTTTCGTACCAGGCGGCCGAAACCTGCGTGGATTCGGCGGCCGTTGCGAGCGTGATGCCGTCGTAGGTCTTCCATACTTCCTGCCGCGCGGTGCGACGCGTGGCGAACACGCAGGTCTCCGTGGACCCGAACATCTCGAGCAACGGAGCGCGCAGGCGGTCTTCGACCAACCGCGCCAGTGCGGGATCCAGCGGTGCGGTGGCGCTCACGATGAGGTCGATGTCGGGAAAGGTGAGCCCCGACTCCGCCAGGGCGCGCAGGTGCAGCGGCGTGCTTACCAGCACCCGACTGCGCCGGGGCTGCGCGAGCGCCGCGGCAACGTCGGCGGGAAACAGCGGGCGATCGGCGTGGACGCTCATGCCGGCAAACAACGGCAACAGCACGGTGAGCTCGATGCCGTACATGTGGTGCGCAGGCACGGTGCCGATGATCGAGACGGGCGCAGCGGACGCGATACCGAGTGCCGCTCGGATCGCGGCGGAATTCAACCGTGCGCTGCTGGCCAGCGCCCGCCAGCGCTTGGCATGCGCCTGCGACTTGCCGGTGCTGCCGGATGTGAAGCCGATCATGACCAGACGATCCTGGTCTTCCGGCACGAGCGCGGGCCCGGCACCGGCCGGCCCGGCAGCACGCCAGCGCTGCACGTCCTCGTCGGTCACCGCGGCGCTGTCGGGGTACTCTCCGCGCAGCTCCGCCATCGCGGTTTCACCGCGCGCCGACGGCATGAGCTGCGTGCGGCGCGCCATCATCGCGGCGGCGAACAGTAATACGAACGACTCGCGCTGCTCGCACAGATTGACGACGTATGCGTTGGGTGGCATCTGGCGGGCGATCGTCGCGGCCTCGCGCAGCAATGAATCGCGCGACAGCGGCATGGCGCCGCGCCACACCAGCGCCTCATCGGGGCCCGGCCCCCTCATGCGAAGCGCTTCAGCACGAGCGAGGTGTTGATGCCGCCGAACGCGAAATTGTTGCTGACGACGATGCCGGCATCGATCTCGCGGCCGTCCACGCGCAGGTAGTCGAGCGGCGCGCACAGCGCGTCCACCGTGTCGAGATTCAGCGTCGGCGCGAACCAGCGGCGATTCATCATTTCCACGCTGAACCAGGCCTCGAGCGCGCCACAGGCGCCGAGCGTGTGCCCGAGATAGCTCTTCTGCGAGCTGATGGGCATGGTCGGGCCGAACACCGCCGCGGTGGCCCGCGATTCTGCGATGTCGCCGTGCGTGGTCGCCGTCCCGTGGCCGTTGACATAGTCCACCTGCGCGGGCGTCACGCGCGCGTGCTCGAGCGCGCGCTCCATGACGATGCGCATGGTGCGCTCCTCGGGCCGCGTCGCGTGCGCGCCGTCGCTGTTGGTGGCGTAACCAATGAGCTCGGCGTGGATGCGCACGCCCCGCGCGCGCGCATGCTCGAGCTCCTCGAGCACCAGCATCGCGCCGCCCTCGCCGACGACCAGCCCGTCGCGCTCCGTGTCGTACGGGCGCGGCGAAAGCTGCGGCGCATCGTTGCGGCGGCTGGCCGCATACAGCGTGTCGAACGCCTTGGCCTGCGAAGGACACAGCTCCTCCGCGCCACCCGCGAGCATGGCGATCTGCTTGCCGTGCTGGATCGCCTCGAATGCGTAGCCGATGGCCTGACTACCCGAGGTGCAGGCGCTCGAGGTCGGGATCACGCGTCCGTTGATGCCGAAGAACATGCTGAGATTCGCGGCCGCGGTATGCGGCATCATGCGGATGTACGAATTGGCGTTGACGCCCGAGCCATTGCCGTCGAGCAGCATCTGCGCGAAGTCCATGAGGTCGGGGGTGCTGCCGATGCACGATCCGCAGGCCACGCCCATCTCTCCGCCGCGCAGGAGCTCATTGCCCTCGAGCCCGGCGTCGGCCAGCGCCAGCTCCGCGGCGCGCACCGCCAGGCGGGAAACCCGGCCCATGCCGCGCACCTGCTTGCGCGTCCAGCGCTCGGGCTCCACGAACGCGTCGCAGGGCGCCGCCAGCCGCGTGCCCATGTCGGTGAAGCGGTCCCACTCGGTCATGTAGCGCACGGCGCTGGTGCCGGCGCGGAAGGCACGCTCGATCTGCGGCCAGGAATCGCCGAGCGCGGAGACTCCGCCCATGCCCGTGATGGCGACGCGGCGCATCAGCACATGCCCCCGTTCACCGCGATCACCTGGCGTGTCACATACGCCGCGTCGCCCGACATGAGGAAGCTCACGACACCGGCCACATCCTCCGCGGTGCCGATGCGGCGCATCGGGATCGCCTCGAGTATCTGTTCGCGCGGGGTGTCGGGGCCCAGCATGTCGGTCTCGATGAGCCCGGGGGCGACGCAATTCACCGTGATCTGCCGCTTCGCGAGCTCGAGAGCCAGCGCCTTGGTGGCGGCGATGATGCCGCCCTTGGCCGCGCTGTAGTTGGTCTGCCCGCGGTTGCCCATCATCCCCGATACGGACGCGATGGTGACCACGCGGCCGGGTGCCCGGCGACGCACCATCGGCATGATCAGCGGCTGCAGCACGTTGTAGAACGCATCGAGGTTGGTGCGCAGGACCAGGTCCCATTCCTCGCCGGTCATTGCGGGAAACGCCGCGTCGCGCGCGATGCCCGCATTGCACACCACGCCGTAGTAGGCGCCGTGTGCTTCGAGATCCGCCGCGAGCGCGGCCGCGGCGGCTGCACGGTCGGCCACGTCGAAGGCGAGGCAGCGCGCGGCGCGGCCCAAGCCGCGGATCTCAGCGGCCACGGCTTCGGCCGCGTCGTGGCGCGTGTGGTAGTGGACGACGATGTCGTGGCCGTCGCGCGCCAGGCGCAGCGCCGTGGCGTGGCCGATGCCGCGGCTCGCGCCCGTGACGAGCACCGTGCTCACGCGCGCACCGCGGCGGCGCCGCCGCCGGTGGCCTGCGCGCGCAAATAGTTAGCCACGCGGCTGGTCAGGCAGGGCGGCATTTCGAACTGCAGCTCGTTCGCGCGCGGCTGTACCGCCACCTGCACGGTGCGCGCGCGCACCACGCGCGCCCCGTCCGCGGCATCGGTGATCAGGTAGTTCACCGCGAGGCGCTGTTGCCATTCGACCAGCGACGCGCGCGCCAACAGCCGGTCGCCGAAACGCGCGGCGCGCACGTATTTCACCTGCAGGTCGATGATGGGCCAGTGGAAGCCGGAGTCGATCATGTGTTGCAGGTCGAAATCGATGACGCGCATGAGCGCCCAGCGCGCGTTCTCGAGATAGCGCAGGTAGTGTCCGTGCCAGACGACCTGCGCCAGGTCGACGTCGGCAAACGCCACCTCGCAGGAAATCTCGGCGTTGATCGAAGAGTGTTTTCGCATCGTCAGTTCTTGTGCGGATGCCGCGACCGGGAGCGCCGCGCCCTGTGAAGCAGCAGCCGCGGAGCGCGCCAGACCATCCCCAGCACCAGGCGCACGTGCATTCTGGCGAGCCGCAGATTGTCGAGCAACATGCGGAAGTGCGAGACGCCGTCGATGGGATAGGAAACGCGCGTGTCCAGCCAGCGCAGCAGGTGCCCGCGCCACACGAGTCTCACGAGGATTTCCACGTCGAAGTCCATGCGGGTTCCCACGCCGTCCTCGTCCACCACGCACAGCACGCTGCGTATCGGATACAGCCTGAAACCGCACATCGAGTCCCGAATCGCGCTCAGCGACAGGGTTTGCAGCCAGACGAGCACGTGCGTGATGTAGCGCGAGACGAATCGCAGGCGTGGAATCGATGCGTCGAATATGGGTCGGCCGCAGATGATCGCCCCGGGTTCGCGCGCCGCCGCATCGAGAAACCGCGGCGTGTCGGCGAGCGTGTGCTGGCCATCGGCGTCCACCTGCAGCGCGTGCGTGAACCCCGCCGCGGACGCGGCACGCAGACCCGCGATCACCGCCGCCCCCTTGCCGCCGTTCACCGGCAAACGCACCAGCAGCGCGCCGGTGGCGCGGGACAGCTCTTCGAGCGCGAGCCGGCAGCTGTCTCCCGATCCGTCGTCGACGAGCACGATCGGCAGGCCCTGCATGCGCAACGCCGCGACCACGTGCGGCACCGCATGCTCGTGTTCATAAACGGGTATGACCGCCGTGACGTTCGGCGCGGTCACCGGGTCTGCAATCGCTCGATGGTATCGACGAGGTTCTGCACGGTGCGTACCGCGCGGAATTCCTGCGGGCTCACCCTGCGCTCGAAGACGCGCGACAGATGGTCGACGAGATCGACGGCGTCGATGCTGTCGATTTCGAGCTCCTCGAAGCGCGCTTCCGGCACGACCTGCTGCGCATCGAGCTCGAACAGCTCGATGAGCGCGTCGCGCACGATGCCGAAGATTTCCTCGTGAGATTTCATGGCCGCTAGTCTCGCACCGCGTTCGCCTGCGTGAACAGGGTGACGAGGTCGGAGTTCAGCCGGCGCGACGCGATGGGAAGCGGATCGGAGCGATAGCGCTCGAGGTCGATGTCTTCGCCGACCCGTACCGTGAAATGTGCGCGCCGCGGCGGGATGCGGTACCAAGGCTCGTGCTTCGACAGCGTCGGCGGCTCGCAGGTGATGAACACCGGGGTCAGCACGCTCGCGCCGCGCAAGCCGATGTTGGCCGCCGCGCGCTGCATCTGCAGCGGCTCGCCCGGCACCGTGCGGGTGCCTTCGGGAAAGATCACGAGCGACTGGCCGTCGCGCAGGCATTGCTCGGCGCCATGGATCATGCCGTCCGTCGGCAGGCTGCGAATGTAGCCCGCCGCGGTGACGGCGCCGCGCGTCACCAGATTCCTGAACAATGGTTCTTTGACGATGCATACGGCCGCCGGCACGAAGCCGAGCAGAAAAGCCGCATCGATGAGCGTCGGGTGATTCGCCACGATGACCTGCCCCGGGCGTCCGAGCCGCTCCCGGCCCGTGACGGTGTAGCGCAGCACGCCGACGGCGCGCATGAAGCCGACGAACAGCCTCAATCCGCCGCCGACCACGGCGCGGGCCGCCCGTCGTGAACGGATGCGATCGAAGCTCGCGACGCGGATGAGCGGCATCACGATGCATCCGAGCAGGCAGGTGGCGACACCAAAGAAGAGAAAGCACAGGCCGGTCGCCGGCAGCCGCAGCCAGTACGCATCGCTACGGCTCACGGCCGTATCCGCCGTGCGCGGTACCGCTGCGCTGTCCGCGTGCACATCAAAATGGTCCACCCTCGTCCGCATCGTTCTCACTTCGTCACCGCATCAGCCGGTATCTCGACGTGGCTTTCTATCCACTGTTGCACTTCGTTGTTCACATCGCGCGCGTCCCGGCCCGCGGCCTCGACCGGAGGTCCGATGATCACGCGAATCGTGCCGCGTTTCTTCAGTAATCCGCGGCGCGGCCAGAAATAGCCGGCGTTGTGCGCCACTGGAACGATTTTGCGACTCTCCTGGGCCGCCAACAACGTGCCGCTGGAACCGTAGCGGCGCGTTTCTCCCGCCGCCATGCGTGTGCCTTCGGGGAATACGAGAATCCAGGCGCCGAGCCGCTCCAGGCGGTCCTTGCCCTGGGCGAGCACCTGGTTGACCGCGGAGGCGCCGGCCTTGCGGTCGATGGCGATACAGCGGGCGAGCAGGCAGCCCCAGCCGACGAACGGTATCCACAGGATCTCGCGCTTCATGACCCAGACGATGGGTGGAAACAGGATCATGATTGCGTAGGTTTCCCACGTGGACGAGTGCTTCATGAATATGACGTGGTTGCCGGGCGGCAGGTTTTCGCGACCTTCGACGGTATACGTCAATCCGCACAGGACCCTGAGCGCGAAGAACACCACGTGGGTCATCACGCCTGCCATCCAGATGCGGCCCCGCCAAGGCAGGAACAGACACACGACACAGTAGGTGATCGCGAAGAACAGCATCCACACGATCATGAACACCGTGAAGACGATCGAGGCGACGAACTGCATGCGGCCGCTTCAGCCCGGCAGGCAGGAGAGGTCGGCGATGCGCGTGAATACGCCGCGCAGCTGCGCGAGCAACGCCAGCCGGTTGCGTCGCAGGGCTGCATCCTCGGCGTTCACCATCACGGAGTCGAAGAACGCGTCGACTGCCGGGCGCAGCGTGGCGAGCCGCGCCAGCGCCGCGCCGTAGTCGCGCCTGGCGAGCGAGCGCTCGACTTCGGCCAGCATGCCTGCCAACGCCTCGTGCAGGGCCTTCTCCGGGGGCTCGCGCAGCAGGGCGACATCGACGTCGCCCGTCGAGCCGTCGCCCGTCTGGGCGGACTGGGCCTTCTTGAGGATGTTGGAGATGCGCTTGTTGGCGGCCGTGAGACTGGCCGCTTCGGGAATCGCGAGGAACTTCACCAGCGCGTCGAGACGCGCGGCGAAGTCGAGCGGTGACACCGGCGCGCTCGCGCGCACCGCGTCGAACATCTCCGTGGTCGCGCCGGGCACGGCACCGGCATTGGCCGTATCTAGTAGATAGGCACGCAGCCGTTCGAGGATGTACTCCCACAGGTCGTGGCCGGTGCTCGCCGGCCCCGCCAGGGGCTGCAGCGCGCAGGCGCGGGTCACGAGCGCGCGCAGGTCGAGATCGAGCTTCCTCTCGACCAGGATGCGCAGCACGCCGATGGCCGCGCGCCGCAGGCCGAACGGGTCCTTGGTGCCGGACGGTTTCTGCCCGATGCCGAAGATGCCGGCGAGGGTGTCCAACTTGTCCGCCAGGGCCAGCGCGACGCCGGCGCCGGTCACCGGCAGCGCTCCCCCGGACCCACGCGGCAGGTAGTGTTCATCGATGGCGACCGCCACTTCGTGCGGTTCGCCGTCGGCGCCGGCGTAGTAGCGTCCCATGATGCCCTGCAGTTCGGGAAACTCGCCGACCATCGCCGAGAGCAGGTCGCATTTCGCCAGCTCGGCGGCGCGCTCGGTCAGCGTCGCGTCGGCATCCGTCATGAGCGCGATCTCGCGCGCCAGGGTCTGCACGCGCTTCACCTTGTCGCCGACCGAGCCGAGCTTCGCCTGGAACGTGACCGCGTCCAGCGCGGGACGGCGCGCCCCGAGCGGCTGCTTGCGGTCCTGCCCCCAGAAGAACGCGGCATCGGACAGGCGTGGCCGTACGACACGCTCGTTGCCGGCGCGCACCTTGGCCGGGTCGCGACTCTCGATGTTGCTGACGGTGATGAAGTTGGCGAGTAGTTTGCCGTTGGCGTTCTCGACCGGAAAATAGCGCTGGTGCTGCTGCAGCGTGGAGATGAGCACCTCGCGCGGCAGGTCGAGGAAGCGCGCTTCGAACGCGCCGGCGATGGCGCTGGGCCACTCGACCAGCGCGGTCACCTCGTCGAGCAGCGCGTCGTCGAGCAAGGCGGCGCCGCCCAGCTCCTTGCCGGCCGCGGCCACCTGCTCGCGGATCATGGCGCGGCGCGTGGCGAAGTCCGCGATGACCCTGCCACGCTCACGCAAAGTGGCCTCGTAGTCGGCCGGGCGCGCGAGCGGGAATTCCTGCGGCGCCATGAACCGGTGCCCACGCGTGCTGGTGGCGGCATCGGTGTCGAGGATGCGCGCCGGAATCGTCTGCGCGCCGAACATGAGAACCAGCCAATGGACTGGCCGGACGAATTCCGCGGTCGAGCTCCCCCAGCGCATGCGCTTGGGAATCGGCAGCGCATCGAGCGAGCGTTGCACGATGGCGGGCAGCAGGCTGGCGGTCGCGACACCGGGCTTCGAACCCGAGAAGTACAGGAACTCGCCCTTTCCCTCCGTCACGCGCGTGAGCGCATCGATGTCCACGCCACACTTCTCCGCGAATTTCGTGGCGGCGGACGTGGCCTTTCCGTCCTTGCCGAACGCGGCGCTCACCGGCGGTCCTTTGAGCTTGACCGCCTGCGAGGGCTGCATGGCGGCCAGCCCGCGCACCTGGACGGCGAGGCGCCGTGGTGTCGCGAAGGACTTCAACTCGCCGAACGGCAAGCCGGCGTCGTCGAGGCCCGCGCGCACGCCGTCGGCGAATGCACGTTCGAGCTCGGGCAGCGCGAGCGGCGGCAGCTCCTCGGTACCCAACTCGACCAGAAAATCTTGGGTGGGGACATCGCCGGCGCTATTCATGCGTCGGCTCCGCGGCGCGCAACATGGGGAAACCGAGCGCCTCACGGCTGTCGTGGTACGCCTGCGCCACCGCGCGGGCCAGGGTGCGCACGCGCAGGATGTAACGCTGCCTCTCGGTCACGGAAATGGCCTTGCGCGCGTCGAGCAGGTTGAACGTGTGCGAGGCCTTCATGACCTGCTCGTACGCGGGCAGCGCGAGCCTGACCTCGAGTAGTTTGGTGCACGCGGCCTCGTGCTCGTCGAAGTGCCGCAGCAGCACCGCGGTGTCCGCATGTTCGAAGTTGTAGGCCGATTGCTCGACTTCGTTCTGGTGAAACACGTCGCGGTAGGTCACGCGGCCCAGTGGTCCGTCGGTCCACACGATGTCGAAAATGCTCTCGACGCCCTGCAGATACATCGCGAGACGTTCCAGCCCGTAGGTGATTTCGCCGGTGACCGGTTTGCAATCGAGTCCGCCGACCTGCTGGAAGTAGGTGAATTGCGTCACCTCCATGCCGTTGAGCCAAACCTCCCACCCGAGTCCCCATGCGCCGAGGGTGGGCGATTCCCAGTTGTCTTCGACGAAACGGATGTCGTGCACCAGCGAATCGAAGCCGAGCGCGCGCAGGCTTCCCAGATACAAATCGAGGATGGGCAGCGGCGAGGGTTTGATGACGACCTGGAACTGGTAGTAGTGCTGCAGGCGGAATGGATTGTCGCCGTACCGGCCGTCGGTCGGCCGGCGCGACGGCTGGACGTACGCGGCCGACCAGGGCTCCGGGCCGATGGCGCGCAGGAAGGTCGCGGTATGGAAGGTACCGGCGCCCATTTCCATGTCGTAGGGCTGGAGGATCACGCACCCCTGGTCGGCCCAGTATTTCTGCAGCGCGAAGATGAGGTCCTGGAAGGTGCGGGGTGGAGTGCCCAGCTCCTGACGGATTGGGGGCATGTCGCGAAGTGATGAGCTCATTATTTCTGGCATCGAATAGTCGGCCGGCAGTATAGCCGCGGGACTGCGAAAACCACTGGAAAATCCCAGGTTCTAGAGGTTTACGGAGCGGATCTCGTAGACCTCGGAAATGGCGTTTCCATCCCAGGCGTAACGCAGGTGCACGCTCTGGCGCACGTTCTGCACCAGGCGTGGCCGGAAGACGGCAACGCACTCGCCACCGATGCGCCGCACGCTGTCGAATGCAATGCCGTTCGATCCGGATTCGCGCAGCGCGCGGCCAAGCTGTTGCGAGGCGGCGTAGCTCGCCGGATCGTAGATGTCCGGCAGCTCCGCGCGGCGCGTGCGCAAGTCGTGCAACTCGCACGCGACGTCGGCTAGATAGCAGCGCATCTCGAGCTCGATCGGCGGCTGGCTCGTGGCACGCAGGAAATTCTCGCGGTGGAAGCGGGTTTCGGCGATCGCCGTGTCGATCGACTCGGCGGCGTAGTACGCGCCGAATCGGCCGTCGGTGAAACGGGTGCCCTGTGGCGAAAGATGCGTGAAGGGCGCCATGACGATCGAAGCGTTCGGCCCGGCGACCCGGTCCACGACGGGTACGAGGTGCAGCTCGCCGACCTGGTTGCGGATGCGCGGATTCGTCATCGACTCCAGCTTGTAGAGATCATCCCAATCCGCGGGATCCGCCACGCGCTCGAACAGGCTGATGGTCGGCAGGCGGCTGGCCACGATGCGATGGCACGGCGCGAAGCGCACCGGCCGCGCGGTGAAGGAATTCGTCACCATCCCTGGCTCTGTCTGGTTCGAGGCTGTCTTCGTCGAGGACGTCAGCCGCGTTCGGCGTCGAGGTATTGCCGCACGACATACAGATCCGCGACGTGGCCGGACAGCATGCGTTCGAGAGCGGAGCTGCCGCCGAAAGGTGCCGCGGAGTTCGGGCGACGAATCCATTCATCGGCCGCGCGTTCTTCCGGCAGGAGGATCTGCAGCGACTTATAGATACCCAGCAGATATGAAAGGCGTTCGAGCGTGTCGCCCGGAAGCCGGGGATCGCGCTCACGGCGCCATTTGAAAAAGGTGGAACGGGATGCGATGCCTAACAACTTGAGCTGCTCGGCCACGGTGAGACCCCATGCTTCGGCGATCTTTGCGAAGGCGCGCAGCCCGGCGCCGCCGAGGGATTCGCCGCTGGGGCGATTGGTGCGTGGCTCACGCAAAGCACTGACGATGCTCATGACCATTTATCTCTCCTTCAGTCTACAAATGGACTATACAGACCGAATATCCATATCGATACATTTATTCGCTTCATGCGAGTGCGTGAGCGTTACCGGGTGCACATTTCCGACTCCAGTTAGCGCAGAATTCCGCGCCGTCGCACCAAAAATGTGCACACCCCAGAGCCAAAAGTATCTAACCCATTGAATTATCAGCATTCGGGCAATGGCACACCGAATGCATTGAGACCGAGGCTCAAACCCTTCCTTCAGAGGATCTCCAACAATGAAACCGGCAGATGTAATCAAGTTGATCAAAGACAAGGAGGTCAAATATGCCGATCTCCGTTTCACCGACACGCGTGGCAAAGAGCAACACGTAACGATTCCCGCGAATCTCGTCGATGAAGAGCTGTTTCGCGACGGCAAGATGTTCGACGGCTCATCGATCGCGGGTTGGAAGGGCATCAACGAGTCGGACATGATCCTCGCGCTCGATCCGACGACCGCGGTTCTCGATCCGTTCTTCGAACAGACCACGGTCAACATTCGCTGCGACATCATCGAGCCCGCGACGATGCAGGGCTATGAGCGCGATCCGCGCTCGCTCGGCAAACGCGCCGAGGCCTATCTGAAATCCACGGGCATCGCCGACGGTGCGCTCTTCGGACCGGAAAACGAATTTTTCATTTTCGACAGCGTGCGCTGGAACAGCGGCATGAACGGCACTTCCTACGAGATCGACTCGGGGCAAGGCGCCTGGAACAGCAACACCGCGTATCCGGATGGCAATAAGGGCCATCGCCCGGGCATCAAGGGTGGATATTTCCCGGTACCGCCGGTGGACGCCTTCCAGGACATCCGTTCCGCGATGTGCGACGCGCTGGTCGAGATGGGCATGAAGGTGGAAGTCCACCACCACGAAGTGGCGACGGGCGGCCAGTGCGAAATCGGCGTCGGTGCCGGCGGGCTCGTCCGCAAGGCCGACGAAGTGCAGATCCTGAAGTACGCGATCCACAACGTCGCGCACAGTTATGGCAAGACGGCGACCTTCATGCCGAAGCCCCTGGTCGGCGACAACGGGTCGGGCATGCACGTGCACCAGTCGCTGCAAAAGGCGGGCGTTGCGCTGTTCGCGGGTGACAAGTACGGCGGCCTGTCCGAGACGGCGCTGTTCTACATCGGCGGCATCATCAAGCACGCCAAGGCGATCAATGCGTTCACCAATCCGGGCACCAACAGCTACAAGCGTCTCGTGCCTGGCTTCGAAGCGCCGGTGATGCTCGCGTACTCCGCGCGCAACCGTTCGGCGTCCATCCGCATTCCGTGGGTTTCGAACCCGAAGGCGCGCCGCATCGAAGTGCGTTTCCCGGACTCGTCGGCGAATCCGTATTTCGCGTTCGCTGCGATGATGATGGCCGGCCTCGACGGCATTCAGAACAAGATCCATCCGGGCGAGCCGGCTGACAAGGATCTCTACGATCTCGAGCCGGAGGAGGAGAAGCACATTCCGCAGGTGTGCCACTCGCTCGACATGGCGCTCGAGCATCTCGACAAGGATCGCGAGTTCCTGACTCGAGGCGGCGTGTTCACCAACGACGTGATCGATGCGTACATCGGCTTGAAGACACAGGAAGTCACGCGCTTCCGCATGTCCACTCATCCGGTCGAGCTCGACATGTACTACAGCTGTTGAGGCCATGTGACGCGGCCGGAGGCCTCGGTAGCGACGGATGCGGGCAAGGGCCCGTCGATCGCGCCCGCCAGCGTCCCGGCCTCGCGTTCAACCCGCGC
>JBIOZI010000145.1:0-3996 GCA_044871085.1 Steroidobacteraceae bacterium | reverse complement strand
AGTCGAAGAATTTTTTCGGCGCGTCGCGCTCCGCGTCGCGCACGCAGCGCCGGTCGATGAGGCTCCACGTCGCGCCCTGGTCGCGCGCGCGGCGCGGCATCGGGCTCATCGGATCCGCCACCGTGCTGCAGTCGCGGCCGGCCTGCTTGGAGCGGTACAGCGCCTCGTCGGCCAGCCGGATCAGCGTCTCGCGGTCGCGTGCCATGGTCGAATCCGAGATGCCGAAGCTCGCCGTGAAGATCGGCGTGCCCGAGACGAGATGAGCCTGCGCCAGCGCGGTGCGCAGCCGCCCGACCACTTCCGCGGCGCGTTCGGCGTTCGCGCCCGGCAGCAGCAGGGCGAACTCCTCGCCGCCCCAACGCACCACGTGATCGCGGTCGCGCACCACGCCACGCGCGGTATCCGCAAAGAGCTTGAGTGCGCGATCGCCGGACTCGTGGCCCTGCGTGTCGTTCAGGCGCTTGAAGAAATCCAGGTCCGCCAGCACGACCGCGAACGCCGAATCCACGGTCATGAGATTGCCGAGCACCTCTTCGGCGGCGCGCCGGTTGGCGAGGCCCGTGAGACTGTCCGTGCTCGCCTGCAGCTGCGAGCGCTCGAACGCGCGCAGCGTGCCGATGCGCGTGCCGGCATGGACGCCGAGCGCCGTCAACTGCGCGATCTGCTCGGCGCTCGGCGGCTTGCCCTTGGCGCCGGTGACGTGCAGCACGCCGAGCGCGCGGCCCATGAAGTTCACCGGGACGCAGGCCGCGGAGATCGACCCGCCCATGCGGCCCAACAACTTCGGGCACGCGTTCAACGCGTCGGCATCGGGGAATATCTGCGGATGTCCGCGGCGGACGGCGATGCAGCTGTACGGCGACTCCACCGTGCAATTGGAGGCGCCGGTCTTCGGATGCACGCACGCGCGCTCCAGGTGCGCGCGCGATGAATCCGCCAGCAACAGCTCCATCGGGTGGACGTCGGAGATGGCGCCCATGGCACGGGCGATGACCCGGTCGGCCTCGGCCTCCGAATCCGACATTTCCAGCGCCTCGACCAGCTGGTTGCTGAACGAGCTGCGGCCCGCTTCCGAGCGCAGTCGCGTGAGCATGCCCTGCATGGTGTCCGCCAGTAGATTGATCATGCGCGCGAGGCCGCCCACCTCGTCGGCGCCCTGCTCCTCGCAACGGTTGTCGAGGTCCCCGGCTGCCAGTGCCTGCGCCACCTCGCCCACCGCGCGGATCGAATTCTGAATGGACTTCGCGATCAGCCAGAAAGCCGCCACCGCCAGGGCCGCGGCCAGGATCGCGCCGCCGATCAGCCAGGCCGTGACGATGCTGGCACGCTCCGATTCGGCGATGACGCGCGTCTCCACCCGTGCCAGCACGGTGCGCATGCGGTTCATCGCTTCGCGGACCGCGGCTTCGAGCCCGGAGCGACGCGGCTCGAGCTCGGCGAACGCCCAGGCGGCGCCGGAGGTCTCGCCACCCTCGCGCAGGTAGCCCTCCACGCTCTCGAGATACTGTGCCGCCGGCTGGCGCACGGCATCGGTGATCGCCGCGACTTCGGGCGTCATCGGTAACACCCAGGTCGCCGCCACCTGCGTGCGCAGCGCAGTCACGAGCGCGGATTGACCGCCTGCTGCGCGCGGCCCCTGCAGTTCCACCGCGACGTTCGCCTGGATGGTGAGCACGCGATCGAGCGAGCGCTGCACGGCCGCGACGCGCGCCAAGTCGGTGCTCGCCTCGCCCTGCTGGCGCATGAGGTGGATGCATCCGGCGACGATGGCGGCTTCGCCGATCAGGAGAATCGCGAGCATTATGTGAAAGCGCGCCGTCATCGGAATGGCTGCGAGCCACCGGTGCGCCGGTCGACCAGTCATGGAAACACTCGCCCTCCGGTGAGTTGCGTCTCACCGATATCGGCGGAATCAGGGAAGACGTTAGGGGTGCCGCATCGCGGACCGCCCTTCGTCCCGCGACGCAGTGCTCAGATTCGCCAACTCGGGAAGTTGTCTGACGTGTTAGTGAACCTAACGCGCCGCCAGCGACAGGAGCCCCGCGTTCCCGCCGATCGCCGCCGTGTTGGTGGTGATGGTCTGCTCGGTGGCCATGCGATGCAGATAATGCGGGCCGCCGGCCTTCGGGCCGGTGCCCGACAACCCCATGCCGCCGAACGGCTGCACGCCCACGACCGCGCCGATCATGTTGCGATTGATGTACACGTTGCCCACGCGCAGGCGGCGCGCGATGCGCTGCGCGAGCCCGTCGATGCGCGTGTGGATCCCCAGCGTGAGACCGAACCCGAGCCGGTTCACGGCCTCGACCACCGCGTCCAGATCGCGGGCGCGATAGCGCACCACGTGCACCACCGGTCCGAATACCTCGCGCTGCAGCTTCTCGAGCCCGTCCACCTCGACCGCCAGCGGCGCGAAGAATCTTCCCCGTTCCGCGCCCGGGCCGGCCGGCGCGGGCGCGCGATGGCTCCAGCGCGCGTCGCGGGTGATTGCGGCGCGATGCGCCTCGAGCACCTGCAATGCGTCGTCGTCGATGACGGGCCCCACGTCGGTCGCGAGCAGCGCCGGATCGCCGACCACGATCTCGTCCATGCAGCCCGCCAGTAGTTTGAGCACGCGCGGCGCGATCTCATCCTGCACGAGCAGCACGCGCAGCGCCGAGCAGCGCTGTCCGGCGCTGTTGAAGCCGGATTGCACGACGTCGAGCACGAGCTGCTCGGCCAGCGCCGAGCTGTCGGCCAGCATGACGTTCAACCCGCCGGTCTCCGCGATGAGCGTGCCGATGGCGCCCGGCCGGCCCGCCATCGAGCGCTCGATGAGCCGCGCCGTGTCGGTCGAGCCGGTGAACACCACGCCCGCCAGCCGCGGGTCGCGCGTCAACGCGCCACCCACCTCCGCGCCATCGCCCGGCAGGAAATGCAGGGCTTCGGCCGGCACTCCGGCCTGCAGCAGCAGCGCCGTCGCGAGCGCCGCGGTCAGCGGAGTCTGCTCCGCCGGTTTCGCGACCACGGTATTGCCCGCGGCCAGCGCCGCGGCCACCTGCCCCGTGTAGATAGCCAGCGGGAAATTCCACGGGCTG
This sequence comes from Steroidobacteraceae bacterium, assembly GCA_044871085.1. Taxonomy (GTDB): domain Bacteria; phylum Pseudomonadota; class Gammaproteobacteria; order Steroidobacterales; family Steroidobacteraceae; genus CADEED01. The sequence continues at coordinate 919 of JBIOZI010000145.1, read as the reverse complement.
ATGCAGCCGAACACGCCCTTGCCGCGCAGCCGCAGCAGGTTGCGCTCGCCGGTCGGGCCGGGCAGCGCGCTCTCGTGGGAGAAGTCGCGCCGCGCCCGGGCCGCGTAATAGCGCAGGAAATCCACCGCCTCGCGCACCTCGCCGATGGCATCGGGCAGGGTCTTGCCGGCCTCGCGCACGCAGCGCGCCACCAGCGCGGCGGTGTGTTCCTCGAACAGGGTCGCGGCGCGATCGAGTACGACGGCGCGCTTCTCGCCGCCTGCCGCATCCCAGTCTTCCTGCGCGCGCTGCGCCACCGCGATCGCCGAATCGACGGCAGCCGCATCCGCGGCAATCACGCTGCCGATCGTCTCGGAGGTGTCCGCAGGATTGGTGAGCGGCGTCCCCTTGCCCGACAAGGGCTGGCCCGAAACGATCGGCGCCGCGCTCCAACCCTGTTGGGACAGGCGCCCCATGTCACGCAGCAACACGTCGACGGCCTGGCCGTCGGCGAAATTGAAGCCGGCGGAATTCGATCGCTCGGGCGCGAACAGATTCACCGGCAGCGGAATGCGCGGATGCGCCACGCGTTCGAGCGCATCCACCTCGGCGATCGGGTCGGCCACGACCTCTTCGGCGGGCAGGCTCGCATCGACGATGCGATTAACGAACGACGTGTTGGCGCCGTTCTCGAGCAGACGCCGCACGAGGTACGGCAGCAGGTCTTCGTGCGCACCCACGGGCGCGTACACGCGGCACGGAAATTTTCCCCACGGCCCGCGCACCACGCTGTCATAGAGCTCCGCGCCCATGCCGTGCAGGCGCTGGAATTCGAATCGATGCACGTCGCCGCCGAATACTTCCGCGACGTGGGCGATGGTGTGCGCGTTGTGCGTGGCGAACTGCGGGTAGATCCGCTCGCCGGCCGACTCGAGTAGTT
>JBIOZI010000144.1:0-8729 GCA_044871085.1 Steroidobacteraceae bacterium | reverse complement strand
ATGAATCCCTTCGACTTAAGTGGCCCTGAGTTCCTGCTGTTCTACGCGCTGGCGAGCCTGGCCGGCTGCATCTTCCTGTACCTGGTGTCGCGCGGGTTCCTCTCCGGCTCCGCACGGTTTCCGTCGGGCAATGCGCGACGGCTGCTGCGCGATCCCTATCTACTGGCCTTCCTGCGCGGCGGCGTGCGCGAGACGCTGCAGACCGCCGTCTATTCGCTCAACAAGCGACAGCTCCTGAGCTCGACGGGCCAGACCCTGGTCGCCAACCGGAGCAGAGACGCATTGCAGGCCGTGCGCCATCCGCTCGAGCTCGCGGTGCTGACGCACTGCTCCGACGCGCAGACGCCCTTGAAGCTGCTGCAGAACAAGCGCCTGAGGATCTCGGTGGATGCCTACGCCGAGCCGCTGCGCGAGTCGGGGCTGGTTGCGGACAGCGCGGAGCGCAGCAGACGGCTGCCCTCGTTCCTGGGCGTCACCGGTACGCTGCTCGCGCTGGGCGCCTTCAGGATCTACGTCGCCGTGCAACGCGACCACACCAGCCTCGTCTACCTGGTGATGCTGACGGCCATCGCGCTGCTCGTGGCACACATCATCTGCAGGCGTGAGCGGACCAACGCCGGCGACCGCGCGCTGACGGACCAGCAAACCTTGTTCGCGCTCGTCAAGAGCCGCGTGGGTCAGGTGGCGGTGCACCGCTCCACCGACGAGGACGTGCTGGTGGCGGCGGCATTCGGGCTCGCGGCATTGCCGGCGGCCGCGTATCCATTCGCGGCGCAGCTCAACCGGCAGGCACAGCCAGGCCATTCGGGCTGCGGTGCGAGCTCGGGCTGCGGCAGCGGTGGTGGTGGCGGCTGCGGAGGATGCGGTGGCGGTGGCTGCGGCGGTGGTTGAGCGCGCGCAACGCGTCGGCATCGGCTGGCGGCCGGAGCTCGCCGCGGAAATCTTCGCGCACCTGGACAGCATCGACGTCGTCGAGGTGATCGCGGACAACTACTTCGAGGCGTCGCGCCGCGAGCTCGATGGCCTGCGCGGCCTGGCCGACCAGGTGCCCGTGCATCTGCACGGCGTGGGACTCGGGCTCGCGTCCTCGTACGCCGTCGACGGCGCGCGGCTCGACCGGATGGCGCGACTCGTCGAACGCGTGCGTCCGGCGGCTTGGTCCGAGCACCTGGCGTTCGTGCGCGCGGGCGGGGTGGAGATAGGCCATCTGGCGATGCCCCCGCGCACCGAGCGCACGCTCGAGCAGACCGTGCGCAACGTCGAGCGGGCGCGCGCGGTGACGGGCGTGACTCCCGCGCTCGAGAACATCGCGACCCTGTTCGATCCGCCGATGAGCACGCTGCGCGAGTCCGAGTGGACGCGGCGCATCCTCGCCGCCTGCAACGCACCGCTGCTGCTCGACCTGCACAACCTCTACGCGAACGCCGTGAACGCCGGGCGCGACCCGTTCGCCGATCTCGAGGAATTTCCGCTCGGCGCCGTTCGCGCGGTGCACCTGTCGGGCGGGATGTGGCTCACGCACGATGGCGGCCGCAGGCTGCTCGACGATCACGTGCACTCGCCGCCCGACATCGTGTTCGAGCTGCTGCGCAAGTTCTCCGAACGCGCCACGAGCGCGTTCGACGTGGTTCTCGAGCGCGACGGCAGCTATCCACCGTTCGACATCCTGCTGGACCAGCTGAGCCAGGCGCGCCGCCATGCGTGACGAGGCGCAGAGCTGGGAAAACCTCCTGGCGCGGCTGTTCGTCGACGTGGAGTTGCGCGCGCGGTTCAAGCGCGAGCCCGGGTCCGTCGGCGCAGAGTTCGGCCTGGGCGAGGCCGCGCTGGTTGCGCTTGCGAATACCGATTGGGTCGGGCTCGACCTGGCCGCGACGAGCTATTCGCACAAACGCGCGCTGCGCGCCGCACGGAAGAAGCCCCGCTGGCTGCGGCTCCTCGGCCGGTAGCGAGAACGCTACTCCTGCCCGCTCTGCCGCACCGCCTGCTCCACCCCGACCACCGCCAGCAACGGCGGTAGATAGCGCCGCACGTCCATCTGCGACGCGGGCGGCGGCCCGAACTCGCGGTGCAGGCGGCCGCAATCGAACGTGACGTTCTGGTTCATGAACGGCAGGTAGTGCCGGAAGCGCCGGATGTAGAAGATCTCGCGCCGGGAGAGGCTCGAGCGCGCCTGCCGCCATTCGGGTTCTTTCGGGTCCAGGAGCCGCGTCCTGAGCCCACCCGGCTGAACGACCTCGGCCACCTCGCGCCAGGTAGGCGACAAGCCGGGGCCGGCCGTGAGGTGGTAGATAGAGTGGTTGCGGCGTCCGAACGCGATCCGCAGCGAGTAGTCGACGACGTAGCTCAGCGGCACGGTGTCGAACTGCGCGTCGCCGCGCACCGGCGCGGCGCTGCATTCGCACATGAGCACCACCGGCCAGATGCTCTCGCGCGCGGTGCGCGCGGTGATGCAGACATCCGGAATGGTCATGCTCGGCCGCAGGATCACGACCTCGCAGCCCTGCTCCGAGGCCAGCAGCTCCTCGCCGACGGCCTTGGTGCGTGTGTACTCGACGTGATGGGGATTCGCCGCGCCGACGTAACCCTCCTCTCCCAGCACCACGTCGGCGTGCGCCCCGGAGGCCGCGGCGCTGCCGTAGTACACGAGCAGTGGTTTGCCGGCGGCACCGCGCAGAAGCTGGAGCAGGTTCTTCAAACCGTCGATGTTCGTCGCGCGGCATTCTTCGTCGCGTACGAACGAGGTTTGGGCGGCGCAATGAAAGACCGTGTGGATGCTCGCCAGCATGTGCGCGCGGTCCGCGTGCTCGAGGCCGAGCAACGGCTTCCTCATGTCCCCGTCGACGATGTGCAGGCGATCGCGGTGCTCGTCCACGATGCCGCCGAGACGGTTGCGCAGGCGCTCGAGCGCGGTGCGCTGCGCAGTGCCGCGCACCAGGCAGAAGATCGGGAGATTCGTGTCGGTCAGCAGACTTGCGAGCAGCGCGCCGCCGATCAGGCCGGTGGCGCCCGTGACGAGTAGAGCCATGGTCGAAATCTACTATGATCCCGCTCGCATGGCAGACGCCCAATTCCAGGTACCCGTCCTGTTCGACTACGCCGCCACGTTCACGTGGGCCGTGAGTGGGGCGATTGTCGCGATCCGCGGACGGCTCGACATCGTCGGCGTATTCATCATCGCGCTGCTCACCGCCATCGGCGGCGGCCTGCTGCGCGACGCGGTGTTCCTCAACCGCACGCCGGTGTTCCTGCTCGATCCCGCGTACCTGACCATCGTCGTGAGCGCCACCGTGGTCACGTCCGTATTCGCGCGCTACCTGCGCAATCTCATCGGCCCCGATACCGTGCAGAAGATAGTCGACTACATCGACGCGCTCGGCACCCCCGCGTTCGCCGTGTTCGGCATGGAGCTCGCCGCCCGCGCCGGGCTGCCGTTGATCGCGATCGCATTCGTGGGCGTGGCCAACGGCGCGGCGGGCGGCCTGTTGCGCGACGTGGTGATGCGCGAGATCCCCGCGCAGATGCGGCCGGGCCAGTACGCGTCGCTGACGCTGCTGGCGGCCTGCGGGGTCTATCTATTGCTGACGCTGAACCTGGAATTCACGCCCACGTTCGCGGCCTGGCTGACCGTGGGCGCGTTCTTCCTGGCGCGCGTGCTCACGATCCGCTTCAACTGGCGGACGGCCCCGGTATGGGAGGACTCGTGAGCGTCGCCGCGGCCCACCACTGCGCGTATGGGCTGTCGACCACCTTGTGGCGATTCAGATCGGGCGCGCCGTCCGTCCACCACACCGGGCCACGCTCGCCGAGTGACACCTTCGCGGTGTCCACCGCCTTGCGCGCCAGCTGCAGCTCCGCGGGGTTCGCGGACTTCATCGCCGCCTTGACGGCGCGTCGGGCGCTCATGAGCTCACGAACGAGGGTTTCCCGCTTCTCCAGGGACAGCTGCGGATTCATGCGGCGCCAGAGGCGGCCGCGAACGACGAAATACCGGCCGTCGGGAGTTACACGTTCATTCATGGGAGCGAGCTTACTCGGAAGTGAATCGAGTTGCCTTCCGCGGCCACACTCGTGGCCGACTGACTGTCAGCAGTGCGCAGACGATGGCAGAGAGGATGGGCAGGTCGTCACGCGGCATGGCCCGAAGCTCTTGGCTCGAGGACCAGCGTCGCTGCCGGACCGCGCCGCATCTATCATTTGAGCCGAGGGAAACCCAACGATGATCGCCCGCACTATTGCCCTGGGGCTGCTCCTCTGCATAGCTTGCGCACGAATTGCCGCAGCGGACGAGCCCGCACCACCCAAGACGGTCGATGAGCTCAGGCAGCGCATCGAAAAGGTCGTCACCGACCAGAAAGTTCCGGCGATCGGCATTGCGCTCGTCAACCGCGATGGTCCCGTCTGGGTGGCGGGTTGGGGCAAGGCGGACCTGCAATCCGGGCGCGCGGCCAACGAAGACACGCTGTTTCGCATCGGATCCGTCTCGAAGATGTTCGTCGGGCTCGCGGTGCTCAAACTCGTGGAGGAAGGCAGGCTCTCGCTCGACGACAAGGTGCGCGATCGTGCGCCTGATGTCGCCTTCGAGAACCCATGGGAAGCGACACACCCGGTGCGCATCGCACACCTGCTCGAGCACACCACGGGATGGGATGCCATCCATCTCGCCGAGATCGCCGTCGCCGCGCCCGACACGATGACCATCAAACAAGGTCTCGACTATCACCCGGATACGCGCAGGTCGCGGTGGCCGCCGGGCGCACGGCATGCGTACAACAACGTCGACGTGCCCGTCGCGGCCTACATCGTCGAGAAAATGACCGGCCAAAGGTTCGAAGACTACGTCGCGAAGGAATTCTTCACACCGCTCGGCATGACATCGACGAGTTACTTCAGGACCAAGCTCTACGATGAGCGCGGCGCAACCCTCTATGAAGGTGAGAAACCGGTGGAGTACTGGCAGATCCTTCATCGCCCGTCCGGGTCGATCAACTCCTCCGCGCGTGACATGGCGAAGCTCGTGCAGCTGCTGTTGTTGCGCGGCTCGACGTCGAATGGGCCCCTGGTGTCCGAGGCGTCGATGGAGAGAATGGAGACTCCGGGCACGCTGGCCGGTAACGCCCAGGGTGTGCTGGCGGGTTACGGCCTCGCGAACTATACGACCGGCCACCTGGCAATGGGCGTCGCGTTTCGAGGGCATCACGGCGGAGTGATGGGCGGCCTCACGGAGCTCATGTACGCGCGCGAGCTCGGCCAGGGCTACGTCTTCATGATCAACAGCGGCAATTCCGCCGCGCTGGGGCAGATTTCGGATCTCCTCAAGGGCTATCTGCTGCGCGACATGAAATGGTCCGATGTGAAGGCCGCGCCACTGCCGGAGCGATACAAGCACATCGACGGCATTTACGAAAACGTCAGCCTGCGCAACGCGGACATGCGGCTGATGATGAGCCTGAACCTGTCCGGGCTCACCAAGGTCACCCACGACGAAAAGTATCTGCATCGCTCGCCGCTCATCGGCGGCTGGACGAGCGACGATCACGTTGGGCCTCACGGGGTGCTGGTAGACCGCTGGACTGGATTGCCGTCGATCGCGACCGTCGAGGATCCGCTCGCCGGCCCGGCGCTGCAGACCGCCAGCGATCTGCTGGTGCGCGTCCCCGCCTGGAAGGTGTACGCACGCTTCGGCACGGTAGCGCTGCTGGTCGTGATGTCGATCGCAGGGTTCATCGCGCTCATCGTATGGGTGGCACGGCGACTGCGGAAGACGACCGGCGATGGGCGGTTGTGGCTGAGGCTCTGGCCGCTCATCGCGTCAGTCGCATTGCTCACCTATCTGCTCATCCCACTGTTGGTCGGCGCGTTCCTGAAGGAGCTCGGTACGATCTCGGCGCTGTCCGTGGGCGTGTTCGGGTTGTCGCTGGTGTATCCGGCAGTCGTGTTGTTAGGCGCCGCGTACCTGTTCAGGGCGAAGTCCCGGGAACCCGCGAATCTGCCGTACTGGTTTGCGGTGGTGTTCGTGGCCGTGCACCTGCTCGCCGCGGGCTACGTGGCGATGGTGGGCGGGCCAGGCATCCGGACCTGGGCCTGAACGCCGGGAGGGACGCCGATAACCTGGCGTCAGTATCACCCGCCCATGCAGGCCTCTGCCCCGCGCTGCTGGAGCAACGCATCGCGGCGAGGTCGCCCTTTCCTCGATGAGGGATGTATCCTTCGAGAAATCGAGGGATGGCGATTCAATATGAAACGGGGCACCTCATGAAACGCACATGGATTTTGCCGTTGAGCGGCATGTTTACCACTCTCTCGTGGGCGCAGGACCCACAGGGTCAGCTCGACGAAGTCATCGTCACCTCCGAGCGCCGGGCCGAGAACATCCGCGACGTGCCGAACTCGGTGTCGACCGTGAGCGGCGAAGATCTCGACGTGCTGTCCACCGGCGGCCAGGACGTACGCCTGCTGGCCGCGCGCATCCCGAGCCTCAACGTCGAGTCGTCCTTCGGTCGCGCATTCCCGCGCTTCTACATTCGCGGCTACGGCAATGGCGATTTCCGCCTGAACGCCTCGCAACCCGTCTCGCTCATCTACGACGACGTCGTGCAGGAAAACCCCATTCTCAAGGGCTTCCCCATCTTCGACCTGGACCAGATCGAAGTGCTGCGCGGTCCGCAGGGCACCTTGTTCGGCCGCAACACGCCCGGCGGCGTCGTGAAGTTCGACTCGGTGAAACCGTCCTCCGACTTCGGCGGCTACGTGAACGTGTCCGAGGCCACGTTCAACACGGCGAACCTCGAAGGCGCCATCAACATCCCGTTCGGCGAAGGCTGGGCGGTGCGCTTCTCGGGGCTCTATCAACATCGGGACGACTACGTCGGCAACGCGCTCACCGGCGAGGACGACATCTACGAAGGCTACGACGACCGCGCCGCGCGCCTGCAGCTGCAGTACGAGCGCGGTGAGAATTTCAGCGCGTTGTTCAATGCGCACGTGCGCAACCTCGACGGCACCGCGCGCCTGTTCCGCGCCAACATCATCGAGCCCGGCAGCAACGACCTCATCGACGGCTTCGATTCGGACAGCCCCATCTTCGCCGACGGCGCCAACCGCCAGGAGCTGAACATCAAGGGCGGCAACATCCGGCTGCGCTGGGATTTCGGCGACCTGGCGCTGTACTCGATCACCGGCTACGAATCCATGGACGCGTACAGCCGCGGCGACATCGACGGCGGCTTCGGGTGCGGGTTGCCGTTCTGCGGCGGCATACCGTTCGGCCCGGGCTTCATCCCGTTTCCGAGCGAGACGGCGGATGCCATCCCCACGCTCGACCAGCTCACGCAGGAAGTGCGCCTGGAATCCCAGCTCGACGGCGCGCTCAACTGGCAGGCGGGCGTGTACTACTTCGACGAGGACTACGACACCGAGTTCTTCTCGTACAACACGCTCGCCGGCGGCGTGCAGAATCAATATCTGCGCTCCAACCAGACCAACCAGGCCTGGGCGGTGTTCGGCTCGGTCGTCTACGAAGTCACTCCGGCATTCGAGCTGCGCGCCGGCGCGCGTTACACGAATGACGACAAGGATTTCGTCACGGGCACGCCGGTGGGGTTCCCGTTCCCCGATCCGTCCCTCCCAACTACCGCCAGCCTGAGCGACAGCAAGGTGAGCTGGGACCTGGCCGGCACGTTCGCGGTGAATGACGCGGTGAACCTGTACGCGCGCGTCGCCACCGGTTTCCGCGGCGCCAGCGTGCAGCCGGCCGGGCCGTTCGGCAATCAGTCGGTGGCCGATCCCGAGACGAACACCTCGTACGAAGTCGGCGTGAAGGCCGACCTGTGGGAGCGGCGCGCCAAGCTGTACTTCAACGTGTTCCACTACGAAGTGAAGGACCAGCAGCTCACCGCCGTGGGCGGCGCCAACAACGCCGTGCGGCTGTTGAACGCGGACGAGACCGTGGGCCAGGGTGCGGAGCTCGACTTCCAGGCCTATCTAACACCCAAACTACTGGTGACCCTCGGCGCCAGCTTCAACGACACCGAGATCAACGACGCCGGAATCCTGGTGGGCACCTGCTTCGCCTGCACCATCACCGACCCCACCGTCACCGTGGGCACGGCTCCCTTTGCCGTGATCGACGGCAACCCGCTGCCGCAGGCGCCGGAGTGGATCGCGAATTTCACGCTGCGCTATGGCATCCCGCTCGGCAACGGCGAGCTGTTCGCCTACACCGACTGGGCGTATCGCAGCGAGGTGAATTTCTTCCTGTACGAATCCGTCGAGTTCACCGGCAAGTCGCTGCTGGAGGGCGGCCTGCGCGTCGGCTATCTCTGGAACGACGGCAAATACGAGGCAGCGCTGTTCGGCCGCAACATCACGGATGAAGTGGTCGCCGTCGGCGCCATCGACTTCGACAACCTCACCGGCTTCATCAACGAGCCGCAGATCTGGGGCGTGCAGTTCAAGGCGAGGTTTTGAGGGTTAGTATCCAACGCATGCAAAGTCATGCCGAAACCGGCCTCGAATTCCTCGCCGGCGGGGGCTCGATGGGCGAGCACATACGTGCCTTTCCCTGGGCAGGCACCCCGCTCGGCCATCCCCGATCCTGGCCCCAGGCGCTGCGGACCACCGTCCGCATCCTGCTGACCACCGGCCACCCCACCATGATCATGTGGGGCCCGGACCTCACCTGCCTATACAACGACGCGTTTTCCGGTTCGCTCGGTCCGGAAAAACACCCG
>JBIOZI010000143.1:0-7158 GCA_044871085.1 Steroidobacteraceae bacterium | reverse complement strand
CCGCATGCGCCTCTACGCGCGCCGCAATTCGCATCCCGACGGCCGGCCGGCGCCGCAGATCCGCGTATTCGTGCTGTACCACGACCCCGCCTCGACCGCGGCGGTGCCGCACTCGGTGGGCCTGCAGAAGGGACTGGTCGGCGTCGTGCACGCGTACGCCAGCGACGACATGACGCGGCCTAACAATGTCGTCATCGCGCACGAGGTGCTGCACACGCTGGGCGCAACCGACAAATACGACCCGGAGAGCCTGGCGCCGCTGTATCCCGGCGGTTACGCCGAGCCGGATCGCAACCCACGCCATCCGCAATCGCTCACCGAGATCATGGCCGGCCGCTACGCGGTGGACCCGCAGACCTTCGAGATGCCCGAATCGCTGGCCGACGTGCGCGTCGGCGCGGCGACCGCGCGCGAGATCGGCTGGACGGAATCGAAATGAACGGCTTCAGGTACGAGACCGCGGGGCTGGCGATCGCCGTGCCCGGCCGCACCCTGGTCGGCGGCTTCGATTTCACGATCGGGGGCGGCGAGTTCTGCGCGCTGCTCGGCGGCAACGGCGCGGGAAAATCGCTGCTGTTGCGCACGCTGGCCGGCCTGCGCGCGCCCGACGCCGGCGCGGTGCGCCTGCAGGGCGCGCCCCTCGACTCGCTGCCCCGCCGCACGATCGCGCGCGCGCTCGGCTTCCTGCCGCAGGATCCCGATGCCGCGCCGCAGGGCATCCTGCGCGAGTCGGTGCTGCTGGGCCGCTTCGCGCACCTGACGTTGCTCGAGGCACCGGTGGCGGCCGACCACGAGCGCGTCGCCGCGGCGCTCGCGCACGTCGGCTTGGAAACGCTGGCGGGGCGTGAGCTGGCCACGCTCTCCGGCGGCGAGCAGCGCCGCGCGGCCATCGCGCGCCTGCTGGTGCAGTCGCCGTCCCTCTACCTGCTCGATGAGCCGACGAATCACCTGGACCCGGCGCAGCAGATCGCGATCCTCGAGCGGCTGCGCGTGCTGGCGCGCGCCGGCGCCGCGGTCATCGCGAGCCTGCACGATCCGAACCTGGCGCTGCGCTTCGCCGACCGCGTCTGCCTGCTCGCGGGCAACGGCACGGTGAACCAGGTGGCGCGCGACGCGCTCGATTCCCAGCTGCTGTCGCGACTCTACGGCGTGCAGTTCGCCGAAGGCCTCATCGCCGGCCACCGCGTCGTTACGGCGGCCTGACTTCCGCGGGCTTGACGCTCGCGCAGTCGAAGACCACCTCGTCGCGCAGGCGCTCCGGCCGCAGCGCGTCCGTGCGTTCGTACCAGCGTTTCGCGACCTGCGCGAGCCGCTCGCGCACCTTTGGGTCGTCCTGCCACGCGATCTTCTGCATGCGCAGCAGGCGGTCGAGCGGCTCGCCGTCGGCGCGCGCCACGCGCGCGAGGTGCGCCACCTCGAGCTCGAGCCCGCATTGCGGGGAAAGCCCATCGGCCGACGGCATCACGGGCCGCGGAAGCGGGGCCGCGGATGTCCCGTCGCCCGGCGACCCACCGGCCGGCGCCGGCGCCTGCTGAGCCGGCGCGGGCGCCGTGTGACGCTCAGCGAGCTTCTTGCTGGCGTTGTACGCATACAGCAGCGCGGCGACCCCGAGAATTCCGAACACCCCCCAGCGCAGGAACACCGACACGCTAGGTTCCTCCGGCTTCGAATCCGACGGCGTCGAGGATGGGTCGATGCAGCGGGCCGTTGGTCGCGAGCACCGTGGTGGTCGCGAGCCCCACCGGCGCTCCCGTGAGATCCGTGAACTTTCCGCCCGCCTCCTCGACGATGACGGTGAGCGCCGCGATGTCCAGGATGTTGACGTCCGACTCGATGACGACGTCGAGCGCGCCGCGCGCGAGCAGATGGTAGTGCACGAAATCGCCATAGCCACGGATGCGGTTGATGCCGCCGATGAGCCGGCCGAAGCGCGCCCACGCGGGCGATGCCGCAAGGGTCTTGAGATTGCCGGTGGACACGATTGCGCCGTCGACGGCGGATACCTGGCTCACGCGCATCGGCTTGCCGTCCAGCCACGCGCCGCCGCCGCGCTCGGCCCACGCGAGCTCGCCGTACGCGGGCGCGCTCGACACGCCGAGCACGAAGCGGCCGCCGCGCATCAGCGCGATCTGCGTCGAGAAGAAGGGGCACTCGCGCACGAAGGATTTCGTGCCGTCGATGGGGTCGACCAGCCACACGCTCTCGGCGTCGATGTCCGACTTGCCGGTCTCCTCGCCGAAGAAGCCGAAGGACGGAAAGCGCTTCGTCAGCAGGTCGCGGATCGCCTCCTCCGAGCGCACGTCGGCCTCGGTCACCGGCGTCTTGTCCGCCTTCACCTCGATCCGGACGTTGCGTTGGTAGAAGCCGCGGATCACGTCGGCCGCGGCCCGGGCCGCCTCGAGCGCGGCCTGCAGTTCCTGGGAACCGTGCGCTTTGAAAATGGGAGTGGTGGACATGGCGGCGGCAAGCCTGCGCAGCGGCGCGGGAACTGTCAATTCGCGGCGTTTGTAGTTAAAGTTCGCCCGCCGAAAGGTTACGGGAAGCCGGTGAGCCAGCGTCGATTGGCAACGATCGACACTGACGATTCCGGCACTGCCCCCGCAACGGTAATCGAACCCAAGCGCATCACAAGCCACTGAGTCCTCGCGGCTCGGGAAGGCGATGCAGCGGAGCCGCAAGGCTCCAGTTCGAGAGTCCGGAGACCGGCCTTTCGGCGTTCATTCCTGGCCGCGGCGGGCGGCGAGCGGACCTTCACCGGTCTTCTCCACGCACTCGCGCCAGGGTCGTCAACGCAACGGCCATGCGGGCGTGCATGGAAAGGTGTCTCATGAAATCCCCTGTTCTGCTCTCGCGGCTCGCGGTGCTCATCGCCGCCGCGCTTCCGTCGGCTGCGCTCGCGCAGGACGAGCTCGAGGAAACCGTCATCACTGCGACGCGCACGCGGGTGCCGCTCGACGCGGTCGGTGCGCCGGTCATCGTCATCTCGCGCGACGACATCGAACGCTCGCTGGCGAGCGACGTCAGCGAGCTGCTGGCGCAGCACGCGGGCCTCGAGATCGCGCGCAACGGCGGCCCCGGTCAAACTACTTCGCTGTTCACGCGCGGCACCGACAGCAACCACACGGTGGTGCTGATCGACGGTGTGCGCGTGAATCCCGGCACCATCGGCGGCGCGGCGCTGCAGAACATCGCACCGGAGTCCCTCGAGCGCATCGAGATCGTCAAGGGGCCGCGCTCGTCGCTGTACGGCTCCGACGCCATCGGCGGCGTGGTGCAGCTGTTCACGCGCGGCGCGGCGAAGGATGGCGCGAGCGCCGGCGCCACCTTCGGCAGCCACGGCACGCAGCAGGTCTTCAGCGATGCCGCATTGACGGCCGGCAACTTCAAGCTCGGCCTCGGCGGCGGCTACGCGGCCAGCGACGGCATGCCGACATTCCTCGGCGACGACATCGATCACGGCTGGCGCAACGTCACCGGCCGCGCGTTCGCGGAATTCTCGGCCACCGATGCGCTGACGCTGCGCGCCCGGGCCTTTCGCGCCGCGGGACGCACGGAATATGCCGGCCAGACATTTGCGGTCCCGGCCTACGAGCCGCTGTCGCAGGACTTCGTGAACGGCGTGTATTCGTTCGAGACGGAATTCCGCGCGAAGTCCGGGCTCGGCCTGCGCGCCACGTGGAGCCGGGCGCGCGACGACCTCGACCAGAACCAGGCGAATTTCGCTGGCTTCGATTTCGCGCATACGCGGCGCGACAACGTGGACCTGCAGCTCGACCTGCCCGAACAGAGTCTGGGTTCGGCGGCCAACCATTCGCTGTCGTTCGGCGTCCAGCGCAGCAACGAGCACACGCTGGCGAATTCCTTCGGCACGGCCTTCGACGAGCGCACCGACGTGTTGCAGGCCTTCGTGCAGGACCAGCTGGAGATCGGCTCCGTCTCATCGCGGCTCGCCGTCGGCTACGTCGATCACGAGACGTTCGGCGGCGAGGTCACCTGGAACGCGGAAGTCGGCACGGCGTTCGGTTCCGGCTCGCGGGTCACGCTCTCGGGCGGCAAGGCGTTTCGCGCACCCGACGCCACCGACCGCTTCGGCTTCGGCGGCAATCCGGATCTGAATCCCGAGGTGTCGCGGCAGGTCGAGCTCACCGTGCGCCAGAAGCTCGGCGAGCATCAGCGGCTGTCGCTCACCGCATTCGACAACCGCATCCGCGATCTCATCAACTACGTGGTGCTCGATCCCGTCACCTTCGATGGGCAGAACCGCAACGTCGATCGCGCGCGCATCAAGGGCGTGGAGCTCGCGTACGACCTGGCGCGCAACGCATGGCGCGCGCGCGCCGAGCTCACGCTGCAGGACCCGCGCGATGAGATCACCGACGAGCGCCTGCTGCGCCGCGCGCGGGAGTCTTTGAAGGTGGCCGTGAACCACGACCTGGGTCCGCTCGACCTCGGGGTCGACGTGGCCGCGTACGGCAATCGCAAGGATTTCGGGTTTCCCACGGTGACCCTCGATTCGTACACGCTCGTGAACGCCACGGTGCGCTGGCGCGCGACCGGCGCGCTCATGCTCCAGGGCCGGCTCGAGAACGCGTTCGACGAGGACTATGCGTTCGCCGCCGGCTACCGCACCGAGGGCCGCACGTACACGATCGGAGTACGCTACAGCTTCGAATAGCAGCGGAGGCGCCATGGGAAATCGCTTGAGCAGGATCTACACGCGCACAGGCGATGACGGCACCACCGGCCTCGGCGACGGCGTGCGCGTGCGCAAGGACGACGCGCGCGTCGAGGCCTACGGCACGGTGGACGAGGCCTCGAGCGCGATCGGCCTGGTGCTCGCCGTGCCGGCCCTTCCGGCCGAGGTAGCGCGCTGCCTCACGGAAGTCCAGCACGATCTGTTCGATCTCGGCGGCGAGCTGTGCATGCCCGGCGCGCAGGTCATCACGGCGCAGCGCGTCACCGAGCTCGAGCAGGAGCTCGACCGGTTCAACGAGCCGCTGCCCGCGCTGAAGGATTTCATCCTGCCGGGCGGCGGGCCCGCGGCGGCCGCCTGCCATCTCGCGCGCACCGTCGTGCGCCGAGCGGAGCGGCGCGTGTGGACCCTGGCGGCGCAGGAACAGGTGAACGTGGAAGTGCCGCGTTATCTCAACCGGCTCTCCGACCTGCTGTTCGTGATCGCGCGCGTCCTCGCGCGGCACGAGAACGGCTCCGAGGTGCTGTGGCGCCACGACCGCGGCAGATAGTGATGCCGGCAGGTAGTGGTGCCTGGTCGGGATTCTCGGGATTAGGAAAATGGGGACATTCCCCATTTCCTGAGCAAAAGGGGACAGACCTCGTCTGGTCGCGACTAGATTGATGCCGCACCAGAGAGGTCTGTCCCCTTTTGCGCGCGAAGCGGGGGAAATGGGGAATGTCCCCATTTTCCTAATCCCGAGAATCCCGACCAGGCACCACCCTCTTCCAGTCGAAAGTCGGGCCCGGATCGGTCTTACGGCCGGGCGCCACGTCGGAGTGGCCGACGATGCGCTCCGTGGTGATCTGCGGATACGCCTCTAACAACGTGGGCAGCAGCACGCGCAGCGCCGCGTACTGCGCGTCCTCGTACGGCAGGTCGTCCGTGCCCTCGCACTCGATGCCGATCGAATAGTCGTTGCATGCGTCGCGGCCCTGCCACGACGACTTGCCCGCATGCCAGGCGCGCTCGTTCAGCGACACGAACTGCACCAGCTCGCCGTCGCGCCGCACGAGCAGGTGCGCCGACGCGCGCAACCCCCTGAGCGTCGCGAAGAACGGATGGTGCTCCGGCGGCATGGCGGCGCCGGTGAACAGCCGCGCGATCCACGGTCCGCCGAACTCCCCGGGCGGCAGACTGATACCGTGCAGGACGATGAGATCCGGCGCGACTCCCGGCGGCCGCGCGTCGAAGTGCGGCGAAAAAACCTGGCGGACCCCCGCCAACAAGCCGGTGCTGACATCGACGCGCATGCGAAACCTCCGCCGCCATATTCCCACATGCCACAATAGCCGGCGATTCGGCACGCACGATGGCCACACACGACGACAACTCCAGCTGGGCGAAGCGCGATCTCGCGCACGTGTGGCATCCGTGCACCCAGATGAAGGATCACGAACACGTGCCGATGATCCCGCTGCGTTCCGGCAGCGGCGCGTGGCTCCAGGATTTCGCCGGCAAGCGCTATCTCGACGGCATCAGCTCCTGGTGGGTGAACCTCTTCGGCCATGCGAACCCGCGCATCGGCGCCGCCGTGGCCGGGCAGTTAGACCGCCTCGAACACGCCATCTTCGGCGGCTTCACGCACGAACCGGCGGTGACGCTGGCCGAGCAGCTCGTGCGCCTCGCGCCGCCCGGGCTCACGCGCTGTTTCTTCGCGGACAACGGCTCCGCGGCCATCGAGGTCGCGGTGAAGATGAGCTTCCACTACTGGCACAACCTCGGCCAGCCCCGCAAGACCCGCTTCATCACGCTGTCGAACAGCTACCACGGCGAAACGCTGGGCGCGCTGGCCGTGGGCAACGTCGAGCTCTACAAGTCCATCTACCGGCCGCTGCTCATGGACGTCATCACCGTGCCCTCACCGGACGCATTCGAGCGCGAACCGGGCGTCGGCGCGGCCGACCACGCGCGCCGGCTGTTCGCAGCGATGGAAGCCGCGCTGGCGCGGCACCACGACGAGGTGGCCGCCGTCATCGTCGAGCCGCTGGTGCAGTGCGCGGGCGGCATGCGCATGTACGACCCCGTCTACCTGCAGCTGCTGCGCTCGGCCTGCGACCGGTACGGGGTGCATCTCATAGCCGACGAGATCGCCGTGGGCTTCGGGCGCACGGGCACCATGTTCGCCTGCGAGCAGGCCGGGATCCGGCCGGACTACCTGTGCCTGTCGAAGGGCCTGACCGGCGGCTACCTGCCACTGTCCGTGGTGCTCACCACCGACGTCATCTACGACGCCTTCTACGACGAGTACACCAAGCTCAACGCATTCCTGCATTCGCACAGCTACACGGGCAACCCGCTGGCGTGCGCGGCCGCCAATGCCACGCTGCGCATCTTCCGCGAGGAGCCGGTGCTCGAGCGCAACCGCGGGCTCGCGGCGCACATGCTCGCGAGCGTCGAGCACCTGCGCGAGCATCCGCACGTCG
>JBIOZI010000142.1:0-4591 GCA_044871085.1 Steroidobacteraceae bacterium | reverse complement strand
GGATTTCGACTACGGCTTGCGCGGCGGCGCGACCGAATCGCGCTTCACCAGCACGTAGGGAACGAGGTGATCGACGGGCTGCGCCGCGTGCCGATCCTTCGGCCGGCGGATCTTGTGCAGCAGCAGGTTGATCGCGGCCTCGGCCATGGCGGCGATGGGCTGGCGGATGGTAGTTAGCTCGGGCCACACCGTGGTGGCGATGGGCGTGTCGTCGAAGCCGACCACGGACAGGTCGTTCGGTACGTCGAGTCCGCGCCGGTGCGCGACCGAGATGGCGGCCGCGGCCATGTCGTCGTTGCTGGCGAAGATGGCGGTGGGTATCCGCTTGCGCGCCAGAAGTTTCTCGGCGGCCTCGAGCCCTGACTTGTAGGTGAAGAATCCCTGGATCACCAGGGACGGATCGATCTCGTGCCCCGCTTCTTCCATCGCGGCTTCGAAGCCGGCCTGGCGCTGGCCGCTCGCCGTCTGCGTGGGCTGGCCCTTGATGAAGGCGATGCGCGTGTGGCCTTGCGCGATCAGGTGCGCGGTCATCTCGCGCGCGGCGTTGAAGTCGTCGATGCGCACGCAGGAGACGTCCTCGCGCGCCTTGCCGGTCGCCAGTGCCACCGCGGGCACACCTTCGGCGGCGAACGCCGCGGCGATGGCCTTCGATTCGCACAGCGGCGGCGGCAGGATCACGCCGGTGATGCCCTCCGCGAGTTTCTGCGCCGCGGCCTTTTCCTGCGCGGGCTTGAGGTTGTCCCAGCGGTCGAGCACCAGCTGCGCCGCCGTGCGGTGCGAGCCATCGAGCGCGCCGACCAGCATTTCGGATAGATAGGAGGCGCTGGGATTCGAATAGATGAGGGCGATGCGGGTGTCGCGCGCGCCGGCCAGCACGCGGGCGGCGGGATTCGGCCGGTAGTTGAGGGCACGCACCGCTTCCATGACGAGCTCGCGCGTCGTATCGCGCACGTTGCTCTCGCCATTGATCACGCGTGACACCGTCATCGGCGACACGCTGGCGTGGCGTGCCACTTCATGGATCGTCACGGCGCCGCCCTTGCGACGTCCGGTCCGTTCCGTTACGCGTGGCGCACCATCACTGGTGTCGCGGTCCCCTGTCTCGCTCAATCGAACTCCCTGCAGCTTTGCGGCTGGCGCAAGGCTTGAGTTAGCGTTAACAATACTACGCGGCTTCGAAGATCAATACCCATGAATCATCGTCTATTGCTGGCCTGCCTCGCAGCCATGCTGTTCGCATTGCCCGCGGCTTCCGAAGATGGATATGACTTATGGCTGCGCTACCGGCCGCCGTCCCAGGTACCGGTGCGCGAGCTCGTCGGCACGACCGCCTCGCCCACGCTCGCCGCCGCGCAACGCGAGCTGGTCCGGGGCCTGGGTGGTCTCGCCGGCGCGCCGATCCCGGTCGTCCCGGCGCCAGGTCAGCCCGGGGCATTGTTGTTCGGTACACCGCGCAGCTCGGCGCTGATCGCGGGTCTGTCGCTGGGCCTCGAGCGCGCCGGCGCCGAGGGGTACGTGATTCGGAGCGTCACGCTGGGCGGCCGTGCCGCGACGGTCATTGCCGCGAACTCGGATATCGGCGTGTTGTACGGCGCGTTCCATTTCCTGCGTTTGCTGCAGACAGGGCAGGGCTCGGCGTCGCTCGACCTGGCGTCGCAACCGCGCACGAAAGTGCGCGTACTGGACCATTGGGACAACCTCGATCGCCACGTCGAACGGGGATATGCCGGCGAGTCGATCTGGGACTGGCACAAGCTGCCGGGCTGGCTGGACCCCCGCTACACCGACTACGCGCGGGCTTGCGCCTCGATCGGAATCAATGGCGCGGTGCTCACCAACGTGAACGCCAACGCCACCAGCCTCACGCCTGCCTATCTCGAGAAGGCCGCGGCACTGGCCGCAGTCCTGCGCCCCTACGGGGTGCGCGTGTACCTGACCGCGCGCTTCAGCGCGCCCATCGAGCTGGGCGGACTCAAGACCGCCGATCCGCTCGATCCCGGCGTGCGTGCCTGGTGGAAGTCGAAAATCGACGAGATCTACCGCTACATCCCCGACTTCGGCGGCTTCCTCGTCAAGGCCAACTCCGAGGGTCAGCCCGGACCCCAGGACTACCGGCGGACCCATGCCGACGGCGCCAACATGCTGGCCGGGCCGCTCGCGGCGCACGGCGGCATCGTCATGTGGCGCGCATTCGTCTATTCGAGCGAGAACAGCGAAGACCGCGCCAAACAGGCGTATTCCGAATTCGTGCCGCTCGACGGCAAGTTCGCCGATAACGTGCTCGTGCAGGTGAAGAACGGGCCCATCGATTTCCAGCCGCGCGAACCCTTTTCGCCGCTGTTCGGTGCGATGCCGAAGACGCCGCTGATGATGGAAGTGCAGATCACCAAGGAATATCTCGGTTACGCCACGCACCTGGTCTACCTGGGGACGATGTGGGAAGAGGCGCTGAGTGCGGACACGATGGTGTCGGGTACGGGCTCGACGGTCGCGAAGGTGATCGACGGCGAGCTGCACGGATACAAACTCACCGGCATGGCGGGCGTCGCCAACATCGGTGCGGATCGCAACTGGAGCGGATCGCATTTCGACCAGGCCAACTGGTATGCCTTCGGACGGCTTGCGTGGGATCCGCAGCTGCCGGCGCGCACCATCGCCGAGGAATGGGTGCGCATGACGTTCTCCACCGACCCGGCCTTCGTCGAGCCGGTGGTCGCGATGATGATGGGCTCGCGCGAGGCGGCGGTGGACTATATGACGCCGCTGGGCCTTGCTCACCTGATGGGCACCGGGCATCACTATGGCCCCGCTCCCTGGGTCAGCGACCTGAAGCGGCCGGAGTGGAACCCGGCCTATTACCATCGCGCCAATGCGGATGGCATCGGCTTCGAGCGCGGACCCAAGGGCACGAACGCGACGGCGCAGTATTCACCCAGGGTCGCGTCGATTTATGCCGACCCGAAGAAGACACCGGAAAACCTGCTGCTGTGGGTCCACCACGTGTCCTGGGATCGGAAGATGTCGTCGGGTCGCACGTTGTGGAATGAGCTGGTGTACCACTACGACCGCGGCGTGGAGGCCGTGAAACAGATGCGCCGCACCTGGGACGCGCAGCGGGAGCGCGTCGACGCGGAGCGATTCGCCCAGGTCGCCGCATTCCTGGCGATCCAGGAGCAGGAAGCGCAGTGGTGGCGCGACGCCTGTGTCGCGTATTTCCAGTCGATCGCGCGGCGGCCCTTGCCCGCGGGCTCGGCGCCGCCGGCGCATCCGCTCGAGTACTACCAGGCACTCTCTTTCCCGTACGCGCCCGGTCGCGGCTGAGCCGAGGAGCCCACATGCGTGCAACTTTCCTGTCGTTCGGGCTGATGCTGCTCGGGTCGCCGACCTTCGCCGCCGACGCCGCGCCCGTGGAATTGACCGCGGAGCAGGACCACAGGCTGATGATGGACCAGCTGGGCATCACCACCATCCGCCCGGGCGCCAATGGCCGCGACCCGGCGGCGCCTAACTACGCGAACTACGACGAGGCGAAGGCCAACCCCTGGCCCGTGCTGCCCGATCCGCTGAAGCTTGCGAACGGCAAACAGGTCAGGACCGCGAGCGACTGGTGGAAGAAGCGCCGCCCGGAACTGGTGGAGATCTATGACCGGGAGATCTACGGCCGCATGCCGGCCAACGTCCCCGGTGTCAGCTGGTCGGTGAAAGAGAGCAGGGAGGACGTGGTCGGCGGCAAGCCCGTGGTGTTCCGCAAGCTCATCGGCCACGTCGACAACTCGGCCTATCCACTCGTCGGCGTCGACATCGAGGCCGAGCTCACCACGCCGAAGGACGCGAAGGGCGTGCCGGTGATCGTGGAGTTCTTCCCGTTCGAATTCCGCGGACGATTCCCGGCACCTCCATCGCCGACCTGGCAGGAACAGGTCATTGCGCGCGGCTGGGCGTACGCCATCCTTTCGACCAGCACCATCCAGGCCGACAACGGCGCCGGTCTCACGAAGGGCATCATCGGGCTCGTCAACCAGGGGCGCCCCCGCAAGCCCGACGACTGGGGCGCCTTGCGCGCCTGGGCCTGGGGCGCATCGCGCCTGCTCGACTACCTGGAGACGAACCCAGAAGTGGACGCGAGACGCGCGGTGATCGAAGGCGTGTCGCGGTTCGGCAAGGCGGCGTTGGTCACCATGGCCTACGAGCCACGCTATGCCATCGGATTCATCGGCTCATCGGGTGCGGGCGGTGCGGCGCTGGCGCGGCGCAACTGGGGCGAAAAGCTCGAGAACGTGGCGGGCAGCGGCGAATACCACTGGATGGCCGGCAACTACATCAGGTACGCCGCCGATCCGCTCGGGCCGAACGATCTGCCGGTGGATGCACACGAGTTGATCGCGCTGGCCGCGCCGCGCCCGTTGTTCATCGGCGCCGGCACGCTCGAGCAGGGGGTTGGGTGGGTGGATCCCAAGGGCATGTTCATGGCCGCTGCTGCCGCCGGGCCCGTCTATCGGTTGTTAGGTGCGAGAGATCTCGGAACCCGCGAATTTCCGCCGGTCGAGACTTCGCTCACGGCGGGTGACCTGGCCTATCGCCAGCACGCGGG
>JBIOZI010000141.1:0-11433 GCA_044871085.1 Steroidobacteraceae bacterium | reverse complement strand
TGATTTCGCGTACCGGCGCCGTCAGGTTCGCGCCGCGCCGCGCATTCGTCGTCGACGGCGGATCGATGAACCCGTACAGCACGCCGCGCGACATCGACGCGCCGCGCTGTTCCACGTCGCCGATGTTCTGCGCCGTGCCCGACAGCACGATGTTGCGCTCGAACGAACCCAGCGGCATGAACACCGTGTTGGCGCGCGCCTGGTCGCGAATGATCGTGTTCTGCGAGACCAGCGTGAGGCCCGACACGATGGCGTTGCCGCTCACCTCGCCGCTGATCACCGTGGCGAAGTCTTCGATGCGCGCATTGCCGCGCACCGCGCCGCCGAGCACCCGCGCATTGGGGCCCACGAACGCGGACGCATCCACCACCGCGTTCGGCGCCAGCCAGCCGCCGCCGTTCGGATGCCGGCGGCCGTTCGGCACGGGCACCGGAGCATTGGGCTGGAAGCCCAGCGGCATCGCGCCGTTCACCTGCACCATCCACGGGTACCGGTAGATGGAGTAGTAAGGCTGATCCCAGCGGATGTTGATCATCTGCGTGGGTGCGCCCATGACCACCAGCCAGTGCGAGCGGTCGCCGGAGACCAGCGGGAAGCTGAGCGCGCCATCGGCGCCACGCTGCAGGGCGCTGTAGCGCGCGCGCCCGCCCGAATCGACGGCCACCACGCCCCAGCGCCAGCCGGAGGCCGGCTGCGGAATCGTGGTTGGTTCATCCAGCAAGCCGGCGAACGAGGTCGCGTTCGGTGTCGACTGGATGACGCCGCGGAAAGTAACCGAGATCTGCGATGCACCGGCGTCCGGCACCAGCCGCACGAGGTTGTAGCCCCAGCGCTGCGGCGCCCATGCGGCGGGCACGTTGAAGCGGCGGTTCGGCAGGTCGAGCGCCTCGAGCTTCGTCGTGCGCAGCGAGCGATTGCCGCCCTGCGGATCGTAGCTGCCGTATGCCTGGCGGAAGATCGCGCCCTGGTCGGTGCCGTCGGGATTGGTGTAATCCCAATTCACGTTGCGCAGCGCCCAGTCGCCGAACACATCGTTCAACTGCTCGATGTTCCAGCCCTGGTTGCCCATGAGCACGTTGAACGGATCCGCGGTCGCACGCCCCGGCTGGCCGGCCTTCGGCGCGTTGGCCCAGATGTTGTTCACGGTGGCGTAGCCGAAGCGGTTCTTGAGGTACTCCCAGAACTGCCAGTTGCAGTAGCGCACGCGCGTCGAGCCGTAATAGAGGTGCGGGAAATTCACCGAGAGCTCGGAGCAGTGCACGCCGCGGTGCAGCTCGGGCATCTGCAATGCCATCCAGTTCGCGTGGCTCTCCCACATCCAGCCGGTGAACGGCGAGCCCTGCAAACCGCCCGATGATCCTTGCAGGCCGTGGGTGAACTCGTGCGCCAGGCCGTGGCGATCCGCGAGCGCGAGCGGGCCTATCCACATGCCCATGAAGCCCTGGCCGTCGACGCCGCCGGTGAGACCGAACGTGGGATCGATGTGGATGTTGGCCTTGAACTTGTTGGCGGTGGCGCAGTACGGCTCGGGGAAGGCCGTGTTGTTCATGAAGTGCGTCCACACGCTCTCGAGATAGGTGCCCGCGGTGGACGCCGCCTGGGTGGTGGTGGTCGTGCCGTTCCAGCGGAAGGCGAAATGCGTGGTTTCGAAGCGCACGGGCGCCGCACCGGTGGTGTTGCCGACGCGCCAGGTGCCCGGTGTACAGGCCACCGCCGCCGCGACCGCGGTCCAGCCCGAGTCGGTCCTGGGCGCGGGAGTCGCCGCATTCGCGGCGCCGGCGATGAAGCAGGCCGCGAGCGCGATGACGCGCACTGATGTTCGAGACGGATGCAGTGACATACACGTTCCTCCTTGATGAATGAGGCAGTTCCATGCCGCAGAGCTCTGCGTGCGAGCTTCGTTGTCGCGTCTGATTCCCCCTGCGCATGGCTTCAATGCGCCCGCGCGGAATGAAGTGTCAGCTTTCCGCGCGCCGCATGCAGCTTCGGCGACGAACGGCAGTTTGGCAACGATCAACGGCCATGCGCGCGCTGCAATATCACTGCCCGCGGTTGAGCTCGTAGAGGCAGATGTTCACGGTGGCCGCCACGTTCAGGGATTCGATGGCGCCGGCGCCCGGAATGGTGAACGGCCGGGCGCCGAGCGCCTCGATCTTCCCGGATGGCAGGCCACGCGCCTCGTTGCCGAAGACGTAGCAGTCGAACTCCCGGAACGCCTGCGACGCAACCGGCGCACCGGCGAGATCCAGCGCCGCGATGCGCGCGAAGCGTTCGTGCAAGCGCTCCATGGGAACATCGAGCTCGACGGGAACGTGGAAGATGGCACCCATGCTGGCGCGCACCACCTTGCCGTTGTGCACGTCCACGCTGTCCGGGCTCGTGAGACAGCGGAAATTCCCGAACCACGCCAGTGTGCGCAGGATGGTGCCGAGGTTGCCGGGGTCCTGGACCTCGTGCAGATAGACCGCGCGCTCCTCCGGGCGCGGCGCCGGTGGCTGCAGCAGCGGCACCACCGCGGCGATGCCCTGCGGAGAGCGCGTCTCGCTGATCTGCGCCATCTGCTTCGACTGGATGACGTGCAGCGGTAGTTTGCTCGACCAGTGCGCGTAGTCGCGCGTCACGTAGATCTCGCTGGCGCGCAGGCGCGCATCGCGCACCGCGGCCTTCTCCAGCTCTTGCACCAGGTGCTCGCCTTCGACGACGAAGTGCCCGAGCTCCTCGCGGAATTTCTTCTGGTGCAGCTTCTTGATGTCTTCGTATTTCAAGCCATCTCCCGCGCGACCGCCTCGGCCACCTTGATGCCATCGACTCCCGCGGAAAGAATTCCGCCGGCGTAGCCCGCGCCTTCCCCGCAAGGGTACAGCCCGCGCACGTTCAAGCTCTGCAGCGATTGCGCATCGCGCGTGATGCGCACTGGGGAAGACGTGCGGCTTTCAACGCCGGTGAGCACGGCGTCGTCGCGGTCGAAGCCCTGGAGCTGGCGGCCGAACAGCGGCAGTGCCTCGCGAATGGCATCGATGGCGTAGGCCGGCAGCGCCTGCGCCAGGTCGCCTAACAAGACACCGGGCTGGTAGGACGGCGTGACCTCGCCCAACTGCGTCGAGGCGGCGCCGCGCAGGAAGTCGCCGACGAGCTGCCCGGGCGCGCAGTAGTCGCCGCCGCCGAGCGCGAAGGCCTTTTCTTCCAGCGCTTCCTGCAGGGCGACGCCGGCCAGCGGTCCGCCGGGGAAATCCCCGGCCGGCTCGATGCCGACCACGATGCCCGCGTTGGCATTGCGCTCGTTGCGCGAGTACTGGCTCATGCCGTTGGTCACCACGCGGCCGGGCTCGGACGTGGCCGCCACCACCGTGCCGCCGGGACACATGCAGAAGCTGTACACCGAGCGGCCGTTGCTCGCGTGATGCACCAGCTTGTAGTCCGCGGCGCCGAGCTCCGGGTGGCCCGCGAAGCGGCCGAGGCGCGCGCGGTCGATGAGCGACTGGGGATGCTCGATCCGGAATCCGATCGCGAAGGGCTTGGCTTCGAGGAAAACGCCGCGGCGCTCGAGCATGCGCAGCGTGTCGCGCGAGCTGTGGCCGAGCGCGAGCACGACGTGGCGGGCGCAAATCGTTTCGCCGCTTTCGAGCGTCACGCCTTCGAGCTGTCCGCTCTCGATGGCGACGTCGGTCACCCTGCTCTCGAAGCGCACGTCGCCGCCGAGCGAGATGATCTCCGCGCGCATTTTCTCCACGATGCCGGTGAGGCGGAACGTGCCGATGTGCGGCTTGCTGACGAAGAGAATCTCCCCCGGCGCGCCCGCGCGCACGAACTCGTGCATCACCTTGCGGCCGTAGAACTTCGGGTCCTTGATCTGGCTGTAGAGCTTGCCGTCGGAGAACAGCCCCGCTCCGCCCTCGCCGAACTGCACGTTGGATTCGGGCGTCAGCACCTTCCTGCGCCACAGCGCCCAGGTGTCCTGGGTTCTGCGGCGCACGTCGCGGCCGCGCTCGAGCACGATGGGCTTGAAACCCATCTGCGCCAGCAGCAGCGCGGCAAACAATCCACCGGGACCGAAGCCGACGACGACGGGACGATCGGTCGACGTCGCGCGCGCGCGCGCGGCCGGGTGATAGGCGGTGTCGGGCGCGAGGCAGATCTGCTGCACGCCCGCGAAGCGCTTCAGCACCGCCGTTTCGTCGGCCAGCTTCACGTCGACGATGCAGACGAACACGATGCCGGTGTTCTTCTTGCGCGCGTCGTAGCTGCGTTTGAAGAGCGTGTGCTCGATCAGGTCCTCATCGCGGATCTTCAGGCGCCTGACGACGGCCTGGCGCAGCGCTTCGGGCGTGTAATCGAGCGGCAGCGACAACTCAGTGATGCGGATCACTGCGGATTCCTGGCTGGTTTATCCAGCAGAGGTAGAATGCGCGCATTCTAACGCTTCAGGTTCCAGCGCGATGGCCCGTTCCAAGAGCAGCCCCGAGTGGCTGCGGCGACACGTCAACGACCCGTTCGTCAAACAGGCGCAGCGGGATGGCTATCGCTCACGCTCCGCGTACAAGCTCATCGAGCTCAACGAGAAAGACCGGCTCATCAAGCCCGGCATGCGCATCATGGATCTCGGCTCCGCGCCCGGCGGCTGGTCGCAGGTGGCGGGCAAACTCGTGGGCGCAAAGGGCCGCGTGCTGGCCACCGACATCCTGCCGATGGATTTCGTCCAGAACGTGGATTTCATCCAGGGCGACTTCACCGAAGATGCCGTCGTCGGGCAGCTGACGGAGTGGTTAGGAGGCGGGAAGTTCGACCTCATCATCTCGGACATCGCGCCCAACATCTCCGGCATCGATTCCGCGGACCAGGCCTCGTCGATGTATTTCCTGGAGCTCGCGCTCGATACCGTGCGCAAGACGCTCAAGCCCGGCGCCACCTTCGTGGCGAAGATGTTCCAGGGCTCGGGGTCGGACCAGTACGTGAAGGACCTGCGCACCTCGTTCGACAAGGTGCTCATCCGCAAACCCGCCGCGTCGCGCGCGCAGTCGCGCGAGGTTTACATCGTGGCGAAGGGGTTCAAGGGCTGATCAGTCGGATCGTCGGCGCAATGCCAAAATGATAATGTGTACCGCCCCTCAACCAGGAGACGCACATGAGCAAGGGAATGGACCAGAAGAAGAGCACCAAGAAGAAGGCCGCCAAGTCCTTCGACGAAAAGCGTGCGGCGAAGAAGGCCAAGAAGGCCGAGAAGGCATTCCTGCACCGGGGTTGAATCACCGGCCCGGGCAATGCGCGAGCCGCGCCAGCGCGGCTCTCACCAGATCGCGCGCGGCCTCGTTGTCCAGGTGCGCGAGTTGCGCGACGGAGCGCTCTCTCGCCGCCTCTGCTGCAACGATGAAGCCAACGAAATATCCAGCCCGCGCCGGAAGACCGACCAGCGGCGGGCCGCTGGAAAACAGCGCCGCGTAGTCGGCCGCGTCCTTCGAATTCAGCCGCTCCGCGACGGCGCACAGCGTCGCGGTTCGACTGCGCTCGACTTCCGGCCGGATCGGCCGCGGGCTGCTCAGCAGCAATTCGGCATCCGTGGCGCGGGGGTTCAGTCGCTGCGCCGCGAGCACCGCCAATCCCTCCGACCACAGCGCACACCACATCTGCTCGCATTCGGAGAAGAACTGCGCGTGGTAGACGTGAAATAGCTCGTGGTGGAAAAACGGCGTCTGGTTCGTGACGCGCAGCTGCGCCATGACGTCGGCGCCGAACACCAGGCGGCTGTGCCCCGACACCTCGCGCGTACCGCCATCGAATTCACCGAGGCTGTGCACGAGGTACACCGGCCCGATGGGATGCACGTCGGGAAACGCGCGCGCGAAGCGGGCGTAAGCCGGGGCGAGCAGCCTCGCGAAGCCGGCCGTCGTGCCGATGAAGCGCTCGCGAATTTTCGGAAACTGATCGAACGACCGTGCGATCGCGGCATCGTACTGCTGACTCGTCGACCCGGCGCGCGCGGCCGAGAAGAACCCGGGCAGCACAGTGTCGAATCGCGCCTTGAACGCCGCCACCCGCCCGGCGACCGGCAGCTCCCGGCTTTCATCCCAGAATGAGGCGTAGGCCGACGCCAGATCGACGAGCTCGTACGGAGCCGGCTGGGCCGCCCGCGCGAACGCCGCCAGCAAGGCGGCCGCGACCATGGCGCATGCACACCACTTGGCCATCTCTAACTAGTCATCCGCCGGCACCCCGAACGAAGTGAGCGGCGGAGCACTTGACAGCACCCCGCAAATTGTATCAGTGTACCCATACACTTCAACTGAAGACCTCGCCCCTCCTGTGGACATAACCATCAACCTGACCGACGGCGTGCCGATCTACCGCCAGATCGTCAACCAGGTCAAATACCTGGTCGCTTCCGGGCTGCTGCAGCCCGGAGAGGAACTGCCGCCCATCCGCACGCTGGCGCTGCAGCTCACGGTCACGCCCAACACGATCGTGAAGGCGTATGGCGAATTGGAGACCTCGGGCGTCATCCAGAAGCGCCAGGGCTCGGGCACG
The DNA here is from genome assembly GCA_044871085.1 of Steroidobacteraceae bacterium. GTDB lineage: Bacteria > Pseudomonadota > Gammaproteobacteria > Steroidobacterales > Steroidobacteraceae > CADEED01. The sequence goes on along the minus strand of JBIOZI010000141.1, from coordinate 4,914 downwards.
TTCGTCTCGGAGGGGCGTCCGCAGCAAGTGGCGCTGCGCGAGCGGCGCCGTGTGATCGAGCAGCGCATCGACGCGCTGCTGGCCGAGGCGCACCAGTTGAATTTCACCACGGACGACATCCTCCGGATGGTGCGCGAACGCCGGGCCGCGATGGACGAGACCAGCGTCGAGCCGGCGGACGCGAAGCGGGAAGCGAAGAAGTAGTCAATGTCAGGAACGGGAGAGACCGCAATGGGACAGACAGTTGTTGACGTGAACGACCTCTCGAGATCGTTCGCAGGCAAGACCGCCCTCGACGGGGTGACGTTTCGCGCGACGGCAGGCCAGGTGCACGGCCTCGTCGGCGCCAATGGCGCCGGCAAGACCACGCTCCTCAAGCACCTGCTCGGCCTGCTGCGCGCCAGCACCGGCTCGGTGCGCGTCTTCGGGCTCGACCCGGTGCGCGACCCGGTCGGCGTGCTCAGCCGCGTCGGCTATCTATCCGAGGAGCACGAGCTGCCCGAGTGGATGCGCATCGACGAGCTCATGGACTACACGCGCGCGTTTCATCCCACCTGGGACGCGTCATACGCGCGCGAGTTGCTCGAGACATTCGCGATCGACCCGTCCAAGAAGGTCAAGGAACTTTCGAAAGGCATGCGCGCCCAGGCCGGCCTCATCGCGGCGGTGGCCCATCGTCCCGAGCTGCTGATCCTGGACGAGCCCTCCTCCGGCCTCGACGCCGTGGTACGCCGCGACATCCTCGACGCCATCGTGCGCGCCGTGGCCGATGACGGACGCACGGTGATCTTCTCCTCGCACCTGCTCGACGAGGTGGAGCGCATGTCCGACCACGTGACGCTGCTGCACCAGGGCCGCGTGACGCTGAGCGGGGTACTCGACGAGGTGCGCGGCGCCTATCAGCGCAGCCGCGTGCACTTCGTCGACCACCTCGACCAGCCACCTCGCCTCGAGACCGCGCTCACCATCGAAGGGGGCGGTCGCGCCTGGAGCGTGATCCACAGTGGATCGCTCGAGCAGTTCCGTAGCTCGGTCGTCGCGCGCGGTGGTGAGGTGGTCGAATCGCGCGACGCCACGCTCGAGGAAATCTTCCTGGCGCGCGCCGGGCGCAGCCGCCAGCTGGTGGAGGCGGCCTAGCCATGAGATCACCCGTCGTCGCGATGCTGTGGGAGAACTGGCGGTTGACGCGCGTCGAGGCTGCGCAGCGGCTCGGGCTGGGCCTCGTCGTGGGCGCAGGCCTGCTGGCTCTGTTCGACAATGGCGCGACCGCCGCGTTCGTGATGCTCGTCGCGCTGCACAGCCTGATCTGGTTCTCCATCGCGAAACTCAGTGGCGGCCGCTTCGCGGACGGGTACAAGCCCGGTTTTCCGCTCTATCTTCTCTACACGCGTCCAGTGCCGACGCCGGTCATCGTCGGCGTCGCCTTGGTGTACGACGCGTTCTCCTGCGTGCTGTTGTACCTCGTATCGGCGGCTGTCCTGGGCGTCGCCTTCGGCCAGCCGCTACCGTCGTTCTCCGTGACCCTGTGGATGGTGATCAACCACTTTGCCTATGCCTGCACCCAGTGGTCGACCCGGAGCAGAGTCGCCCAGTGGGTCGGGTCGATCGCCTTCTGTTTGACGATGTTCTTCGTGCTCAAGAGCCACGTGTCGTGGCCACTGCGGGTCGAGTTCTCGCTCACCGAGAACGCGGCGATGGTCCTGACCGGCGTCGTGTTGTTCGGTCTCACGGTCGCCGGCGTGGCGAGACAGCGCCGCGGCGAGGCCGTCGCGGCCGTGCCTCGGGCCAAGGGAGAATGGGGCGGATATCCGGACTGGCTCGTCACCCTGGTCCGGTTTCGGTGTCCCACCTCGTCCGCAACCAGGGCCCAGGTGTGGTTCGAGCTCAAATCCAGCGGATTGCCAGTGCTGATCATCGGCATGGGGCTGGCAGTACTCATCCTCCTGTTTTGCGCGATCAGCACGGCCTTCGGCCACTTCCGGTTCGCCGCCATTCCCATCGCGCTGCTGGCAGTGCCGCTTGCATTGTTCAGCCTCGGAGGCAATGCCTTCGGCATTCGCCGCAAGCAGGGGCGCACGTATGCCAGCGCGTTCGAGCTGACTCAGCCGTACGGCACCACGCAACTGGCCAGTCTCAAAGTATTCGTGCGGGCCGCCTGCCTGCTGCTGGCGCTGATGGCGATCGTTGCAAGCCTGTGGGCATCCATCTCACTGGTGGGCGCGTGGAGCGAATGGGTGTTGAACAACAACCAGGATGTGCGTCCGGAGATATCAAAGGTGCAGCAAGCATTTGCGGGCAGCTTCAGCGAGCTGACGGCGCCCGTATACGCAGCACTGGCGGTGGTCGTGTCCATCTCCACCATTGCGCTGGTTGCCTGGCTGGCGGCGCGCGAAGCGATCCGGGGTCGGCACCCCCGTCTCCTGCTCGTCGTGCAGTGGCTGCCGGTTGTCTACAGTCTGGCGATCATTCTGCTGACGCTGGCGATGCGCAAGGGATTTGGCCCGGTGCCGCTCGTGGGCGAGATCATCGGGGTGTCGTTCTGGGTCTCCGCGGCGGCCATGGTGCTCGCGACTATCTACCTGTCCTGGAACGGGTTCGCGCAGAGTGTGCTGACGATCCCCCATGCCTGCGGCGCCCTCGGCATCTCGGTGGCGTTCGCCGCGGCGTGGCTCCTGGGGATACCAGCGGCGGGCGTCGCCGCAATCCTGTGGCTGTCGCTGCTCGTCCTGACCCTCAGCGTCCTCGCCCCCTGGTCGCTCAACCGCATTCGACACGCATGAGAGCCACCATGCGCTCACCCGTCGTCGCGATGCTGTGGGAGACCTGGCGGGTGACCCGCACCGAGACCGCCTGGAAACTGGCGCTCGGAATCGTCGGGGGAATCGCCGCGCTGAGCGTGTCCCCCGCTTTCGCGACGGACGAGAGAGGCCGGGCCTTCTTCGCGATAGTCGCCATGATGTTCATCGTCATGCCGCACTTCCTGGGCTGGCTGTCCATACAGAGATTCAACGGCGGGCGACCCGGTTTTCCATTCCGTCTACTGTTCGCCCGTCCGGTTCGCACGGCAGCCATCGTCGGCCTGCCGATGGCCTATCTCATCACCGTGCCGCCGGCTATCTACCTGGCGTCCGCGCTGCTGTTGAAGACGATCTCCGGCCAGCCATTCCCGTTGCTGCCCGTCGCCGCGTGGCTGGCCACGCTCAACCTGGTCTATCTCGCGATCAACTGGTCGACCCGCAGCAAGGTCTCGATGTCCTTGGGGGTGATGGTCGTCAGCATCTTCTGGTTTCGCTTTGCCGTTCATCGTCTCACCGATTTCCCGGACGGCTTCGGCTGGCACGATTCCACCAAGCTGTGGCCGGCGATATTCGACTTTCCGCTCACCGACTACGCGCTGTCCGCGCTGCTGGGCCTGGCTTGTTTCGGCGTCACCGTGGCGAGGGTAGCGCGTCAGCGCAGCGGCTACGCACCCGTGGGCGTCGCACGGACTCCGGGCGCCGGCTACCCGGAGTGGCTCGTCAACCTGTTCCGCTTCGGCTGTCCCACGTCATCCGCCCTGCGGGCCCAGCTCTGGTTCGACTTGAAATCCAGGGGACTGCCGCTGTTGACCATCGGGGTGGCGCTCGCGATCGTGATTGCGCTGTTGTGCGCGATCGGCGGCCCCATCGATGCCGTAATCGAAGCGCGGTTTCGGGAGAGTGTGTCCTGCGCGAAGACCGGCTGCTTCCACGCCCGGCCGCTGGCCATACTCTTCACGGCGATCTCCGTGCTGGCCGTAGCGTTTTTCGGGGGGAATGCTTTCAGCATTCGATGGCGAGGACGCTCGTACCTCAGCCCGTTCGAGGCGACCCAGGCATTCGGCACCGCGCGGCTGGCCGGCCTCAAACTACTCGCGAGAGCGGCCTGCCTGCTGGCCGTGTTCATCGCGGTCGGCGCGAGCGCATGGATGTCGCTGCCGCTGCTCGGCGACGCGGTCTTCATCCAGATGGTCAATGTGCCCTTGAGCACCTGGCAGCGTGCAATCACCAGCGCCTTCGCCGCGCTGGACGGATACGAGCTGCTCGCGCTCTTGGTGGTGGCTGTCGCCGCGGTCGTCGTCTGGGTGGCGACCTTCGCCGTGGTGGGAGCGCTCTGGGCGCGCTATCCCCGTCGCGGAAACATCGCGACCTCGGTGCTGCTGCTCCTCGGCCTCGCGCTCGGCTCGCTGGCGGCGGCGGAGCGATACGGGATCGTCCCGGCGTTCCTCGTGAATGCGCTCTTCGCGGCGACGCGCTGGATCGCCGTCGCGGCGATGGTGTTCGCCACCTTCTATGTCTTCGCGAGAGGCTTCGCCGAGAGGGTGCTCACGCGTCGCTATGCGGGCGGCGCCCTGGTGATCTCGGCGTCCTGTGCAGCGGCATGGCTGACGGTGCTGCACGTTGCCGGCGTGCAGCTTGCCGGGATGTCTGCGACCAACGCCGTCTCGATCCTGTCGCCGGCATTGCTGCCCCTGATGGTGAGCGTCCTCACGCCCTGGTCGCTCAACCGCATTCGCCACATGTGAAGGAGATCTCGATGAATATTCGAAACTCGAACGTGGCGAATGCCCTCGTCATCGCCCTGCTCATGCTCGGAGCCAACCCGGCCCGCCCGGCTGCCGCGGAACCGTTCCCCACCGCAACGCCCGAGAGCCAGGGACTCTCGTCGCAATCGCTCGGGAAACTGCTGGACGTGGTGCGCGGGTTTGCCGAGAAGGGCGACATCGTCGGCGGAGAGCTGCTGGTGATCAAGAATCGCCATACGGTGCTGCACGAAACGGTGGGTCTGGCGGACCAGGACAGCAAGCAGCCGCTCGCCCCCGATACCATCTACTGCATCCGTTCGATGACCAAGCCCCTGGTGGGGGCGGCGGTGCAGATCCTGATCGACGAAGGC
>JBIOZI010000140.1:0-4540 GCA_044871085.1 Steroidobacteraceae bacterium | reverse complement strand
TTGTCGGCGAAGCCGGAGATGCGCAGCGCCTTCTGCACCTGGTCGAGCAGTTCCTGCTTGTCGACGGGCTTCGTCAGGAAGCCGAACGCGCCGAGCTGCGTGGCGTGCACGGCGTCGGGGATCGTGCCGTGCGCCGTCAGGATGATGACCTTGAGGCCCGGGTAGCGCGACTGCAGCTCCTTCAGCAGGCCGATGCCATCCATCTGGTCCATGCGCAGGTCGGTGATGACCAGCTCGGGGCGGAAGCGGCTGGTGGCGGCCAGTGCGAGCGCGGCGCTCTCCACCGCCTCGACCTCGTAGTTCTCCGCGCGCAGGCGGATGGTGAGGAGCCGCAGCAGGCCCGGATCGTCGTCGACGACCAGGATGCGGGCTTTGCGCTTCGGCGGGTGCGGTGTGGGCAGTTGCATGGCGGCTAGCATCAGAAACCTCTACGGTTTCCGTCCTTCGGGCGTTGCAGGCCGGCGGTTGTTCGTCGTGCCTTCGATGTTCGCGATCGCATCCAGCTTGGCTTGCGCTTCGGCGAGTGCCTTCTTGAGACGGGCGTTCTCCACGCTCTCGATGGTGAGCTTCCGATTGGCCTCGCGAAGGTCGTTCGCTGCCCGCTCGGTGCCCGACTGCAGACGGCGGACGTCCGCCTGCAGCGATTGCTGGCGGTCGACCTGTTGCAGTTGCAGAAACGCGAGAGCGCGCTCCGCAGGGAGCAGAGTCTCAGGGCTTGCTAGGACTTCACGCAAAAGTCGCTGTGCGACGACAGGGTCGTAGCCTGCATGGCCGGGCGTGGACAGGACCATTGCATAACGCAGTACGAAGCTCGGAGTAGGGGCCGCACCGTAGTCGTTGTTGGCCTTCGCCAGGATCTCGGCCTGCTCGGCCGGAGTGCCGCGCGCCAGGCGCAGGCAGGTCTCGAGATAGGAGGTGATGACCTGTATTTCGGGGGAGTTGCGGTCCACCGCGGGCAGGGACTGCGTGTCGCGCGGCCGTTTGAGCGGCATGCCGCCGCCGCAGCCGGCCACGCCCGCGGCCACGCACCCGACACCCAGGATGGCGAGGATCTTATGCCGCATGCGCTTCGGACCGTGCGGGATTGGTAACCGACAAGACCGGCATGCGGATCCGGAAGTGGGCGCCGGGGAATTCACCGTCGACATACTCGATGGTACCGCCATGCGCGTTCACGAACTCGAGCACCACCGAAAGCCCGATGCCCGTGCCCTTGACCTGCACCCCGGCCGGCGGCCGGCCCGTGTAGAAGGCTTCGAACACGCGGGCGCGTTCGTCGGGCGGTATGCCCGCACCGGAGTCGGCCACGTCCACCACGAGCTGGGTATCCTGCTTGGAACCGTGTAGATAGACCGTGCCGCCCTTGGGCGAATATTTGATGGCATTCGACAACAGATTCTCGATGATCAGACGGACTTTGCCGCGGTCGGCGCGCAGGATCAGGTCGTCGACCTTCACCTCCAGCCGGACGCGTTGCGAGACTACCGTAAGCTGCTGGCTCTCGATGACCTGTTTGACGAGCGGCCGGATGCGGAAATCGCTCAGCTCCAGTCCCACGCTCTCCTTCTGCCAGGCGCTGAACGACAGCAGGTTCTCGATGAGACGGTGCAGCTTGATGCCGTTGTCACGCAGGATGGCGACCACTTCGCGCTGGGCGTTGTCCATGGGTCCGACCGCGCCGTCCATGAGCAGTTCCGCGCCCTCGCGGATGTTTGCCAGCGGCGTCTTGAGCTCGTGCGACATGTGCCGCAGGAAGCGGTTGCGTTCCTGCGCCAGATCGAGCAGGCGCAGGCGCAGCCACTCGAGCTGCGCGCCGAGCCGCTCGAGGTCGCGCGGTCCGGACACCTCGATGGAGCGCGAAAACGTGCCGCGCCCGAGCTCGCTGATGGCGCGGTCGATGGCCCGCAGCGGCCGGCCGATGGACAGCGTCAAGGCGAGGATGGCGATGAGCGTGAGCGGCGCGAGCAGCGCCGATTGCCAGAACAGGCGCCGCTGCGTGCTCGCGGTCTGCTGCCGCAGGCCATCGAGCCGTGCGTCGATCTGGCGATTGCCGGAGGCCGCGATGGCGTTGGCGAGGTCGTTGAGGCGGTCCATGCGCGCCAGGATACTGGCGAACGGCGCGCTTTCCGGCGGCGTCGAGATCACGGCGCGCGCGATCTCGTCGTGCATGGCGGCGAAATCGTTGAGCGCGCGCCGCGTGGGCTCGGTGTCGAGCAGGTGCGCGAGCTGCGTGCGGGTGTTGGTGAGATTCTGGTCGTTGATGCGGTAGGTGTTGAGCAGCACCGCTTCCTTCATGACCTGGTACAGCCGCACCGTGCGCTGCAGGGAGTTGATGTCCGCGAACAAACTCTGCGTCAGCCGCGCCGTCTGCACGCCCTCCTGCACCAGCGTCTCGCTGGCGCGCGACAGGCTGCGCAGCTGGATGGCGGCGTCGATGACCGCGACCAGCAGCGGGCCCGCGATCAGCGCGAGCCCCAGCAACATGAGGCTGCTCAGCGATTTGGGACGGGGCCAGCGCATGCCGTCGCTCTAACTACCAGGGTTCCCGCTGCAGGCGCTTTTCCCACTCGAGCGACGTGCGCACGATGGTGTCGATGTCGTCGAGCCGGGGCTGCCAGCCGAGCACCGAGCGTACGCGGTCCGCCTTGGCCACCAGCGATGGTGGATCGCCGGCGCGGCGCGGCTCTTCGCGGACGTCGAGCTTCACACCCGATATCTTCTCGACGCTCGACAGCACCTCGCGCACGCTGTAGCCGTGCCCATAGCCGCAATTCGCGGTGAGCGAGGTGCCCCCGGCGCGCAGGTAGTCGAGCGCGTTCAGGTGCGCGGCCGCGAGGTCGTCGACGTGGATGTAGTCGCGCACACCGGTGCCGTCCGGGGTGGGGTAGTCCGTGCCGAACACCGATATGTGCGAGCGCTTGCCGGTCGCCACCTCGCAGGCCACCTTGACGAGCAGCGTCGCCTTGCGGGTCGACTGGCCGATGCGGCCCTGTGGATCGGACCCGGCGACGTTGAAGTAGCGCAGCACCACGGATCGCAGCGGCGTGGCGGCGCACAGGTCGCGCAACATCCACTCGGACATGAGCTTCGAGGTGCCGTAGGCGTTGATCGGCGCGGTAGGGGTGTCCTCGGCCGCGAGACCCGCCGTCGGAATGCCATACACCGCGGCGGTGGACGAAAACACGAAGTGTTTGACGCCCGCCTGGGACGCGGCTTCGAGCAGCGAGCGCGTCGCGCAGGTGTTGTTGCCGTAGTACTTGAGCGGATTCGAAACGGACTCCGGCACGATGGTGTGCGCGGCGAAGTGCACGATGGTGTCGATCTGGTGCTCGGCCAGCAGCTTGTCGACCAGCGCGCGATCGCCGACGTTGCCGACGATGAGCGGCGCGTCGCGCAGCGCCTGGCGGAACCCGGTGGATAGATCGTCGAGCACCACGACACGCTCGCCGCGCGCCAGGAGCTGCAGGACCGTGTGACTGCCGATGTAGCCGGCACCGCCGGTGACGAGGACCGCTGAGCCTTGGGGCATGAGTGATCGCTTCCGAAAGAGTTTTGGGCCGCGGGATTTTACATTAATGTGGGCCGGTGGCTGTGACGCATTCTGCAACCGCTCCGTTCGACCGTCTGACACCGATTGTCGTGGCGGACGCGGCGGAAACCATCGGGCTCGAGCCATCGGGACGGCTGTTCGCGCTCAACAGTTACGAGAATCGCGTCTATCAACTGGGCGACGAAGACGGCGCCCTGTGGGTGCTCAAATTCTACCGCCCGGCGCGCTGGAGCAATGCCCAGATCGAGGAAGAGCACGCCTTCACGTTCGAGCTCGAGGCAGCGGAATTGCCGGTGTCCGCGCCACTGCGGCGCGACGGCGCCAGTTTGTTTGTTCACGACGGGCTGCGGTTTGCGGTGTTTCCGTATCTCGCCGGCCGCGCACCCGAGCTCGACAACCTCGCCACGCTCACGCTGCTCGGCCGCACGCTGGCGCGCATCCACGCCGTCGGCAACCGCGCGCAGTTCGCGTACCGGCCGAAGCTCGATCTCGAGCGGCTCGGAGTGCAGGCGCGCGCGGCGGTATTGCGCAGCGGCTTCGTGCCGGAGGCGCTGACGGAGCAGTATTCCCGGGTCAGCGACCAGGTGATCGGACGCGTCCGACACTGCTTCGAGGCCTTCGGGAATCTGCCGCGCGTGCGCATTCACGGCGACTGCCACGGGGGCAACATCCTGTGGCGCGAGACCGGGCCGCTGTTCGTGGATCTCGACGACTGCGTCTCGGGGCCGCGCGTCCAGGACCTGTGGATGTTCCTCTCGGGAGATGCCGCCAGCCAGCAGGCTTCGTGGGCGGCGCTCATGGAAGGCTACGAGTTGTTTGGCGAGTTCGATTTCGCCGAGCTCACGCTCGTCGAAGCGCTGCGCTCCTTGCGCATCCTGCACTACGCGTCGTGGATCGCGACCCGTTGGAACGATCCGGCTTTTCCGCGAGCCTTCCCGTGGTTCGCCGATGCGCGCTTCTGGGAGCGTCACATCTGCGACCTGTTCGAAC